>JBNKKA010000018.1:0-38380 GCA_050291585.1 Desulfobacteraceae bacterium
GTCGCGGTCGGGATAGACCTTCTCGCGGATCAGCCCCCCCACATCCGCATCCTGGAGGGTGAGGACCCAGTGGCGACCAAAACAGACATAGGCCGCCACGTTCTCCTGAAGCTTGGCGTTGAGGAGCACCCGCTTGACTGCCGCTCCGAACTCGCTCAGAGCCAATACGGCATTCCCCATCCGCAGGGCGGTACGCGTCTGGATGCGCAGCATACGGCAGATCTCCTCCTCTTGAAAAAATTCCAGCCCATTCACCAGCCGGGACAATTGGGTCAAAATGGCCATGAGGTGGTCGGCCAACTCGCCACCGCGGTAGGCGCTGTGGGCATAAATCAGCTCTTTGACCTCACCGGGGCGGGCGGTAGGGTTGAGGGCCACCAGAGCCCCGTGTAAAGTGCGTATCTCGGATTGAAGGGCGACCAGGGTCGCCTGGTGGGCGTTGAGCAGATCGAAGGTCTCGCCGGCCGCTCGGCTGAGGGCTTTTCGCAGGGGCTTGGCCACGATTCGCAAAAGGCGGTTCAACTCGCTCGAGGCAGCCTCCGTCTGATAGGCGCTGCGCACGGCGTTTTCAAAGTGGTTGGCTTCATCGATCACCACTGTACGGAAGCGCCCGCTGAAGGTGGGATCACCCCTCATGAGGGCCAGCTTGTGGTGATTGGTGACCACCAGGCGCGCCCGGCGGGCCTCGGTGGTAACGATCTGAGCCGGGCAGTGGACGTGACGGTGGCTACAGCCGCTGGCCGCAGTAACCTCGGCCAGCATGGCGCTGAGGAAGCCGCGTTCATCCAACCAGGTGCGCACCTTCTCACCGATCCCATCCACATCCGTATGGCGGAAATGGTAAACCAGCTGCACCAGATAGAGCCAGGCCAGACGGGCGCCGCCGGTGAGTGCGGAGCTATTGAGGAGGTCGAGTTTTTCCGCGCAGAGGTAGCTGCTTTTGCCCTTGAGGAGGACGGCGGGGATGTCATCGAAAGCGGGCAGGAGCCCTTTGGAGATGGGCCATTCGCGCTCGAAGAGCTGCTCCTGGAGGTTCTTGGTGTAGGTGGAGATGACGGCCTGGGCCCCAGGGTTGCGGGCCAGAAACCCCAGAAGGGGCAGCAGGTAGCCCAGGGTCTTACCTGTTCCCGTGCCCGCCTCCAGACATAGGATGGCGCTGCGGTTGAAGGCCTCTGCGATGTGACCAGCGTAGGCCACCTGGGTCGGGCGCTTTTGATGCCCCTGACCGGAGGCGGCCAGGGCGCCGAAGAGTTCCTCCAAATGCTGCTCCTCGAGGGGTACGAAGGTGTGCTCGGGAACCAAGGGTGGTTGTCCGGGTTTGACCCGCTCCAGAAAGCGGCGCCAGTCGGGGGTCTGGGTCGCCGTTCCGGGGCTGAGGAGGTCACCGAAGTAAGCCTGGTGGTGCTTCACCAGATGAACCAGGACATCCCCGAAGAGCGTGTCACTCCGGGATAGGTAGTGGCAGATGGCGGCCGCTTCGGGATGAATTCGATTGTTGAGCACCTCACCACAAAAGTGGGCCAGGAGCCTTTCCCCCAGGGAAACCATCTCAACGGCGCTGAAGCTCATTTGCCGGCGGCGGCTGTCGTGGAGATGCTCCCAAAGCGCCGTGGGTGAATATGAGGATAGCTGAGGCAGCAGAAACTCGGCTGTGAAACTCAGGTCCACAACCCGTGGCCCGCCGCAGAAGGCGGCCGTATGCTTTTGATCTCCAAAAGGGTCCAGCAGGAAAATGAAGGACCGCTTAGCGAGGAAGCTCTCCAGGCCGGCTTGCACCCGCTCGGGTGCCTCAGCGGAAATGACCGCTTCACGGGACAGGTTGCTGTAGTGGCGTTCGCGTACCCCGAAATGGGGATAACGCACCAGGGCGTCGAAATTCGCCGGCGGCCGGTGGGGAAAAAGGGTCCGAGCCGCCACAGCATAGACCCGGTTGCCGGCGTGGGGCTCTCGGCCACAATGGGCGAAGACCACCGTGAAACTATCTATATCATCTTTGAAGGGGCTCAGCATAGAAGCTACTTCTAAACCTCACTTGAGCCACTCGCTGAAGGGCGCCCCATCCCGCAGCAGCCGATAGCGGATAAAGGCGTTTAGGCAGAGCATGGCCCGATTGGCGGTAAGGTAGGTGGGCACCCCGCCGGTGTCGAGGGTCTTGCCAAGTTTGTTGTAGACTGCGTCTGCGTTTGAGACCACGTTGACCGATACGGCCGTGGGCTTGCGGTAGCGGTGCACCAGACGGATGATGCGTGCGGCGATGTTGTCCGGGTTGGTCTCGATCTCCGCGTCGGTGGTATGGATGAGGGTGCTCTGGGGAACGATGGAGACCATCAGGGCATCCACGCTGTCCGCGGCCAGGACGGTCTCGATGCAACCCTCGAACGTCTCATCGTCGGCCATGGGGGTCAGATCGAGGAGGGGGTCGGGGACCACCATGGGGGGCAGGATCCTCGCCAGGGCCGCTATGGTTTTGTCGTCGAAACTTGCCAGCTCGAGGTTTCCCAGGTGATCGGCGGCCAGGGTCTTCTCGTAGCCCGCATTGGCAATGATGGCCACCCGGCGGCCCTTGACTTGAAAATCCGTCATGAGGGCGAAGGTCTTGATGAAGTCCCCGTGGTCGATCATGGTGTCGGCCACGATGAGGCCGGCCTGTTTCATGGCGGCTTGGGCCACGGCGTATTCACCGGCGATGCTGGCGGTATGGCTCTCTGTGGCCTTCTGGCCCGCCTCGGTGCGCCCCGCCTTATAGACCACCACGGGTTTTTTGCCCTGCGCGCCGATGTCGAAGAAGCGCCGCCCGGCACCCGCCTTGAAACCTTCGATATAGCAAGAGATCACCTCCACGGTGGGGTCGCGCTGGAAGAAGTCCACCAGGTCGCACACATCCACATCGAGCTGGTTGCCGTAGCTGACAATCACCTTTGGGCTGATGGCGTTTTTAAGATTCTCCAGCTCGATGATACCCAGGGCACCACTCTGACTGAGGAGGACCACGTTGTTCTCCTCCCCGAGATTGACGGCGAACTTCTCCTCGGGGATGAAGAAGGTGTTGATCCCGGGTTGTCCGTCGCCCCCCGAGGTGATGATGCCCAAACAATTGGGACCCATGACGCGCATTCCGTTGGCTCGCGCCAGGGCTCCAATCTCGGCCTCCAGGTCGCGGTGCCGGTCGATCTCACTGAACCCCCCGGGGATGAGGATCACTGCGGGAACCTTTTTCTCGGCACAGTCCCTCACCACAGTCAGGCAGGCCGCCGCTGGCACGGTGACGATGGCCAGGTCCAGCGGGTCTTTGATTGCGTCTACCGAAGTGTGCAGCGGCATCTCTGCGCCACTGAGTGCAAGTGTCCCCCCTTTGGGGTTTACGGCGTAGATGTCATTGCGCCCCAGCTTGCGCAGATTCTCAATGATGATATTGCCGGATTTCGTCGCATCGCTTGTGCTGACCCCCACCACGGCCACCCCCCGAGGTTCGAAGAAAGCTTTGAGCGGTCGCGTGGAGGGGTGCCGATGGGCTAAATCCAATTCGGCTTGGGCCACTGTCGGAGCGAAGCTGGCCAGCCCGTCGATAGCCAGAAAACGGCCGTCGGGGGTGAAAACAAAAGGGTTGACCTCAAATTCTGTGAAGCAGAAACCCGTGTCGTTGGCAAAAAAGTTGGAGAAGGCCACCGCCAGGTCGCTGAGGCAGATCCCGGCCTCGACAATGCGGTTGACATAGTCGGCGTGCCCCTGCTGGACATATTTGCGATGAATGTGGGTGGATTCCAGCAGGGCTTGGGCCCAGGCGCCGTCGATGGGAGCCAGGATGAGGTTGGGGGCGGAAAAGTGTTTGGCGAAGTGTTCGGCGTCGCTGCCCCCTTTGGAGAACGAGATCACCGGTCCAAAGGCCTCGCTCTCGCGAAAACCAAGCATAATTTCATTGCCCAGCTCCTGGGTGTAGTTCACGTGCTCCACGAAGAGAATCCCCTCCACTGGTAGATTCTGTTCGCGAAAGCGACGGCACATCTCTGCGTAGCGGTAGCGCACGAACTCCAAGTCCTTGTAGACCACTTCCACCCCGCCGGCGGCCTGCTTGTGGGCCACCTGGGAGGAGACCACTTTGAGGACCACCTTGTCGCTGCCGAAGCGGGAGAGAAAGCTGGCATCGATCTGCTTGACTTTACGGACGACAGCATGCTCGGGGACCCCTAACCCAAAAGCATCCAGGATCTTATAAACCTCATGCTCGTAAAGCGTGTGGCGGTCCGACCGATGGGCCTTTTCAAGCATGGTAATGATCTGCGCCGCGATGGTGGCTGTCAAACGAGTAGACATGGCAAACTCTTCGTCTTGGAGTAAGGGAAACGAGGGACAACCAATCTTAACCCAAGCCACACAGAAAAGCGACTCTCAAGAGATCGATCCAGTTCAGGCCGTCTTGACAACAATTTGTTACAAACCGTTACCACCACGAAAAGCATCTCTCTTTTGACCAGGCTATACACACATCATCGAAGCACATCTTGAACATTAATTTAAAAAGGAGGTTTTATTATGCTACACAAGTTGATGTTAGCGGGAATGGTGAGCGGTCTGGTGGCGAGTATGCTGTTCTTTACCGGTTGCCGGCGCGATGCCGATCACCACCCCGATCCAGACAGGATCGTGGAGGAGATCACTTCGCGCCTCAACCTCGACGAGGAACAGAGCGCCCGCTTGAGGGAGATGGTCCTCGACCTGGAGGCCGAGGTGGTGGCTCTCCACGATTCCGCGCCCGATCTGCATACCTTGATTCCCGAGATGATTCGCGGTGAGCGCCTGGACGGGGTTGAGCTCCAGCAACTCTACAATGACAAACGCGATAGTGTCGACCGTTTGGCGGAAAAGGTGATCGCCCATCTGGTAGAGTTCCACGCGATCCTGACGCCCGAACAACGGGAGACCCTAGCCACCAAGATAGAAAACCATCCCAAGAATAGACACTGCCGCTTTTTCAACCGATGACGGCAAAACCCGTCGGGGCCTTAGACGGGCCCCGGCGGTCGGCAAGTACTGGAAAAGTAAATGAATGATCAAAAACCAAGCCTCTTAATCATCGACGACGACGAGAAACTTAACGTCCTCTTGACCGAGTTTTTCGATGGTTTCGGGTTTCAGACCAATTCTGCCACCGACCCTGATGCGGGACTGCGTGCCCTCAACCGCCTGCGACCGGATCTGGTTGTCCTGGACGTGATGCTGCCAGGGATGAATGGCTTTGAGGTCTGCAAAAGGATCCGCCAGACCTCCAACGTGCCCATCATCATGCTCACCGCCCGGGGGGATGTGACCGACCGCATCGTCGGTCTGGAGCTGGGCGCCGACGACTATCTTCCCAAGCCCTTCGAACCGCGCGAGCTGGTGGCTCGTATCCAGACCGTGCTTCGACGGGGACGGCCTGCTGAAGAAAAAGACATATTGACCTTCGGCGAGCTTATTATCGACACGACCGCCCGTTCGGCCAGTTTAGCTGAAACACCCCTGACTCTGACCACCAACGAGTTCGATGCCCTCATGCTCCTGGTGGGAAAACCGGGTAAAGTCTTCAGCCGCGACGAGATCCTCAACACCCTGAGAGGCATGGACTGCGAGGCCTACAACCGCTCCGTGGACATCACCATGAGCCGCCTGCGTCAGAAACTCCTAGACGACCCAAAGGCGCCGCGCTTCATCAAAACCGTCTGGGGCAGCGGTTATGTGTTTATCGGCGAGGTGGGTTGAGATGCGCAGACGGGCTGAGACGCGCAGGAGGGGTTTTCGACGTCGGCGGTGGCACCACTCCCTTTTCACTAAATTGCTCCTGGTGATTATAGTGGCCGGGGTATGCCTAAACCTCATTATGGGAGCCTTTTTTCACCATGCGTATCGCAGACTAGGCAACTCACCGCTCAAACGCAACCTGGCCCAATACATTCATTATCTGGTGGCCGATATGGGGGTGCCGCCCACCCCCCAAAAGGCCCAAGCGCTGGCGGCCGAGGCCGGGCTGCAGATCTGGTACGAGGGTGCACGACAGGCGTGGTCCACCACCCCTAAACAACAACCCGACATCGAATGGGCGGATCGCCATGGCTTCTCGGCGGATGGGGCCGCCATCCGCTATTTGCGCTACCATGGCCTTTTTTACGTGCGCTATGAAAAGAACGGCGAACGCTTCACCTTCAGCTTCACCCGTCTGAACATCGAAGCCGCAGATGTGGTCAAAGGTGGGGTCTTCATCCTACTGGCATTCTCCTTGACCCTGGCGATCGTCTTTTTCTTTGTGCGCCGCATCCATCGCCCGGTGGGCTGTCTCACCCGGGGGGTTCACCAAGTAGCGGCCGGCCATTTGGATCACCGGGTTCCCGAAAGCGGCGTTTATGAATTCGCCCAATTGGCGCGGTCCTTCAATAGCATGACCGCAAGGATAAAGGCCTCGTTAGAATCCAGGGAGCAGCTGCTCCTCGACGTGAGCCACGAGCTACGCTCCCCCATTACGCGCATGCGCGTGGCCCTGGAATTTCTGCCCGATAGTAAGGCTAAAACCTCCCTTGCGGAGGATGTAACGGTGCTGGAGGAGTTGGTGGGCCAGATCCTCGAAGGGGCTCGCACGCATCATAAGGCCGGTCAATTGAATCCGACCCTTGTGGATCTGGGTGAAGCAGTGCGAACGGCTGTGGCTGGCTTTGACGGCCGCCACCCAAAGATCCATGTCACCATCCCCGGAGGCGACTGGCAGGTTTCGGCTGACGAAGCCAAGGTCCAGACAGTCCTCTCCAACCTATTGGAGAACGCCCTTAAATACAGCCGACCGGAGAGCGGCCCCGTACGTGTTGAGGTGCGGCGCCGGGATGAGGGCGTTGAGATCCGCGTCACAGACCAAGGAATTGGCATCCCCGCCGAGGACCTTAAACACATATTGGAGCCCTTTTATCGCGTGGACAAATCACGCACCAAGGCCACCGGCGGATATGGCCTTGGTTTGAGCCTCTGCAACACCATCATGGAAGCCCACCAGGGCAAGCTTACCATCACCAGTAAGCCCGGTAGGGGTACAACGGCAACCCTGCTTTTTCCCACAGATGTAACTGTTTCGTAAGCTTGGTCTTTTCAATTGGCGAACATGGGGAGGACCGAAACCTCAACCGTCGATCTCTATGGAACCGTTGATACCGCTCAAAAGCGTGCGGGCCCGTTTGCGAATCTCTTCATAGGGATCGGAGGCGAGGATTTCTATCTGTGGGGCCAGCGCCGAGATTGTTTCCGGCGATTGATGATAGAGATGATCGAGAGCCATGGTGCGCACCGCTGGGTCTACGTCCCCCAGGCAACCGGCGTAGCCCGCCATGTGTTCAGATATTGAACTGACTCTTCCAAGGAGAGAGAGGGCGTCTATACGCAACTCGGCCTTTGGGTGGGAGAGGTAGTTCAGGTAGGTGGCCGCCACGCGCGGGTCGGCGCCAGCAAAACGCTCCAGGTTGTAGAGGATCACCTTTTGTTGCGCCAGTGGCGCGGTTTGCAGACGTTCGATAAAGGGCGCCACGATGCGGGCGTCACCCAGATTGGTCAAGGCCTCGACCGCTGCTTCCTGAACGTCGGGATCTTCATCGTAAAGCACCTCGAGGAGATCCAGGACACAATCGAGATGTCCCTCCCACCCCAGGGCGATGGCCGCGTTGGCGCGCCTTTCCGGCTGGGAGCAGTTCAACTCCTCGATGAGGTGAGACACCAAAACCTTGGCAATCTCCAGATTGGGCCCCTGGGAGCAAAGCTGCACGGCGGCAAAGCGACGCACCTCTTCGCTCTGGGCGATATCGACCATTATGCTATAGAGGGTGTCCGCCGCACTGGAACGCCGGCTGGTGCCCAGAAGCAGCAGAATACGAACCTTCATGGCCTCGGGAGCCAGACCCAATGCCCGCCGCATGAGCAGGACGGCTTGATCGTTGATTTCGGGGAGCTCGCCGGGGATATCCAACCAGGCTCCCACCCGCTCGAGGGCGAGCTGCTGATCGGGAAATGCGATGATGTTGTCTGTTAGGTTTGGCATTTAGACCATGTATGGCGTTGGGATGATATATGATGCTAATCGTCAATACGGAACTAGACAGAAATAATCGGTCACTTAACTTCAGAGGTCAACCTTTTTGCTTCCTTTAGGCGATAATAACCCCACCCGACGACTGCCTGTGGTCAACATGGTATTGATCGCCGCCAATTTATCCGTCTTTATCTACCAAAGTTTTTATACCCAACTGGGTGCGGCGGCCTTCATCCAGCGCTTCGGCTTCGTTCCCCAGTTGTTGTCCAACGTGGACCGCATTCCCCTGGCCGACGCTGGCTGGGTGCCCCTTACCTTGGTGACGGGTATCTTCCTGCATGGCGGTTGGTTCCACCTGGGCTCCAACATGCTCTTTCTGTGGATCTTCGGGGACAACGTGGAGGATCGTTTGGGGCACGGGCGCTACCTGCTTTTCTATCTCCTCTGCGGGCTGCTGGCAAGCCTGGCACATTTCTGCGTTCACCCAGACTCCAGCCTGCCCACCGTGGGGGCTTCGGGAGCGGTGGCCGGTGTATTGGGCGCCTATCTGCTCCTCTTTCCCCGCGCCCGCATCCGCACCATAGTTGTGGTGATCATCTTCATCCAGATCATCCACCTGCCGGCTTGGTTCCTCATCACCATCTGGATCATTACCCAGATTCTGAGCGCCTATACCGAGCTTTCCGGTGCCCAGGCCGCCGGAGTAGCCTGGTTCGCCCACATCGGCGGCTTCGTGGCTGGTATCCTGCTTATTATGGCCCTAAAACCCAATGAAAACAAACGACGATAGATCCATTAGTCAAACAGGTCCAATTGTCTATGCTTTGGGGGTGTTTTTTGGGGAGCCTTCTGGTCCCAGGGGGTGAGCAGTTCTTCGTCGATGGCGGCCAGAAGCGGCGAGGGCTCGCGCACCTGCATCTTCCCGTGGATGCGCCGCTTCTGTGCCCGGCTAAGGAAGAGCTGCTGGCGGGCTCGCGTCATACCCACGTAAAGCAGGCGCCCCTCCTCATTCAGATCGACACCCTCCAGCGAGATCTCAGAAGCGGCCGCTGCCAGATTGCGCCGGAAAGGAAGGAATCCATCCTCGCAGCCGGCGATGAAAACCACCGGAAACTCCAAGCCCTTGGCGGCGTGCAGGGTTAAGAGGGTGACTCGCTCGGCGCGGTGATCGTAGCTGTCGCTGTCCCGAATGAGAGCGAGGCTCTCCAGAAAGGCTCTGCGATCCTGCACGTCGGCGGCTCGGCGCATGAGCAGAGACAGGGCGTGGGGAGCCTCGTCTACCTCATTGAAGCGGGTGCCCAGGGGGGTCTGGCGGACCAGATAGCGGAGTTGATCGACGAGGGATAGGGAGTCCAGCTGTCGGCGCAAGTGCTCGATGCGCTGGATGAAATCGAAAATAATCTGCTGCCGTGCCAGGGATATCCCCGGAAGGGGCACCCGCCGAGCGGCTGAAAGGGCCTCCACGAGCCCAAAGCGCTTATGGTAGGCCCAACTCTTGAGTTGCTGGAGGGTCTTGGGGCCGATGCCGGCCTTGAAGGCTTCCGCCACCGTTTCGAAATCAAAAAAAGCGGCGCTTCTGTTCAGGAGCTGAACAATGGAAATGAGGGCGGCCACCGGAGGTAGACCCAGAAGGTGGCGGCGGCTGGCAATTTGACAGGGGATGCCGCCCTTGCCGAGGCGTTCGGCAAGCTGCTCGCCCTGCTGGTGGGTGCGGTAGAGCACGGCAAAATCGCCGAAGCTGCGCTGGCGAGCGGTGGGCTGGTCTTTAACAGAACCGAAATCAAGGTGGTGAAAACCGGTTCCACCGATCATCTTTTCAATGACTTTACCGATGGCCACCGCCTCGGAGCGCTCCGTTGCAGCGGTCAATTCAACGATCTGGGGGGTTCCCGGCAATTGTGCCGTTGGCCGACCGTCATCACTGCCCATGAGACTGACGTGCTGATGGGCAACCACCTGAAAGGCGGCAGTCAGTATGGTCTGCACCGAGCGATAGTTACGCCGTAGGTGGATCACCCGGGCGGTGGGATAGTCTTCCAGAAAATTGTTGAAATAGGCCCTCTGGGCGCCCCTGAATCCATAGATGGCCTGATCGGGATCGCCGATGACGCAGATCTGGCTGCCCGCCGGGCAAAGGGCCCTGACGATGCGGTACTGACTGGCGTTGAGATCCTGGTACTCGTCCACAAACAGGTGCGTGAAGCGCTGACGGCAAGCGCTGCGGTAAGCATCATCCTGCTCCAGACGCGTGACCACCTGAAAGATGAGGTCATCGTAATCACAACCCCCCTGGAGTTCAAGGAGACGCTGGTAGATGGGATAGACCGCCGATATATCCACCCCTCCGGCCGCGGCCCTCAGGTCGGCAGCCGGGGCCTTGGTGGGCAAGAGCCCCTGTTTGACGGAACTGACCGCGGCCAGAGCCTCCCTGACCTTGAGGTTGGCTGAAGACGCTGCTTTCGTACGCTTGCCTTTGGATGCTGTCGCAAAACTCAAGGCATCCGCCATCAGGCCCTGCTGGCGGTCGCCGCTGATGATGGTTTTTACATTTTGCGGGGCTTCTTCCTGCAGCAATTGCAGGCAGAGTCCATGGAAGGTGGCCACCAGCGGCTTACCCTTCTCGGGCCCCAGTCGACCGCCCAAGCGATCCTGCATCTCCTCGGCCGCCTTCTGGGTGAAGGTGACCGCCAGAATTTGCTCGGCGGAGACTTTGCGATCGTTCACAAGATGAACGATGCGTTCGGTGAGCACACGGGTCTTCCCCGTGCCCGGCCCGGCCACGACGATGAGGGGGCCGTTATCATGATCCACCACCGCCTGCTGTTCAGGATTCAGATGTATAGCGGCGGGAGACGACAAATTTACCGCTTTTTCTGCTGTTTCAAGGGCTTCGAGGACGCGGGACAAAGGTGGGTTCAGGCCTGCATTAAGAGCCTCTGTGTAATGGGGCAGATCAGCTTCAGCAGCTGCTGCGGAGACCGTTTCGGGGATATTGAACAATTGCCGCTGGCCGCTGAGTTGCTGCCACTCATGGGGACTGAATATCTGTAAACGGCCGTACTCGCCGTCGTAGCCGGGGGAGAAGGCGATCTCATGCTGACGCACGCGGCGGACTGCCTCTGAAAAGTGGGGAATCTTGCTGTCTGTCAATGCCGTAAGGGGCAGGTCCCGCAGGATATCCAGCTCCGGACCGAGGGTCTCCAGTAGGTGGGTTTGGGCGCTGGCGACTTTTTTAGATTTGGGGCCCACGCGCAGGAGCTGGGCGAGGATATCCTCCAGGGGTACGAGGTGGGTGAAGTCGACGCCGGTGGCGGGCCTATATCCCTGGGGCCGGTCGGCCAGCTCCTCCACCCGATGCAACACCCCCAGCACCAGGGGTTTGCCGCACACCGGGCAGAGGCCATCGTAGGTGCGGGTTTCCCTTGGAAGCAGCTGAACCCCGCATTTGCGGTGACCGTCGACATGGTACTTGCCCTCCTCAGGGTAGAACTCCAGCGTCCCCTTGAATTTATCCCCCTCTCGATCTTTGAGCGCCTCGAATATTCCCATGTAGGACAGCTCCGTATGGAAGCAATTGGCTTCGCGCCCCAATTTGGCGGGGCTGTGGGCATCGGAGTTGGAGACTAGGCTGTATTTGTCCAGGGCTTCGATGCGCCAATTCATGGGGGGGTCTGAAGAGAGCCCGGTCTCCAGGGCGAAGATATGATGGCTTAAATCGCCGAAACAGGCCTCCACGCTATCGAAGCCAGATTTGGAACCGAGCAACGAAAACCAAGGGGTCCATACATGGGCCGGTATGAGGTGGGCGTCGGGGCCGGTCTCAAGGACTATTTCCAGAAGATCCCGGGCGTCCAAGCCCAAGATGGGCCGCCCATCCGAATGAATATTGCCGATCTGCTCCAGACGTTGGTTGAAACCCCGCGCACTCTCCAGGTCGGGCATGAAGACCAGGTTGTGATTCTTGCGGGTGCGCTCCGATTTTTTGTAGATGTTGCTGATCTCCGTCTCGAGGATGAAGCGCACCTTCCCGCGGCAGCTATTTGGGACAAGGTCATCACAGGCAGCGGCAAGCTCGGGCCGCAGTTCAAACAAACCTGCCTCGGCGGGCACCAGTTTCTCTTCAAGCTCGGCATACCAGGCCGGATGGGTGAAATCACCTGTGGCCACGACGGTGAGGCCCTTGCGCTGGGCTTCTATATAAAGGGTTTCCAGGTTCAGATTTTTAGCGGTGGCACGCGAGTAGCGCGAGTGGATGTGCAGGTCGGCGATGAACTTCATGGGTGACCCTTTTCTGGATGGACACTGGTTTGGTGCTCTGATTTAGAGTGACAGCACCTATCGGATAGGGGGATCGCAGGGGCTGTTAGACCGGCGCTTCTCATGTTCAGGGAAAGGGACTCTCAAGGGCGCCTGAGCCGCGCTCCGGAGCCCTGCTAATTATTTGAAAATTTATTGATTTTCTTATTAAAAACATATATATATCTTTGGTTAATTCTAAATTAGAAAAGGCAGTAAAATAATTCATATCCTCAGGTGTGCTACTGGGTATCTTTCGGGTAAAATTAACCCCTCTCTCGGAGCTTAACTTTCTATGGGACTTCTATCGCGTTCGGTCTCTCTGACCCGCTATCGGGTGGAAAAAAAGATCGAGGCCCCGGTTATTGAAAATGTAACCAAGGGCTTGAAAAAATACGCCATCGGCGAAATCGACAATGAAGCCGACGAAACAGCCATGGGCTGGACCTGTTTCGACACGCCCTATGACCCCGATTTCGACCGCTCAAATTTCATCATCGGTACCTACTTCGTCTTTTCCCTGCGTATCGACAAGAAGGCCATTCCCGCCAAGGTGGTCAAAAAACACTACGCCCTGGAGATGCAGAAGCGTCTTAAAGAATCGGGACGCGATTTCCTCTCGCGCAACGAAAAAAAGATGATCCGCGAGCACGTCCTCAACGTGCTTAATATCCGCATCCCGGCCACACCCAACGTCTACGACCTGATCTGGGACTACGAAGCCAAAAGCCTGCTCTTTTTCAACAATCAAAAAGGAGCCAACGAGACCCTGGAGACCCTCTTCAGTCAGAGTTTCGGTCTTGCCTTGATCCGCCTGTTTCCCTACACCATGGGTGAGATGACGGCCGGTCTGAGCGAAGCCCAGCGTGACTGCCTTAATACCCTATCCCCGGCCAAATTTTCGGAGGGCTGATTCATGCTGGATATCGCCGTCGCATACGACCGTTATAAATTTCTCGGCAACGAGTTTCTCACCTGGTTGTGGTACGCCCTCGACAATGCACCGCAGGCCCTCGAAAAGATTGACCCCACCATGACGGCTCTGGAGATAGGCAACCGCATCGTTCTGAAAAACCAGACCGAAAACGGTGACGAGACCATCTCCATCAAGGGAGATGTGGCCGGTTTGGAGGAGGGGCTCTTGGCCCTAGCCAAGGGTGCTATGGTAACGGAGATCAATCTTATCTACAAGACCGAGGAGCACCAGTGGCAGTTTTCCCTCAAAGGTGAAAGCCTGGGCTTCACCAGCCTTAAAACCCCGGAAACCGGTAATATCGAAACCCAGGACGATATAGAGGGGATGGTGCTAGAAAAAGCCTACCTGCTGGAGAAGGTCATCGGGCTCCTGGAGGGTCTGTACAACTATTTCATCACACTGCGGGTGTCCAACACCTGGTTAACCGACACCCAGATAACTCTGCAGAACTGGATCAAAAAGAGCCGCAGAGCCGAGTAAACACCTGTTTTTTCAGTGGGATGTATTGGTTATAAACACTTACATATTGATATTTTGTCAATAATTTCATACTTATGAACAGGTGGATAAAGGATGTTGACAAGTGAGGGGCTTTTGAACGACTTATGAACATCTTTTGATCAAAGGAAACCTATTTTTTATAATTATAAATTAGTTACTTATAGACTTGTTATACTTATCTACAAGGCTTAATAATACTAATATACTTTAAAAACTCTTAGGAATAGATAGATGAAATTTACGATCAACAAAAAAGCGATGGGGGATGTGCTCAGCAAAGTGCAGGGATTGACGGCCCGTAAAAGCAACCTGGGTATCACCGAAAACATCCTTATTCGTTCCTGCGATGCAGGCATCCATCTCTCTGCCACCGATCTGGAAACCGGATTCGACGGCACCTATCCCGCCGAGATGGAGGTTACCGGATCCATCGCTATCAATGCCAAAAAACTCTTTGAGATCGTTAAAGAGTTTCCCAGTGATACCATCGAGATCAACGAAATCGAAAACCGTTGGATAGAGATCGGTAATCAGAAGGTGCAATACCATATCGTGGGAATGAATCCCGACGATTTTCCCGATACACCCACCCTTGAGGCTGTGCCGCTCTTTAATATGGAGGCCGATGCCCTGCGCAACATGATCGACAAAGCCGTCATGATCAGCGGTACCGGGGATGACAAGCGCGCCCATATCAACGGCGTTTACTTCGAACGCAAACAGGTTGAGGATAAACTCCTTGTTCGCATGGTCACCACCGACGGCAGCCGTCTGGCCACGGTGGATGTACCCTATGCCGACGCCAGCGAACTGCCCGAGTGGGAAGGGGTGTTGATTCCCAAAAAGGGGTTGAGCGAAGTGGCCAAATTTCTGGATGGCGGCGGCGTTGTTCAGATCGGGATAAAAGACAGCTATTTCATGGCTCAGAAGGAGAGTGATACCCTCATCATCCGCCTGCTCGAAGGAGACTTTCCAAAATACGACGATATCGTCTCCAAGCAGAACGCTTACACCTTAAACATCGATAAAAAACCTTTCGGCAAAATGCTCAAGCGTATGTCGATTCTATCATCCGAAAAATATAAAGGCGCCATTTTCAATTTTGACAAGAACCAACTGGTCATTACTGCTACCAATCCCGACATCGGGGAGTCCAAAGAGGATCTCGCTATTGAGTATGAGGGGGATAAGATCGAAGCGGCCTTCAACCCAAAATTTTTCAGCGACTGCCTGAACGCCATCCATGAGGACAACGTGCTTCTGCATATGGTAGATGGGGAAAAACCCTGCCTGGTGGAGGGTGAGAATGACAAGTCTTTCTTAACCGTTATCATGCCAATGAGAATATAAATGGAAAATACCTATACAGCGAGCAGTATTGATGTGTTGGAGGGTCTCGAACCGGTTCGCCTGAGACCCTCCATGTATATCGGCAATGTGGACGTGGCCGGTTTGCACCACCTGGTCTACGAGGTGGTGGACAACAGCATCGACGAGGCCATGGCCGGCTATTGCGATACGGTTCAGGTGACCGTACATCCCGACAACAGCGTCAGCGTGGAGGACAACGGCCGGGGGATCCCGGTGGACATCCACCAGACTGAAAATGTGCCCGCCGTTGAGGTAGTGCTGACCAAGCTCCACGCCGGTGGCAAGTTCGACAACGACACCTATAAGGTGTCGGGCGGGCTTCACGGGGTGGGGGTGAGTGTGGTCAACGCCCTGAGCAAGTTCCTCGAGGTGGAGATCTATTCCAACGGCCAGATCTACTATCAAACTTATGAAAAAGGGATCAAAACCAGCGAATTAAAGGTGGTGGGTAAGACCACCAAAAACGGTACTCTGATCCGCTTCATGCCCGATGATGAGATCTTTCTTAACTCCACCGAATACCAGTACGAGATCCTCTCCCGCCGCCTGCGTGAGTTGGCCTTTCTCAACAAGGGTGTGACCATCACCCTGGAGGATGAACGCGCCGACAGCAAGGATACTTTCTTCTACGAAGGCGGCATCGTCAGCTTCGTGGAGTATCTCAACCAGCGACGTACCGCCCTGCACCCCGCGGTTTTCATCGAGGGCACCCGCAACGAGGTGCAGATGGAGGTCGCCATCCAGTACAACGACAGCTTCAAGGAGAATATTTTTTCCTTTGCCAACAATATCAACACGGTAGAGGGGGGCTTTCACCTCATCGGTTTCAAGGCGGCCGTGACCCGCACCATCAACAACTATGCTTTGAACGCCAACCTGCCCAAGAACATGATGGCCAAGATCAGCGGCGACGATGTGCGTGAAGGGCTCACCGCCATCATCAGCGTGCGCATCAAAAGTCCCCAGTTTGAGGGCCAGACCAAGACCAAGTTGGGCAACAGCGAGGTCAAGGGGCTGGTGGAGTCCCTGATCAATGAGAAACTGGCCATTTTTCTCGAGGAGAACCCCACCGTCGCCAAAATCATTATCAGCAAGGCTGTGGATGCCGCCCGCGCCCGAGATGCCGCCAAGAGGGCCCGGGACCTGGCTCGGAAAAAAGGATCCCTCCTGGACTCCACCCTGCCGGGTAAACTGGCCGAGTGCCAGTTCAGTGATCCGGCCCAGCGGGAGATCTTCCTGGTGGAGGGCGACTCTGCCGGCGGGAGCGCCAAACAGGGGCGCGACCGCCGCTTCCAGGCCATTTTGCCTCTCAAGGGTAAGATTCTGAACGTCGAAAAGGCGCGCTTTGACAAGATCCTGCGCAGCGAAGAGATAAAAAATATTATTACGGCATTAGGCACTGGGGTGGGCAGTGAAGAGTACAGCATCGAAAAGGTGCGTTACCACAAGGTGATCATTATGACGGATGCCGACGTGGACGGATCCCATATCCGCACCCTCCTGTTGACCTTCTTCTACCGCCAGATGCCTGAATTGATCGAGCACGGTTACCTATACATAGCTCAGCCGCCACTCTTCAAGGTGGGCAAAGGGCGTAATGAGACCTACCTCAAGGATGAAGACGAATTCAACGACTACATCCTTAAACGGGTCTGTGATAAGCGGGTGGTCAAAACCAGCGGGCCCAATGGTGATTCTGAACTTAGCGGTCATCAGCTCTATGTGTTTTTAGGCAACCTGTCCGCTTTTTACAACCATGTGGGACGCCTTGAAAGGGAGGGGGTTCCTGTGGAGGTGGCCGAAACCCTGCTTCAGGCCGGGCTCAGCGATCAGATTTTTCTGCAGGATGAAGGCCGCATGCGTGACCTCAGTGACCAACTGCGGGACAAGGGTTACGACGCCGGTGATCCCCAGTGGCATGTGGAGCGGGGCATCTTCGAAATAACCATCACCCTGCCGAGCCGTATTGAACAACGCCACCCTTTGCCTGTGAAGGTTGGCCGTGGACTGGTTTATTCCAGTAACTACCAGCGCGCACTGGTCCTCTGGGCGCAGATTGCCATCTATGATGCACCGCCATTTACGGTGGCCAAAAACAGCGCTGATGAGGATGTAAGCATCCTCAATACTCGCATGGAACTATTTGAATTTATCCTTGAAGATGGCAAAAAAGGGGTCGATATCCAACGCTACAAAGGTCTCGGTGAGATGAACCCGTCCCAATTGTGGGAAACCACTATGGATCCAGAAAAACGTACCTTGCTCCAGGTGCAGGTGGAAGATGCCGTCTATTCCGACGAGATTTTCACCATCCTCATGGGCGACGAAGTTGAACCGCGACGGGATTTCATTCAGAGCAATGCCCTGGAGGTGTCTACCCTTGATATTTAGCTGAAATTTTGAAATAAACTCAAATACGAAAGACCGCAAAGCCTATACAGCTTTGCGGTCTTTCGTATTTGAGTGAAAAAACTGAATAAGCTTTAGGGTGTGAGCGGTGCGAGTGCACCTTCGGAAAAGTAGAACCCCTGAGGCCTGGCGGAGTCCTCAGGGGTTCTTAGTTGGGTGCGCTCTTTGTATGTTCAGTTAGCAGGTGTCGGTTCAGGATCCAGAGCAGTCAGCAGAATCAGGTCAAATTGAGGAGTAAGATTCAGGATGAGGAGAAACGTAGTGAAAAGCGCATCGTTCGTATGTCACAGTATTAGGTAATTGTCAATTAATTTTGAGTATTCTTTGTATAATTAATTCATTAATTGCTCTTAACCTTTATTTGGCGCCATTTGACGGGTTGGTTACTTAATCACATGAACCCAGGAGACCGGCGTCGCGGATTGCCTTTTTGTGCTAATTTGGGTAGAATTGGATATGTTCAAAAAATGATAGGCCTGATAATCACATTAATATCGGTTACAGGGATGAACAGAATCCTATGAAAATTGTAGATCCGTATTTCGACGTACTCAATATGCCCGCCGGGGCGGATGTGCTCAAACATATCGAACTGGCCGCGCGCACTTGCTATAAGTCCGAAGACAAGATTTCGGCCGATTCAGCAATGCGGCTGTTGCGGGCACTTCTTAAAAGCGGTCACCACAGTGTATTTGAGCACGTCAGCGCCTCGGTGCGTGTCGTCTGCGATAGGGGCATTTCCCATGAGATCGTACGTCATCGTCTGTGCGCTTTCAGCCAGGAGAGCACCCGTTACGCCAACTATGCCAAGGACAAGTTCGGGCAGGAGATAACGGTGATCCGTCCCTTTTTCTGGGACGTGCAGAGCGAGCCCTTTCAAGTCTGGAAAGTTCAGATGGAGAGCGCCGAAAAAGCCTATCTCGCCCTCATTGCCGCAGGGGCCAGTGCCCAGGAGGCCCGCAGTGTTCTTCCCAACAGCCTGAAAACCGAGATTGTAATGACCGCCAACATGCGCGAATGGCGGCATATTTTCAAACTTCGCTGCGCAGGCGCCTCTCATCCCCAGATTCGCCAGGTGATGCTGCCCCTGCTGGATCGTTTCAGAAGCGAGATTCCCGTTCTTTTTGATGATGTATATAATGAGTTTAGTTCTGATATAGAACATTTCGGGACCAACGCCGCTTTGGGAAACTGCAGCTGATCCTGTAGAACAACTGAACCTACCTCTACCTTCACTTCTGCAGCCCTTTTCAGGGCTGCATCCACGGCCATAATTCACGCCATCGTCATGCCCACTCCTTATTGAATTACGATTATTCTTTCTGCTCAATTAATACCGTAAGATGCCGATGAAAGTAGTGTTCATTCCTTCACAATAAAAGCGCTGGGGCGCATCTCTCCTGATGCTATATTTTTCATTCTGCGGATCTAATCATCCCCCAGCATTTCAGTTATAACCGCCATACGGTGGTCTGGATCGAAGGTAAAAAGGAGTTTGCCATGATCAAGGTTTTAGAAATTGTCTGCGGTGCTCGCCAAAAAACAGTTTTAAAAGGCTGCTGTATGCTGCTTTTGTGCGCTCTTTTTCTTTTTTCAGGGTGCAGCGGCAATGTATTTGAGGGGGTATCCGATGATGATTCTGACGACGCAAAGTTCGAGGAGGCCCGCATGGCTCTTGACGACGGCGAGTACAGCAAAGCGGCTCAGTTGCTCAACGATCTGCTCGACGGCGACCCCACCGATCCCCGGGCCCTGGTTTATTTAAGCCATGCCTATGCCGGCTTGGCGGGCCTCGATACCCTCGATTTATTGACCATCATCGATGAGTTGGATGAAAGCGGCGACTCTGGCAGCATCGATATGGTGGGACTCATCCTCGGTGATGAAGAGGGGGACATCACCGCTGCGGAGGTGGCCACGAAACTACAGCATCTTAATGATGCCATCGACAATCTCGAACAGATCGAGGCCAACGGCGGCAGCTTGTCGGACGATGAAACCGTGCAGCGGGGGGTATTGGGCGTTGTTCGAACGGCGATGGTGTTAGCCGACATCATCCTAGCGGATCAGGGGGCCGGCAGCGGTGGGAGCATTCGTCTAACCGAAGATGGCATCGACGCACTTTACAATGGTAGGCCGGACTTCGACGATGATGTCACTAGCGATCAACTGGACTATCTCTCAGACGACATTGAGAGCATCCAGGAGGCCACCGGCGTGCTGGATGAGATGGGATCGGACAATGATCTGAGTGAAGATTTCAATGAATTTGAAAATGACCTCAATCCCGATGGTAATTCCATTATCACCACCGACGAGGTGGAAGGATATGTCGAATCCATCGTTGGCGCCTAAGAAACGATACTTAAATACAAGGGGAAGACGTTGAAAACCGATCCGAAAAGACACCTTATTTCATTCATAACGGGCCTTCTGGTTCTGGCTTTGGCCATAGCGCCGGCAAGCGCCAAGGTTTATCCGAGCTTTTACCGCGGCGTACGACCCCTGGGCATGGGGGATGCCTTCACCGCCGTGGTGGATGATGAAAATGCGCTTTTCTACAACCCGGCCGGGCTCTCCAAAATCGATACCCTAAGCTTTGCGGTGGTCAATCCCCTGCTAGAGGCCTCCGCCGACAGTATTGACTTGGCCTATGACGCCGATGACACCGATACGGACGACACCGCCGAAGTTGTGGAACTGATGCGCGATTACCTCGGTGAACATCAGCATCTTCGCGGCGGAATTTTTCCCCATGTGGGCTTCAATATCGCCGGCTACGGGGTGATGGTGGGCGTACTGGCCCAGGCCACTCTGGACGCCGAGATTCGTAACCCGACCTGGCCGGAAGCGGATATGGACTATGTCTACGACCGCGGACTGGTGGCCGGGGTAGGGGGACGGATCCCCTTCCTGGACCTGCGTTTGGGTGCCACCCTCAAATACATCAGCCGCAGCAGCCTGAACGAGGTTTATACGGCCACAGATATCGCCAGCGATGATTTCGAGGATGAATTCGACGACGATATGAAAGAGGGATCGGCAGTAGCTCTTGATCTGGGTGTCATCTATCAGCTGCCCTGGATCGAGTGGGTCGACACCGATGTAGGCTTTACCATCCAACACTTGCCGGAGATGCAGTTCGGGGATGCCCAGAACCAGGAAACCCAGGCCAATATAGGTGTTGCCGCCAAGAAGGGTTTTGGTGGTTTTACCGTCGTTGGCGCTCTGGATTACGTCGATCTCACCCACGCCATCGGCGAGGATCGCGATATCCCAAAACGGCTGCATATGGGAGTTGAGCTGCAGTTACCCCTGATTCTCTCCCTACGTTTGGGATTGAACCAGGGGTATCTGACTTATGGTTTCAGCGCCGATCTGTGGGCTCTCAAACTCGATTTTGCCGGCTACACAGAAGAGGCCGGCGCATATGCGGGTCAGCGGGATGACCGCCGTTATGTGGGGCAGATCTCTTTAGGCTGGTAAACGACAGCAAAAAAAGAACATTATTCAAATCAAATAGAAAAGCGTTTCCACGCTATCTGTGGCAACGCTTTTTTTATGTCCGTTGGCTAAGGATGGCACTCTTTTTCCCGGTAATCCGTATGAAAAAAGATAAAAAAGCTGACAGCTTAAGGGTTTAGGTATTATATTGATAGTAATGGCAACGGCGATTGTAATGTCCTTTCTTAGACAACGCCAGGCGAAAGTCACAAGGAGTGCCCATGAAGTTGTGTCCATCATGCGGCCAAGCTCTCGCCCAGACTCTGAGCCTCTGTCCGGTCTGTGGACGGACAGTTGAAGAGGGGCTCTGCCACGTAGACGACTATAAGATCATTAAGGTCGTCCATGAGAATCGTTTCAGTATTCTCTGCAAAGCCCGTCAAAAAAATCAGTCCACGCCAGTGATGCTGCGCCTGTTCACCGCCGCTTCCGGGGTGGATGAGGGAGTGGCCACCCGGCTCAAGCATGAACTTGAAGCCCTTCGCAAGCTGCCAAGCGATCGTTTCGTCCAGCATCAGCAGATCCGGCACTCCTCCCAGGGGCTCTGGTACCGGGTCAGTGAGTGGGTGGAGGCCCTCAGTTGGGGTGACCTCATCTCCGGCGGGCGACTGACCCACCTGGCTACCCTGCTCGATATTTTCATTCAGATGGCCGCGGCCCTCGACTATCTCCATCAACGCAAGCTCTCCATCCCCCATCTTATTCTCGACGACCTCATAGTGACGGCCGACCCCACCCATGGGCTGCGCCTCAAGGTCGATTATAAACTCTCGCGTTTTCTGACCCCCGCAATGGATACACCCAGGCCCATGTTGCGCGACCTGATGCAGTGTCATCCGGACATCGTTGGTACAGTACCCCTGGATTTCAGGAGCGATATATGGTCCCTTGGAAAAGTGTTTCTTGAAATTCTGACCGCCGATTTCAAAGCCTGCGACTACTCTAAAAAGATAGACTTTTTAAAGGTACCCGAGGATTTCAAACGCCTCCTACGCACCATGATGGCCGAGGACCCCGAGCTGCGTCCCCAGCGCATGAGCAGCGTGGTAAAGATTCTACGGCGCCTGCACAATAGTGCGGTGGTCGACACACGCCGAAAAAAATCCTCTCCGGCGACGGAAGAGGTGCTCAAAAAGCTTCGCCTGAGAATATCCGTGTTGCTGGCGGTGGTGGTTTTCCTATTGGTCGCACTCGTACCCCTGTGGATCTTCATGGGCCGCCAACAGGGGGGTGACGGAGACCATCTGGCCAAGTATGCCAATGCCTATGCGGGTTCGGTGGCCTTTGTCCTGGTTAGTTATGAACTTAGCCTCGAAGATGCCGTCATCTATCAGAACCAGACCGAAGGAACGGCGTTTCTGGTGGATCGCGAAGGCTATCTGCTCACCAACCGCCATGTGGCCTGTCCCTGGCTCGAGGATAGCAGCTTTCAGGCCATCCTCGCCCGCCTGAAGACCATTGAACAGACCCCGAGTTTCAGCTATCGAATCTATCTCTGGTTCGAGGGTAAGAAGGCTTTTTTCCGTTCCCCCGAGATGGCCGATTCCACCGATCCGGCCGACCTTTATTTTCTCGAAAATGCCTACGCTTCTGATCGCGGTAGTGAGATCAGGATCGTGGGGGTGGCTAAACCCCAATATTCCACCGGCATCCTCATCAAAGCTCCCCTGCAGGACGATTTTGCCGTACTCAAGATAGATAAAGCGCCGGTCGATCTACTGCCCCTGCCTCTCAGCCGGGGCACCCCGGTAACGGATATCCCACGCCTCTCACCCGTCATCACCCTGGGGTTTCCACTGGGACGCCAGACCCAGGTCGCCACAGTCAACGTGAGTGTCACCCGGGGTCATGTGCGGCGAGCCTTCGAGAACCTACTTCAGGTGGATTCCTCCATCCATCGCGGTAACAGCGGGGGGCCGGTGATCGGAGACAAAGGGGAAGTGCTGGGCATCGCCTCGGGCGTGGCCATCGAACGGAGCGTGGGCCCTTTGCCGGTGATGACGCCCCAATCGGATATCGGTATGGTCATGCCCATCGACAAGGTGGCCGCCTTCCTCGATGAGATC
This sequence comes from Desulfobacteraceae bacterium, assembly GCA_050291585.1. GTDB lineage: Bacteria > Desulfobacterota > Desulfobacteria > Desulfobacterales > Desulfosarcinaceae > JASJCL01. Next base: position 23,159 of record JBNKKA010000018.1, read on the forward strand.
AAGGCCGGCCACCTCAAATGGGATGGTGTCATCGATCTGGGGGTGGAAGCGCGGATCAAGACCATTACGGCCAAGGCCATCGAGGGAGACTGGCAAGGGGCTGTGGATATGGCCGAAAAGGCCCTTCAAGAGAGCACCGAACCTGTTCTTTACATGCTGACGGGGATTTTAAACTTATGTCTTGGAGACAGTGTCATCGCGGAACGGCGCTTGCTCCAGACCCTCTCCATGGATCCGGACAACAACCAGGCGGCTTTCTTCCTCTATGTGCTCAACAACCATGTGGATCATCAACCGGCCAACCCCTATTTTCAAAAATTACTCGCCCTGGACTGGCGTTCGACGGATGAGTTCCTCGGGTACCTGACCCGCCTTAAGGCGAAGCGGATAGATAGATCCGAAGCCCTGACCAGCGGATGGAACACCCGCGCCGAACGCGCCTGGATCGAGCTGGTCATCGGACAACAGGAGTGGCAGCGGGGAGAGCTTTCGGCGGCGGAGAAACGCTTCGAACAAGCCATTCACCAGGCCGATATCGACGAATGGTCTTTCCTGTTGGCGCGTGGTTTTTTGCACCAGGTCCAAACCCAGCGTCTGGCGGGCATCCGCGAACCGGCTAAAAAAAAGGTCTATGAAACGCAGGTGGCGGCTTTAAAAAAAGAGCTCGATACCCACTACGAAGCTGAGAAGGAGACAGATCTTGAGATGATTGATCTTGTTCATAAACTGAACACAGAGGCTGGAGATGTGTCTGCCCAGCGGAAAATTCTGGAGGAGATCCATGCCAAGGATGGACAGAACGGCGATGTCCTGGCGGGCCTGGCCTTTTACAGCGCCATGGATGAGGATTGGGAGCCGGCGCTGTCCTATTCTCGGGATTTTTTGAGCCGGGCCGGACGCGAAAGTGCCAGTCGACTGAGCATCGGCCTGCTCGAAGCGGAGATTCTTTTGTGGATGGGGCGCAAAGAGGAAACACGCGTCAGCCTGAAAGCGTTTCACGAGCGCACCCATGATCCTTGGTACCGGTCCCTCTCGGCGTATTTACTGGAAGCGACGCCAACAGGCGCGCCTGTTGACGCCTTGACCCTAACCACCGGTCAGAACCCCGAAAACCTGGTGACCGCCCACAGCGCTCTGGGTTTCTGGTCCGAGAGCCAAGCCCAGACAGAAGCCGCCAAAAGGCACTACAAAGAAGCATTAGGCTCCTATCTGGACAATTGGCTGGAGTATGAACTGGCCCGCGAGCGATTGAAGCGGCTCAGGAAGGCGCCCTAAAAAGCGATATTACCCGGCGTCCTCGGAAAAGGGACGACATCACGGATATTGGTGATCCCGGTGACCAGCATGAGTAGACGCTCGAAGCCCAGCCCAAAACCACTGTGGGGTACAGAGCCATAGCGCCGGCTGTCCAGGTACCAGGCGTACTCCTCCGCGTTCAGATCCATCTCGACCATGCGTGCCGCCAGCACATCGTAGCGCTCTTCTCGTTGGCTGCCCCCAATAATTTCTCCGATGCGTGGTACGAGCACATCCATTGCGGCCACGGTTTTATCATCGTCATTGAGGCGCATGTAAAAAGGTTTGATGGTCTTTGGATAGTCGTAGAGAATCACCGGCTGTTTGAAGCGTTTTTCGGTGAGATAGCGTTCGTGTTCGCTCTGCAAGTCGACACCGTAGTCAACCGGATGCTCGAAGGGTTTCTTGGCTTTTTTAAGAATCTCGATGGCCTCTGCGTAGGGCAGGCGGATAAAATCATTGGCGCATATATTGTCCAAGGTGGGGCGCAGCTGCTTATCCACAAAGCGGGCGAAGAGCTCCACATCCTCGGCGCAGTGGGTCAGGATATGCGCCACCAGGGAGCGTATCATCTCTTCGGCCAGGTCCATGTTGCCGCTCAGATCGCAGAAGGCCATCTCGGGTTCGATCATCCAGAATTCGGCTACGTGGCGGCTGGTGTTGGAATTCTCGGCGCGAAAGGTGGGGCCGAAGGTGTATACATCTCCCAGAGAGAGGGCGAACATCTCCACCGAGAGCTGACCCGAGACGGTCAGGCTGGCTTCTTTGCCAAAAAAATCGTCCTGAAAATTCATCTCTCCTGGAGCTAGGGTGGTGACCCGGAACAGCTCTCCGGCGCCCTCGCAGTCAGACCCGGTAATGATGGGGGTGTGGATATAGCGAAAGTCACGTTGATTGAAAAAGTGGTGTACGGCATAGGCCATCTCCGAGCGAATACGAAAGGCTGCCCCATACTTGTTGGTGCGTGGACGTAAATGGGCAATGGTGCGCAGGAATTCGTCCGTGTGGCGTTTTTTCTGGAGGGGAAAGCTGTCCGGAGCCAGGTGGATCACGGTGACCGCCTTGGCCTGGATTTCCCAGGTCTGGCCCTTGCCCTTGGAGGCCACTAGGGCGCCGGTTACGGAAACGGCCGATCCGGTGGTGAGGGTGCGCACATCGTCGTAGTTGGACAGATCGGCATCGGCGATAACCTGAATGTTTTTCAGACAGGATCCGTCGTTGATCTCCAGGAAGCTGAAGCCCTTGGCATCACGTTTGGTGCGCACCCATCCCTTGAGGAGAACTTCATCCTGTGCGAATTCGGCGGCCAGGAGCTTGGCGACGCGTTGTCGTGGGATCGTCTCGGTATGCATGCTAGATCCTTTCTATGCCCTGAGGGAACGCCCATCAGGAGTGGCAACAGTGGATGGTTACAGCCAGGTATGGCGCCACACAGGTCCAGGAAACGATTATCCAAAAATAGGCTTGCTTTGTTGGCGCTTCTTTGAAATGTACATGGGTTTTGGTCAAGTATAGATATTCTCTAATATTTTGGAAACTTAAAAGATTGTTGAATATAACATGAGCTCTAGGACCATTCAAGATCTCCTGCCCTTGGTGGAGATGCCCAGCCGCTATCTGGGTACCGAGCGCAACGTCATCCGCAAAGACTGGCAAACCGTTGGGCTGAAGGTGGCCCTGGCCTTCCCCGATCTTTATGAAATAGGTACCTCGCACTTTGGTCTGCAGATTCTTTATCACCTGCTCAACCAGGAGGCGGATATCCTGGCCGAGAGGGTCTATGCCCCGGCCGAAGATATGGAAGCCGAGCTACGTGCCGCCGAATTGCCCCTATGCGCCCTCGAGTCGGGACGGCCGCTCGCCGATTTCGACATCATCGGATTCAGCTTACTCTACGAGCTCAACTACACAAATATACTCAACATGCTGGATCTGGCCGGGCTTAAGTTTTGGGCCAAGGAGCGTCAAGAGCGCGACCCCCTGGTGATCGGCGGCGGGCCCTGCGCCGTAAACCCAGAGCCGGTAGCCGACTTTTTCGATGCCATCGTGGTGGGTGATGGCGAAACGGTGACTCTTGAGATGATGCGCGTCTGGCAACAATGGAAGCGCGGCGGCGGCGGCAAGGCCGATCTTCTCAAGTCTTGGGCCGCTATCGAAGGGGTCTATGTGCCATCTATGTATGTGGTAACTTACGATGGCGCCGACCTCCCGGTGACTCAGGCTAAGCCTGGCGCCCCCGAACGGGTCCGGCGCGCCCTAGTGGCCGATTTGGACGCGGCGGTTTTTCCAGACGCCCCAATTCTGCCCTTCGGCCGACCGGTCCACGACCGCCTGCGCCTGGAGATATCGCGTGGCTGTACGCGTGGTTGCCGCTTCTGCCAGGCGGGGATGATCTATCGACCTGTGCGCGAACGCAGCCCCGCCACCCTCCTCGACCTGACCACCAAGGCCCTGGCCAACACCGGCTACGAGGACCTTTCCCTGCTCTCTTTGAGCACCAGCGATTACGCCTGCATCGGCGAGCTCATGGCCCGGCTCATGTCAGGTTGCGCCCACGACCACGTGGCCGTGTCCCTGCCCTCACTGCGAGCCGGAACCCTGACACCCGAATTGATGGCCCTTATCAAGGCGGTGCGCAAGACCGGATTCACCATTGCCCCGGAGGCGGGCAGCGACCGGCTGCGGCGGGTAATCAACAAAAACATCACCGAAGCTGACATCATTGACACAGTGGAAAACGCTTTCTCCTTAGGCTGGCGCGTGATCAAACTCTATTTCATGATAGGTCTGCCTACCGAGTCCCAGACCGATCTTGTGGCTATGGTTGACTTGGTCAAACGCCTTAAAGCCATAAAAGGAAAAAGCAACCGCGGAGGAAAGATTAACGTCAGCGTGACTACCTTCATCCCCAAAGCCCACACACCGTTTCAGTGGGCACCCCAGATCAATATGGAAACCTCCCGGGAAAAGCTGCGCTGGATCAAGGAGCAGCTCAAACTGCCTGGGGTGCAGGTCAAGTGGCAAGATCCTGCGGTGAGTGTCATCGAGGGGCTCTGGGCCCGGGGGGATCGACGCCTCGCGCCTTTGCTGGTTGCCGCTCACGAAGCGGGGTGCAAATTCGATGGCTGGAGCGATAAATTCAGCCTCAGGCGCTGGCAGGCTGCTTTTGAGGTCACCGGTATCGATCCCGCTTTTTATAGTCAGCGCCAGCGTGACCTGGAAGAGGCCTTGCCCTGGGACCATATCGACACGCGTGTAGACAAATCCTTTCTGCAGGACGAGTGGCACCATGGACAGGTGGAGGAGCAGATCGACGACTGCCGTGATGGGGAGTGTCACCAGTGCGGCGCTTGTGATTTTGCCACCATCGCTCCGGATATCGTTCGTCGCTGCGATCTGCCCGAAAAAGATTTTCAACCCTCCCCGGCGCGCCCAAACCTGAACTGGCGGCGCCTGCAAGTCACCTTTGCCAAAACTGGTTCGGCGCGTTTCTTTGGCCACCTGGAGCTAGTTAATCTCATCGTACGGGCGCTCAGGCGTGCCAGGATCGCGGTGAAATATTCCGAAGGCTTTCATCCCATGCCCAAGATCGCCTTTGCCGACCCCCTACCTTTGGGTATGGAGAGCTTCCAGGAATTTTTCTTTATGACCGCGGCCGATCATGTTAAACCAGCAGATGTAACTATCCGTTTGAACGAACAAATGCCCGAAGGTATGGAGATTCTGGACTGCACTTTGGCCGGAAACAGCAACAAACTCACGGCGCCCAGGGCCGAGCGCTATCGCATCCGCTTAGATCATCCCGGTATCACGGCTGAAAAACTGGCTATATTCCGCGCCCAGGAGAGGGTGGTACTGGAAAAGATCACCAAAAAAGGCAAGCGCCGGCAGGTGGACCTCAAAACTATTGTCCAGAGCTTTGAACTCAACGAGAGTGGTGATATTCTCGTGACCCTGATTCGGTCCCAGGGTAAAGTGGTACGGCCCGCCGATTTGATTTGCCGGGTGTTCGGACTGGAAAAAACAGAATTGGCGGCGGCCCGCATCCTAAAGCAGAGTCAGGAAACGCTCCCCGAAACAGTCAGTCCCTAAGCCCTAAACCCTGAAGGCAGAAACTGGAGGCAGGGCATCGCTACCATGTATCGCACTATCGTTATCAACGACACTGTTCACGAAACCCGTGTAGCCTTACTCGAAGACGGGACCATCGTGGAGCTGTTCACCGAGCGGCGGGGAACCGCCGACATCGGCGGTAATATCTATAAGGGACGCGTGCAGCGCGTTTTGCCCGGCATGCAGGCGGCCTTCGTGGACATCGGACTCAACCAGGCGGCTTTTATCTACGTGGACGATGTGGTCCTGGACAATTACCACGAAAACCTCACTTGTGAAGAAGCGGCCTACAAAGAGGAAATCAACCGCAGATCCGAGGACGGCCGCCAAACTAGACAAAGTCTCGCCGATGAAGATACAAACGACGATAGTGACGAGGCTTTCAGCAAGGCCAAAATCGCAGATTTGCTCGTGGAAGGACAGGAAATTCTGGTGCAGGTGGCCAAATCGCCCATCGGCACCAAAGGGGCCCGCATCACCTCTCACATTTCTCTGCCGGGACGTTTTCTGGTCCTCATGCCCACCTCGTCGCATATAGGGGTTTCCCGCAAGATAGAGGACGAGACCGAGCGCATTCGCCTGCGCGAAATAGTGGCGGACCTACGCTGCGACCAGTTGGGCTACATCGTACGCACCGCCTCGGAAGGTATTGCCCAGGACAAACTGGCCCAGGAGATGGATTTTCTCAAAAATCTGTGGGCGACCACCCAGAAAAAATATCTACATGCCCCCACGCCCAACCTTCTGCACCAGGAGCTCAACATCAGCTTACGGGCGGTGCGTGATTTACTGATCCACGAGGCCGAAAAACTGGTCGTCGACTCCGAGAGCGGCTATCAGGCGATTCTCAAATTTTTGGACACTTTCATGTCGAGCCTCAAAGACTCGGTGGAGCTTTACAAGGGCAGCGAACCCATCTTCGACCAGTTCAATCTGGAGGGTGATATCTCCCGGGCCCTCAAACGCAAGGTGTGGCTTAAATCGGGGGGATATATCGTCATCGAACACACCGAGGCACTCACTGCCATCGATGTGAACACTGGCCGTTTCGTGGGCAAACACAACCTTGAGGAGACCATCGTTAAAACCAACCTAGAAGCGGTCAAAGAGATCGCTTATCAGATCCGCCTGCGCGACATCGGGGGCATCATCATCATCGACTTCATTGATATGGAACGCAAATCCAATCAGGAAAAGATTTTCAACGCCCTTAGTGATGCCTTTCGCAAGGATCGTAGCAAGACCCACATTCTGCCCATGTCCGAGATGGGTTTGATCCAGATGACGCGCAAGCGAACGCGCAAGGCCCTCACGCGCCTACTCTGTGAACCTTGCTTTTATTGTGATGGGGAGGGTTACCTGCTTTCTAAACAATCGATCTGCTACAATATCTACCGCGAAATCATGGCCACGGCCAGCGACATTGTCGGTCATCGCTTGACCTTGCGGGTCAACCCCGACATTGCCGAGTTGCTCCACGGCGAAGAGCGCCGCATCATTGCCAACCTGGAACAGCATATAGGTATCCAGATCGTGATCTACCCGAACATCAAGTATCATTTGGAGGAGTACGACATCATAGAGGTTACCAAGAAATAAAGTTTGGGTTGACAGGGCGCAAATGGATCAGTAATAATCGCGGATTATTCCTTATGCCGTAGCTGGTGTCCGACAGCCCTCTCGAGGAGCAGCCCGTCAGGGGGCTTGGACGCAAATTATTTCAATCAAAAATCGACATCAAGGTAGGAAAGAAGCATGAAACGAACATTTCAGCCCAGCCGTATCAAACGCGCCCGAACCCATGGTTTTCGTAAACGCATGGCGAGCAAGGCCGGCCGTCGGATCATCAACGCCCGCCGAGCCCGGGGCCGTAAACGTTTAGCGCTGTAATCCCGGGGATCCTGCCCAAGGGGTAGGAATTCCCATTTGACCGGAACCCAAATTAGGTACGATTCAATCTCCGAGACCGGTACAGGTATATTCGTCTTTGAGCAGATGCGCTTTTACCAAGGCGGACAGGATTTTAAAGCGATCGGAATTTATCGCCTTTCGCCAACACGGTTATAAGTATAATAGTCGCTTCTTCTTAGCCGTTGTACAGCAGAACAAACTCTCTCACTGTCGCCTTGGGATCACGGTTACTCGGAAAGTCGGAAAGGCTGCGCAAAGGAACAGAATTAAGCGACGAATCCGTGAGTACTTTCGCCTAAACAGGCATCGTATTGAAGGCAACTGGGATATTCATTTGATCGCAAAAAAGGGGGCCAGCGAGATCGATTTTGCGCAAGCCTCATCATCCCTCGAACGCATCTTCACCCAAATTGGGAGCCACTGCAACGCTTAGGTCCCTTCTGGTGAAGTGCGTTTTGTTGCTGATCCGCTGCTATCAAGTCATGCTGTCTCCACTGTGGGGACCCACTTGTCGTTTCGTACCGTCCTGCTCGGAATATGCGCGCGAGGCGCTGATGCGTCACGGGCTTCGCGCAGGTGCCTGGCTGGCCGTTCGCCGGATTCTTCGTTGCCACCCCTTCCATCCGGGAGGGTTTGATCCTGTCCCTTAGATCACAGCTTGTGTGCAATGGCACTGTATTCACGGTGTACCAACACAATTTTGGCCCCTATTTAAGGTGTCTTACTTCCGCACTTTCTCGCCCAAGACCTAGCAACCTGGTGTCTCCACAACCCCAATTCGTACACAGTTGTCAGCCTGCCGTTTATTACCGGGGCAGGTCAATCTGGCTTTAGGAGCTATTTATGGAACAGTCCCGCTTGATGTTGGCGATAGCGCTGTCGTTTGCCGTACTCTTTATCTGGAGCTTTTTTTTCGTAGATACACCGCCGGAGAAAGTTACCGAGCAGACCCCTACAACAGCCGCCGATAGTGCCAAATCGACCAATACCGAGGAAAACACTCAAACCCCAGAGCAGGCACTAAAACCGCTGACTAACGATACCCAGGCCACAGCAACACCAGAAAAATCAGGCGCTGCCGTAACCAATAGTACCACCGCGCTTCAACGCACGATTCTGGTATCCACCCCGCTCTATGATGTCGTCATCAACGAGAAGGGCGCCCGTTTTGACAGCTTTACCTTACATAAATACCATGAGACCGTCGCACCTGACAGCGCCTTCAAAGAGGTGATTCGAGTCCCCGAAGGTGTTGGCACCCTCGAGCTTGGATCGCTGGACAACAGTATCGTAGGGTTACGCGAGGCCTCCTTCGTTGCCCAAACAGACCAGGATCAGATCAACGTATCCAACGGGGAAACGGAGCTGAGGCTGGTATGGTCCAATGATCAAGGCGTCGCCATTGAAAAAAAATACAGCTTTTCAGCCGAGACCTATCTGATTAAGAGTGAGGTTACCCTTCAGAACCGGGGCACTGTACCCATCAAAGACAATTTTTTCGTTTCCCTGAAGGGGTTTGAGCCAAAAAATAAAAATGCCTATGGTTTCGAAGGGCCCAGTGGCTTCCTCAACGAGAGCCTCGAACAGATAAAGGTCAAAAAGATCGAGGACAACCCTAGCACTCCCGGTAAAATTACCTGGGTGGGCATCGAAGATCGCTATTTTATCAATAGTGTTCTACCGGCCGAAATCGTGGATGGCAGTATGGAGCTTTCCCTCAAGGATGGCCTCATCGAAAACCGCCTCATCTGGCCGGTGGACACCATCGCCCCCCAGTCCCAGAAAATTTACGCCTACGACATATACTTTGGACCCAAGAAGATCGACATCCTCAGAACCATGGGGCACAATCTGGACAAAGCCGTCAATTTCGGCATGTTCGATATCCTGGCGCGTCCCTGTCTATGGCTGCTCAACTTCCTGCACGGCTACATTCCTAACTTCGGCATCGCCATCATCATTCTGACCTTAATGGTCAAGCTGGTTCTCTGGCCCCTGGGGTCCAAGAGTTACAAATCCATGAACGATATGCGTAAGCTCCAACCGCTTATGTCTGAGATCCGTGAAAAGTACAAAGACGATAAGAAGATGATGAACCAGGAGCTGATGGGGCTATATAAAACCTACAAGATCAACCCCATGGGAGGATGCCTGCCCATGGTGGTTCAAATACCCGTCTTCTTCGCCCTCTACCGCATGCTTTATCAAGCCATAGAACTTCGTCACGCACCCTTTTTCCTCTGGATAAACGATCTGGCGGCCCCAGATCGACTATTCGAATTCGGATTCTCCATCCCCTTTATGCAACCGCCATTCGGGATTCCTGTACTTACCATAGTTATGGGCGCCTCAATGCTGCTGCAACAGAAGATGTCACCGCCTCCTGGGGATCCTACCCAAGCAAAGATGATGATGTTCATGCCCATCGTTTTTACCTTTATCTTCATTAACTTCTCGTCCGGGCTCGTTCTATACTGGTTGACCAATAACATTCTCTCCATCAGCCAACAGTACTATATTCAAAAAAGATACGCCTAAGACCGGAGGAAAAGATGTCCAGTTATCGTGAATTTGTCGGAAAGAATGTTGAAAAAGCACTCGAAGCTGCCAGCCAAAGTTTAGATTTGCCGAAAGAGAAGATCAAACACGATGTTATCTCTTTCGGTTCCTCTGGGATTTTCGGTCTGGTGGGCGTGAAGAAGGCCAAGATCCGCGTCGCTCTGCCCGAAGGCCAGGCCAAAAAAGGCAGGACGGGAAAAGGCCGCGATACCGGTGGGCTATCTGCATCAAGTACCAGCGCAGCCGTCCAGGATATATTGTCGAGCACCTTTGGCGATGCTGGTACCAAAAAGGAGGAAGCTAAAGCCAATAAAGCCGGTTCGAAAAAGGTCCCTAAGCCTGCGCAGGAACCGGCATCCAAGGCTAGTGGAAACGGCCATGGTACTGGAAAGGTTCTGGACGAGGAGATTACAAGCTTCGGTACCTCGATTCTACAGAACATCGTGGACTACATTACTGTGGACGCTGCTATAAGCGTTGATCAGAACGAAGAGCGCACCATTTACAATATTACGGGTGGCAACGCAGCCGTGCTGATCGGAAAACGAGGACAGACACTAGAGGCGATTCAATATCTGCTCGAAAAGATCATTAACAAGAAAAACGGTGGTCGGGTAAGGGTGCTTGTGGATGTGGAGGGTTACCTTGACACGCGCAGGGAGAATCTTGAGCGTCTTGCCGGGCGCCTTGCTGAAAAAGCGGCCCGTGTTGGAAAGCCTATGACAATTGGACAGATGAACGCCCATGACCGCCGCATCGTTCACCTGCATCTCAAAGAGAACAACGATGTGCGGACCCAAAGTATCGGTGAGGGTTACTATCGCAAGCTGATGATCTTTCCGAAGAAACGTCGCAGACATGGGCGATAGTATATAAGTTACTGAAAAATAAAGAAATATGATTTATTTACACGATACCATCGCAGCGGTTGCCACCGCACCCGGAATCGGTGGTATCGGCATCATCCGCCTGTCTGGACCCAAAGCGGTAAGGATCGTCCAGAGCATTTTCCGACCATGGAAAGCTCAAGGACAAAATTCCGCAAACGGTCAATTCAAAGAGACAGCGAAATGCTTCAGTCACCAGCGCATGCACTATGGTTATATTGTCGACCCAGGCAACCAACGGGTAGTCGACGAGGTACTGGTGGCCTATATGCAGGCACCTCATTCCTATACACGCGAAGACGTCATTGAGATCCAAAGCCATGCTGGCAGCGCTGTCCTTCAAGCCATTTTAAGTTTAGTCGTTCACCGTGGCGCACGCCTAGCCGAACCAGGCGAATTTACACGCAGAGCCTTTTTAAATGGACGTATCGACCTCACTCAGGCAGAGGCCGTCGCCGATCTTATCGAAGCAAAAACTGATCAGGCCATGGAATTGGCTACTTGCCAGCTTACCGGCGGGATGAAATCTCGTATTGAGACGGTTCGGAGCCTCCTTGAGAAATCTGCGGCCTATTTAGAAGCGGTCATCGAATTCCCCGAAGAAGTTCAGGAAGAGAGGGATAAGGATACGGCTTATCAGGTTGACGCGGCAAATGCCCTGAAGATGATAGAGACCCTCATCCGATCTCATGAGGAAAAGCATCTCTATCGCGATGGTATCCAGGTCAGTGTGGTCGGTAGACCCAATGTGGGAAAATCAAGCCTATTGAACGCACTGGTCCAGAAAGAGCGTGCCATCGTCACGGCCCTGCCGGGCACCACGCGTGATGTGATCACCGACACTTTTCAAGCGTCGGGAATTCCCTTTGAAATTGCAGACACCGCCGGCATGCGTCACAGCAAAAATCTCATCGAAAAATTGGGAATTAAAAAGACCGAGGAGTGCATTGCCGCCGCTCATCTCATTCTTTTTGTCGTTGACGCAAGCGACTACGACCTGCAGGAAGAGAACAGAATCTACACTCAGATTCGAGACAAGAAAGTGCTGCTGGTCATCAATAAGTCCGACCTCGTTGCAGATGAGCCCATACCACCAAAATGGATAGGGGCCGATATTCCGTACATGGCTGTTTCGGCCAAATTCAACCACAACATTGAGGCGCTTAAAAACCGGATGGTTGAACTTATGGTTGAAGGTAAGCCTATGGCCATCAGCGACTCAATTGTCCCCACCTTCAGGCAAAAAAATATTCTCAATAACGCCGCGGAAGATGTCTCAAACGCATTAGAAGCCGACCATTGCGGCGAATCTGAGGAGTTCATTGTTTTTCATTTACAAAGGGCCTTGAATGGCTTAGGCACAATAACTGGAGAGACCCATACTGAGGATCTGCTGGATATCATCTTCAACCGTTTCTGCATTGGGAAATAACAATGTTTCACGTGAAACATTCGGACGAGGAGTGAACATGGATTTTGACCTTACCCCCTTTTTCAAGCGTTATGAAGCATTGGCGGCCCAGGCTGAAACTGCCTTTGACAAGATCCGCGAGGATCATCCCGGATGTGTCAAGTGTGGCAAGGAGTGCTCTGATTGCTGTAACGCCCTATTTGATGTGACCTTTATTGAGGCCCTGTACATCAACCATAAGTTCAATGCGGCCTTTAAGGGGAAGATGCTTGAATCGCTGCTTGAGCGCGCTAACACTTCAGACCGTAGGATTCATCGGATTAAGCGGGATGCCTACAAAGCGCTTCAGGCCGGTAAGGACGAGAGCCAGATTCTGGCGGAACTGGCCGAATATCGAGTCCCCTGTCCCCTTCTTAACGAGAGCAATCTTTGTGTCTTGTATGATTACAGGCCCATCACTTGCCGTCTCTATGGCGTTCCCACAGCAATCGGCGGCAAGGGGCATACATGCGGCCTGAGCGCTTTTGAGCAGGGGAGGGCGTATCCCACCGTGAACTTGGATGCGATTCAAAACCGCCTGTATGAGATTTCCCATGAGTTGGTGGCTGCGCTGGGTTCCCGGCACGTGAAGATGGGCGATATGTTGGTGCCCCTCTCCATGGCCTTGATAACCGTTTTCGACGATGCGTATCTGGGGTTGGTTACCGACGAAGCGGACGTCCCTGAATCTAAAAAGGGAGCCAAGGAATGAACTTCACACCCGAAGAGGTCGAGTCCAGGAAACAGGTTATCTTTGATGGTATGTCACCAAGGGCTAAAAAAAGAATCCTCAGAGTGGGTTTTGAGAACTGGGATCCTTTTGAAGCACCCAAGGACCCCATCGATATCCGCAGGGACCCATCCAAGCGAACTTCCCAGATGTTGGTGCGAGAATTTCTCCAGTCGCTTTCCATGGACGACTATTCCAACAGTTTTGGACGCGGGGTTTTGGAGATGGCCGTGGGCATCATCAATGACGATGATCGTTTCATCGGTATGTACCAGTTTGCCCTCTGGCACCATGAGTTACTTCGTAAAGAGGGGCTGATTGAGGCCGAAGATGACCCAAGAGCCGAGTAGGTCGGTCCTTAAATACCCAAGCGGTTTCAGGGCCGGAGACTTATATCCAGCGCCGCTGTTTCAAAGATGACCGTGTCCGAAGAAGACCTGCAGGCGGCGGTCATGGCGCATATCCAGAGCTCGCAGCGACGACAAACATCGGCGGCCGTCACCGCAGCCATCAGTCGCGACAAAGGGCTACCGCCAAAGCGAGCGCGTGCGGCCATCCGCTCTCTTTTGAATGCTCAGCGCCTTATCTTTAGCTATGAGATGGGTTGCTCTTTCCTCCTTGAGAACACTCGCCGATGCTGGCGGCCAACGCCGAATATCTGGATCCTGCCTCCAAAATGTTCACTGCCCGAGATTCCTGATGCCAAGGCCATCCAAGTTCGACTGGCGGCGGGGGCTGCTTTCGGCAGCGGTGAACACCCCACGACCCTTCTCTGCCTTCGGGCCTTGGACCATCTCTACCGCAAAAATCCGAATCAAATCTGTCTCAATGGTACTGGGATCGATATCGGCACAGGAAGTGGTGTTCTGGCCTTGGTCGCGGCCAAAATGGGTAGCCGTTCAATCCTGGCTCTGGATACTGATCCCTGCGCACGGGAGGAGACCCGTGCAAATATAGTCCTGAATCATCTCACCCAATGCGTCAAGGTGGACGCATGTTCTTATGAGAGTATCATCGATTCCTTCGCTTTGATTCTGGCGAATCTGCGTTACCCCACCCTCCTGAAAATTCTCCCTTGGGTAAAGGAACACCTCCTTCCAGAGGGCCGTTTGGTCATTTCAGGCTACCTTGGGGAGGAGATGGACCGCCTGAAAACCCATTATAAGGCTGAAAACCTTCATATGCATTGGCGCGCAACCCACAAAAGATGGGCTGCGGGCATATTCGGCCTGAACGGTTCTTAGGGGCGGAAATTTAAAATTTGGCCCCTAATCCATCCTACTATATTTGTTATGTGGAAATCTCGCTATATACAAGCTCTCAGGGTATCGCCCCGTAAGGCCGCAATTGGTAAGGGTTTGCAAAGAGCATTCTCAACAATAGGCAGTATTTCGGAAATAGGACAGAAATTTGAGTGAAAAATGATAAAGCGCCCATTTTTGCTTGGTCGAGGTGACGGAAAGGGATCGATTTTTCAATGTTAGCTTTGTCCAGAAGGGGGGCGGGTGATTGCTTTTGGAGAGAGGTTTTCCGTTTGTCAAATAGAGTTGGTATCCGTACAGAAAAAGAAGTTGTCACCCGCCCATAAGCGGGGTGGGCCTTGCCCTTTCTGAAAAAACACTGGCCCGAAGTAAAAGTCAGACTCCGAAGCTAAGGGAGGCAGCCTCCACGTAATCCGCACTTCCCCATACGAGCCGCTTTGATTCTATCCTTCATCCGATTTAGCAATGAGGATATTCATTATTCAGGGAAAAAGAGACATTGTAATTAAAAGAGAACCCAACTATGTTCAAGCTTCGGGCCGCAGCGCAGTCCCCAGTAAATACTCTTCATAGTCCGTGGGCCGGGTTTGATAGATGGCCAGCATCTCTTCGAATTTTTGCCGTTCAGGGTTTTCCTTCCAGGCCAGCCAATCCTCAATATCTTGCCAGGTGGCTATGACGGCCATGTTATTCGGATATTCCTGTTTCATTAAGGTCTCACCGGAGATATAGCCGGGCTGCTGCATGGCACGTGAACGAATTTCGTTCAACAAAGCCAGAACCTGCTTGGTCTTACCTTCAACAAATCTGCGTTTGATGATGATTTTTGCGATCATGAAGGCCTCCATTTTTCCAGGGTGGTTGGGGGAATAGGAGCCTCAGGCTGGACGTGGCGAATATGATGGTGCCTCCGCCGGGGTCCGATCAGGAAGTGGGTCTGTATGGATTATTGTGACATAGACAAAAAAAGGGGGTCAAGAAAAAACAGGCGCGCTGTCCCCACAAGGGACAGCG
>JBNKKA010000019.1:0-37449 GCA_050291585.1 Desulfobacteraceae bacterium
TCCGCATTGCGAAACGGAATTTCTTTATCTGACACTTTGTCTACCAGGGGGTAGAATTGGTGTCAAGAAAAAATTAAACGTTTGCAAAACATCGGTGCTTCCTTCTCTGGAGTGGTGCGGGGCAATACTCCCTTAGCGAAACCCTCGGGCGCTGTCCACCGCTTCGCGCTTTCCAGTTTCCAGGGTGCTCAAATATTATAAAACTTATAAAAGCAAACATCTAAGCGGCGTTTTGCCTGGCGTTGGGAAGGATGCCCGCTGGCATGGGGAAGAATTTCAGGGGCGTTAACAGGTGCAGCGCATATTAATGGATACCTTTCGCAGCGGCGATAAAAAACTTGCAAATAGGGCATAAAAAAGCTTGTGCAACATGGAAACGTTTTCTATATTGCCAACAGGGTATTGGAAAAAAGAGGCAGAGGTGAACGGACCCCGCCCCGACTGGGAGTCCGCAGCCATCTGGTCGCATGCCGACGACGACCCAACCGAGGTCGATCCGTTTGGAGAGGTTATAGCGCAAAAATGTCGCCCACTATCAAAGATATCGCTGAAGAGGCCGGAGTATCCTACGCGACGGTCTCGCGGGCTCTCAACAACAAGTACGGGGTCAAACCCGATACCCGCAAGCGGGTCGAGGCCGTGGCTCGGGCCCGGGGGTACACGCCCAACGCCATCGCCCGGGGGTTGGTCAAACAAGAGACCCACTCCATCGGGCTGATCATCCCCGACATCAGCAACCCCTTTTTCCCCCAGGTGGCCAGCGGAGTGGAAGACGCCGCCAAGGAGAGGGGCTACAGCGTCTTTTTATGCAATACCAACTATGAGAGCGAGCGCCAAACCCACTACCTGCAGCTGCTGGTGGAAAAACGGGTGGACGGCATCATTCTCGCGTCCGGTTTTCAACCGGGGGAGTTCTCGGCCAGCGCTGCGCTCGGCAATATACCCATGGTCTCCCTGTGCGCCCGCTTCGACAACGTCCAGGACA
The DNA here is from genome assembly GCA_050291585.1 of Desulfobacteraceae bacterium. Classification (GTDB taxonomy): domain Bacteria; phylum Desulfobacterota; class Desulfobacteria; order Desulfobacterales; family Desulfosarcinaceae; genus JASJCL01. The sequence goes on from JBNKKA010000019.1 coordinate 986, forward strand.
GTTTCGTGGTCATCGACAACGAACGCGGCGGCTTTATCGCCACCAGGCATCTCATCGAACAGGGTTACACCCGCATCGGCTTCATGGGCACCCAGGGCGATGGTTTTTCGGAGGGACAACGGTTCAAGGGGTATCGTCTTGCTCTGGAGAAATTCAACCTGCCCTTTGAAGAGCGTTTTGTATTCGCCGGTGATCTCAAAAGAGAAACCGGGCATAAGATCATCAGGCGCGTCATCGCCGCCGCCGATTATCCACGGGCCCTCTTCGTTGAGAACGATCTCATGGCCCTGGGGGTGATCCAGGGGACCAAAGAGGCCGGGCTGCGGATTCCCGAGGATATCGCCTTGGTGGGCTTTGACGACATCGCCTTCGCCTCCTTCCCCGAGATCGGCCTGACCACCGTAAGGCAACCCAAGTATGAGATGGGCAAACTGGCCGCCACCCTGCTCCTTGACACCATCACGGGGGCCAGCGTGACGTCCAAAAGATATATATTGGAACCCGAATTAATCGTGAGAACAAGCAGTTGCACATCGAGCAGTCGGAACTAAAAAATTTTAGTCAACGTCGGAAACGTTTACAAAATCAAGGGAGGTAACCTCATGAAAGGCACCATGCAAGCGGTTCGGCTGCACGCCGAATGGGATCCGAAATCTGGCTTCAGCCTGGGAAGCAAGGATATCGACGGCCGTCAGACCTATCTGGGCAGCAAGGTCTGGCGCCACCCCACCATGAAGATCGAGACCCTGGATATTCCCCAGCCCGGCCCCGGTGAAGTTCTCATCGAGCTCAAGGCCTGCGGCATCTGCGGCAGCGATGTACATATGGCCCAGCCGGATGACGACGGCTATATTTGGTATCCGGGTCTCACCGGTTTCCCCTGTACCCTGGGACATGAGCTCTCGGGCGTCGTGGTGGAGGCCGGCCCCGGCGCCTACGACAAGAAGACCAACAAACCCTTCGCCGGCGGCGAGTGGGTGTGCGCCGAAGAGATGCTCTGGTGCGGCTCCTGCCAACCCTGCGCCGACGGATGGCCCAACCACTGTGAACGCCTGGATGAGATCGGCTTCAACGTCAACGGCGCCTTCACCAAATATATCGTTCTGCCCGATCGCTGCCTGTGGAGCCTGGATCCCTTGAAAGAGCGCTACGAGGATGCCGAGGTCTTTAAGCTGGGCAGCCTGGTGGAGCCCACCTGCGTGGCCTACAACGCGGTCATAGAGCGCGGAGGCGGCATCCGTCCCGGCGACAACGTGGTGATCTGCGGCGGCGGTCCCGTGGGACTGGCGGCCTGCGCCATCCTCAAACGCCAGGGTGCGGCGCGGGTGATTCTCTCCGAGCCCGAGGCCGGACGGGCGGAACTGGGGCGCCAATTGGGCGCCGATTGCGTGATCAATCCCCTGGAAGAAAATTTTGTTCAGAAAGTCCTCGAATTGACCGACGGCATGGGCGCCGCCCTCTACCTGGAAGCCACCGGCCTGCCCACCGTGGTCTATCCCGCCATTGAGCAGGCGATCTGGGAGGGGCGCAGTCTCAACAGCACCATCGTGGTGGTGGCCCGTGCCGATGCCAAGATGCCGGTGACCGGCGAGGTGCTTCAGGTTCGCCGGGCCCGTATCGTGGGCGCCCAGGGACATTCGGGTCACGGGACTTTCCCCCGTGTGATCCAGGCCATGGCCACGGGCATGAACATGCTGCCCCTGATCACCAAGGAGATCGGCCTCGAAGACGTGCCGGAGAACATCGTCATGCTGCGCACCGACCGTAAGGAGTGCAAGATCACCTGCATGATGTAAATCATCACCAATGCCCGCCCCCCCAGCGGTCCCCAGGTGTCGGTCCGGCCATGGTCGGACCGCCGCCGGGGGAATATCTTTCCGGAAGGAAACATCCGTGAACCGATTCAATTTTCCCTTTCCCCTGGCCGTTCAGATCATGCTGCCGCCGGACTACGCAAGGAATTCCGATTTACGGGCGGACCTCAGTCTGCTGGAAGGTCTGGGGTTCCATGGCGTGGAGGTGAACATTGCCCGCCCGGAAGCGACCGATCTCGCGGCCGTCAGGCAGTATCTTCATGATATGGGCCTGGCGTTCACCATGTTCGCCAGCGGATTGACTGCGAAGACCGCGGGCCTCTCCCTCTCCAGCGACGACGCGGGGGTGTGGCTGCGGTCCGTGGCGACCTGTAAACAGATGATCGACCGTCTGGCCGGTAGCGGCACGGGGATGATCGTCGGCTTTCTCAAGGGCGGCCCCGGCGAGGATCGCCAGGGTGCCCAGGGACGTTTCGCAGAGGCCCTGGCCCAGATCGCCCCTTACGCCGCTGAGCGGCAGGTGCGGGTGCTCATCGAGGCCACCAACCGCTATGAGTCGGCGGTGGCCAACGCTCTATCTGCCACCGTCGATCTGGTCCACAGCCTGGACACCCCCTACCTGGGCTTTCTGCCGGACACCTTTCACATGAACATCGAGGAGCCGGAGAGCATCAGCGCCGCCCTGAAGCGTTGGGCCGGCCAGTTCGACGCCCTCCACCTCTCGGACAATAACCGCCGTTTCCCCGGCTTCGGCGCCATCGATTTCGCGGCGATCTTCGCCACCCTGGAGGAGATCGGCTATGGGGGCACGGTGGCCATCGAAGGCAACATTCAGAAAAGCTTCAGGGAAGAAATAACGGCCGCTGCCGAGTATTTGGCCCGGGCGGCTGACCGAGCAAAGGAGGGCCCATGCGCCTGAATCGAGACACCCTCACGCAAGGGACAACGCTTCCCACGGCGCTGCCCGTCAACACCATGGCGGAGCTGCCCGAAAAAGTGATCCAATTCGGCGAGGGCAATTTTCTGCGCGCCTTTGTCGACTGGATGATCGACCGCCTCAATGAAGCGGGACGCTTCAATGGCCGTGTCGTCGTGGTCCAGCCCATCGCCAACGGTTTGATCGAGGCCCTCAACGACCAGGACGGTCTCTACACCCTCCTTTTGCGTGGCATCGAGAACGGTCAGGTGGCGGAGCAGCGTCGTCTGATCACCACCCTCAGCCGGGGGGTCAACCCCTATACCGACTGGCAGGCCTATCTGGCCTGCGCCGAGAATCCGGAGCTTCGCTTCGTCGTCTCCAACACCACCGAGGCGGGTATCGCCTATGCGCCCGAAGATTTTGTCCCGGGGGCGGTCCTGAACTCGTATCCCGCCAAGCTGACGGCCCTGCTGTACCATCGCTTCACCTGTTTCGACGGTGATCCCACCAAGGGGCTCTTGATCCTGCCCTGCGAGTTGATCGACAAAAACGGCCGACACCTGCGGGAGATCGTCCTGAAATTGATTGCCGATTGGGAGTTGTCCGAGGCTTTCCGAAGCTGGGTCCTGGGCCACAACCACTTTTTCAACACCCTGGTGGACCGCATCGTAACCGGCTATCCCCGGGCGGAGGCCGAAAAGATCTGCGCCGAGCTGGGGTATACGGACCGGCTTCTGGACACCGGGGAGATATTCCACCTCTGGGTGATCGAAGGCGAGACACGCTTTAAAGATGAATTGCCCCTCCATGAGATCGGGCTCAACGTGATCTGGACCGATGACCTTACGCCCTACCGAGAGCGCAAGGTGAGGGTGCTCAACGGCGCCCACACCCTGACGGTGGCCGTGGCCCACCTGGCCGGTCTGGCCACGGTGCGGGCGGCCAGCGAGGATCCCCTGGTGGGGGACTTCATGCAAAGGGGCATCTTCGAGGAGATCCTGCCTTTTGTACGCCTGCCCGAGGCCGAAAAGCGGGCCTTCGCCGAGAGCGTCCTGGAGCGCTTCGAGAACCCCTTCATCGAGCACCGCTGGCTCGACATCTCCTTGAACTCGATCTCAAAGTTCAAGACCCGCTGCCTGCCGACCCTGACCGACTACGTCGATCGCCACCAATCCCCTCCACCTCTGATGAGTTTCTCTCTGGCGGCCCTGATCTGCTTCTACCGCGGCAGCCGCATCGAAGCGGGCCGGCTCCTGGCCACCGGCCCAGAGGGGCCCTATGAAGTCAAAGACGATGCGCAGGTTCTCGAGTTCTTCCGCTCCGCATGGCAGTCCCACGGTGATGCTAGGCCCGCCGACGGGGAGGCCCTGGCATGCAAGGTCCTGGGCGAGGAGGCCTTCTGGGGGGCGGACTTGAATGCCCTGCCGGGGCTAACCGCGGCGGTGGCAACGGCGCTTGGCCGCATTCAGAGAGACGGCCTTCGTAGCGCCCTTGCAAGAGCGCTCAACCCCTGAGGACTTGCCACTGACAACAGAAACGCTGGCCATGGCCCAGACACAACATGACCAGCGAGTCTGCCGGCATAAAGAATTCGGAATAGAGGAGAAACCTATGCAGAAAACTGTGAACATCGGCATCATCGGCGCCGGGCGTATCGGACGCATCCACGCCCGCAATCTGTGCCACCTCATCCCCGGGGCAAAGGTGGTTGCCGTATCGGACGCCATCGCCGAAGCCGCCCAGAGCTGCGCGGCCGAGTTCGGCATTGAGCAGGTGACCACGGATCCCGCCGGGATCCTGACCTCACAAGCGGTGGAGGCGGTGGTGATCTGCTCACCCACCGATACCCATGCCGGTCTCATCGCCGAGGCCGCCCGGGCAGGCAAGCACATCTTCTGCGAGAAACCCATCGCCCTGGACCTGAATACCATCGATATGGCCCTGGACGCGGTGGTGGCGGCGGGAGTCAAACTGCAGATCGGCTTCAACCGCCGCTTCGATCCGGGCTTTCGCCACGCCCGCGAGGCGGTGGCCGCCGGCAAGATCGGCAGTCCCCACCTGGTGCGCATCACCAGCCGGGATCCGGAGCTGCCCCCCCTTAGCTACATCCAAGGATCCGGGGGCATGTTCCTCGACATGACCATCCACGACTTCGACATGAGCCGCTTCATCCTTGGTGAGGCGGTCACCGAGATCTACGCCGTGGGCGGGGCCCTCATCGATCCGGCCGTGGCCGCGGCGGGTGACATCGACACCGCCGTGCTCACACTGAGCTATGCCGGCGGCGCCTACGGCGTCATCGACAACAGCCGTCAAGCGGTCTACGGCTACGACCAGCGTTTGGAAGTATTCGGGTCCGAGGGCTGCATCGTGGTGGGCAACCGCACCCCCCACGAGGGCGTTCTCTACTCACGCGAGCGGGCCCAGGGGGCCAAACCCCTCTACTTCTTTCTGGAGCGCTACCAGGAATCCTTCATCGAGGAGATGCGTCGATTTATCCAGGCCCTCACCACGGACACTGATCCGCCGGTGACCGGCATGGACGCTCGGATTCCCGTAGTCATGGCCCTGGCGGCCCAGGAGAGCCTCCGCCAGCATCGACCCATCTCCATCCCCAACACCGATTAATTTTTACAAACCACCCAACCCAATTTGGAGGAGATATAATGACTGAACAACATTGGTTTACCACCGAATACCCGCAGATCATCTTCGAGAACAACAGCGTCGGCCTGATGAAAAAGGCGGTCTGGGAGGCCTCGGATACCGAGGTCGACGCCATCCTGGGCGAGTATGGGATGCCCTCGCCATCGGAGCTGGGCAAGGCCGGCTGCTATATCCAGAACACGGCCCGTCACAAGTGCATCGAGAAGCGGCGCAAGAACGACATCCTCTTTCTGCCCATCGGTTGCACCGAGAACCACGGCCGCCACGCCAACACCGGTCTGGACACCTTCATGGTCACCCAGATTCTCGAGGGGTTGCGCCGCTACACGGCAAAGCAAGGCCATGAAGTCAACCTGGCCTTCACCCCCCTCAACTACGGCGGCCACCCCTACCACCACATGGGCATGCCGGGCACCGTCATCATCCCCAAGGAGGTGGTGGAGGAGATGCTCATCTACACCATGCTGGGTCTTTGGAACGATGGGTACCGCAAGATCATCATGATCAACAACCACGGCCATCTGTGGATGCTCGAATCGGCCATCCAGGAGTTCATGAAGCGCTTCCAACTCCCCGGCATCTTCCAGGTGCTGGACTGGCACCGGGCGGTGCGCGAGTTCTTCACCCCAGTGGGGCGCGACGGCAGCCTGGACACCAACTTCATCCACGCCGACGAGAGCGAGACCTCGGTGGCCCAGCTGCTCTTCCCCGAGATGGTCGACATGAGCGTCGTTGAGGATGCCGAGGGAGAGTCCTTCCTGCCCGAAGGCCACTTTGACACATCGGTGGACCCCTACCGGCGCCCCCACCGCTGGTCCGAAGGGGAGGGCCACTTCGCCATCGAGCGCTACGCCACCCCCGAGGGGGTTGTGGGTCAGCCCAGCCTGGCCACACCCGAAAAAGCCAAACGCCCCATCGCCGCCATTCTCAAATACCTGACCCTGCTCCACGACCAGATCCTCGAGGCCTTCCCCGCCGGAACGGTTCCGCCGCCGGAAAAGGTCAGCCTGAGGGACCCCAAGGAGCTGGCGCCATTCCTTAAGGAGCCCTTCAGCGAAGGTTGGAAATCGGTTTACGAACTGCCCCATTGCGGCCCCTTCCATAAGCTGTAAACATTGACGGCAGCAATCGCGACCGTATCCGTCTCCCGGTGACGGGGCACCACCGCCAGCGGCGTCCCGTCACCGAATTTTACGTGATGGGCATAGGATTCTTATCGAATAGGAGACAGACCGATGGAAAAGATCCGCCTGGGTATCGTCGGCCTCGGCCGCATGGGCTACCAGCATGCCCAAAACATCCACAACCACATCCCCAATGCCGAGATCACAGCGGCATGCAGTGTGGTACCGGAAGAGTTGGAGCGGGTGGGCGCCGAGATGGGACCTGCCCTGGTAACGGACAGCTACGCAGAACTGCTGGCTGAAGACGGTCTGGACGGTATCGTCATCGCAACCTCCTCCCAAACCCATTGCGAGATGATCTGTCAGGCGGCCGCGGCGGACAAGCAGTATCTCTTCACGGAGAAACCCATCGGCATGAGCGTCGAAGAGATCGAACGCATCCGGGCGGCGGTGACGGCCAACCCCGGTATGCGCCTGCAGGTGGGTTTCAACCGCCGCTTCGACCCGTCCATCCAGACCGCCAGACGCCGCGTAAAAGAGGGCTATATCGGCAAGCCGATTCATATCCGCATGGTCAACCGCGATCCGGCCACAACTTCCGACTTCATCATAAAATTCAGCCCCATGAGCGGCGGCCTCATCATGGACATGCTCACCCACGACTATGATCTGGCCCGATGGATCATCGGATCGGAAGCCAAGACAGTCTATGGGTTAGGCGGCGCTTTCGTCTACGAGGGCCTCGAAGCGGTGGGTGACATGGACAACTGCAGCCTCCTGGTGGAATTCCAAAGCGGCGTCATTGGCCAGTTCGAGACCAGCCGCAACTGCGCCTACGGCTATCACGTGGAGATGGAGATCTACGGCAGCGAGGGCTGTATCCGCGTGGGAACCTCACCTGACAAGGACCGGGTCACACTGATGAACAAAGATGGTGTTCACAAGCAGTGCGCCCAGTGGTTCTTCGAATACTGGGAACCCACCTTCCTGGCCGAGATGGAGGCCTTCGTGGCCTGCATCAGAGAGAATAAGGACCCGCAGGTCAGCCTCATGGACGGGTACAAGGCCGTTGCCTGGGCCCAGGCCGCCACCGAAGCGGTGAGAAGTAAAAGCGTCGTCTCCCTTCCGAATCCTCCTTCCTCAATCAACTGACAGTCGTGCTGCTGGGCGCATATCCACTGCTCCGGCAGCGACTGCTGGTATCCAGAGGCTGCACCTTCTCCGATGGACTCCATATTGGGTTGTCATACACATAGGACAACCGACACTATCGTCAGATTTGCATAATTCGAAAAAGTGACGTATATCATTTTAGTATTCTGAAAGAATACAGTACCTTTCCCGTTTAATATGCCAATCCCGTATTATTTTATCGCAAAGATAGCCAAATTTCGCGTGAAAGAGGACGCTGGGAAACCAGATAGGAAAAAGAAATAGATTATGGCAATTTATTCACCATGTATCATGCGAATGCACGGTAAATAATCGTCTGGTTTGAGAGAGTGCTTTCCCCCTTACGAGGTGCGTTTGCATCCTAAAAAAGGTGTATCATGAAAACACTTCAGGTCGGAATCATTGTATTCACGTTTTTCTGGGTTAGCATTGGATGGAGCCAAACCATTTTAGTGGTGACTGAAGATGGGTACCCCTTGCAGTACATGCAAGACCAGAAAGTTGTTGGAACAGGAACCGAATTAGTGGAAGCGGTCATGAAACAAGCAGGATTGGCCTACACTATTAACATGTATCCTTGGGCCCGGGCCTACACCTTAGCCCAAAGAGAAAAAAATGTGTTGATCTATTCTATGACAAGGACGCAACAACGAGAATCGCGGTTCAAATGGGTGGGAGAAATATTGCCATTGAGCTACAGCCTGTTCCGCTTAAGAAGTCGACCTGACGTGGCTCCAAGGTCTCTCGAAGACGCGAAACGTTTCCAAATCGGTGTCATTCGTCAAGATGTAGTTCATCAATACCTCGAAGATCAAGGATTTTTAAAGCTTCAGCTTGTCTCCGCCCCCATGCAGAACTTCAAGAAGCTTATGGCTAGACGGGTGGATTTAATTCCATACAATGTCTCGATGTTACATTTTATCTGCAAAGATATCAATGTGGATTGTGATCTGTTTGAGCCTGTCTTCCCTCTTCACGAGATATCAACTGGACTCTATATGGCATTCAGCAACCAGACCGATGATGCCATTGTGGAAAAAGCCAAAAATGCGTATCAACATGTGAAACAGGAGGGGATCTACGATCACATCATGGGGAGAACCTTTCGGGGAGAAGAATAAATAAAGAAGACATTGGCGATCATTCTCACGCGCCCTAATGCCGTTCCTAAATAAGATGATACCACAATTTACAGATATGACGAGAAATAGCTAATGGACATGTCAACATTGATGTGGGGGGTGATATTTGGGTCAATAGGACTCGGATTTTTTGTGTATGGGAAAAAGCAAAAGGCCGTCATTCCGTTATTAAGCGGAATAGGCTTAATGGTATTTCCTTATTTTATTTCGAATGCACTTATTCTTGTGGCCATAGGGATTGTTTTCGTTGCACTACCTTTTGTGATCAAAATATAGGCACCTTTGAGCAAGCAGTGTATTAGAATTCTATTACCTAATGGCCCATGAATCTACCAGTGAAGAATAAAGCAGATAGGATGCACATAATTTACTTAGCAAATGGAAATTCGGTATCACAATGACGCAACGACCGGAAACGCGCTTTCAGAACATCGGGGATGCAGATCTTCAATATCTTCACTACGAGGGCCCGGAGCCAACCATCGTGCTGCTGCACGCAACGGGTTTTCTTCCCTGGTTGTGGCATCCCATTGCGAGACAACTCAATGCATCCCATCGCATTATTGCGCCCTATTTTTGCGACCACCGCGAATCTGATCTTCAGAAAGGTGGACTTGGCTGGTTAACACTGGCCGAGGACCTCACCAGCCTTTGTCAACGCTTGAACCTTGAGAGACCTCTTCTGGTGGGCCATTCCATGGGGGCCACGGTCATAACCCTTGCTGAGGCCATCAACGGGCTTGGGGCAATGGGACTGATCCTGATCGAACCGATTTTCTTTCCGGAACACTATTACACTGCCAACCTCAGCGTTGAAGACCACCCGCTGGCAGTCAAGTCACTCAAACGGCGGAACCAGTGGAAAGGTGCCGCGGAAGTCAAGGCCTACCTTAAATCGAAGCCCTTATTTGCGAATTGGCAAGATGAATTTCTCGACCTATATATCCAATACGGCACCACGAAACGGGACTCTTTAGATTTGGAACTCACCTGTGCGCCGCAAAGGGAAGCGGCGCTGTTCATGGGGGGGATGCCCTTTGATCCTTGGCCGGCCATATCGCAGGTACAATGCCCTGTTCTGATTCTGGAAGGTGAAAAGAGCGGCAACCGCGCGTTTATCGATCTTGCCATGGCCGCATCCAAATTTAAAATGGGACGCTTAGAAACCATTGCCAGGGCAGGGCACCTGATTCCCATGGAAAAGCCCGCTGAAGTGCTATCCGCCATACAGACATTTGCCGGAAGCGTCTTTTAATTTTCTAAAATGGAAGTTGACAAACAGAAAAAATCGGAATAAATATCGTTAAGCAATAAATGTATATTGCTGTGCGATATTATATGCAAACGGACGCAGCTGCGGCACGCCCTCAACGTTGGGTGCATAGTTATCCTCCCGATTCTGGCCACTCATCCTGCCGGAAAAACGTACCACAAGCCCCAACGGTATCTTTGAACTTCTGTCCCGATTCGCTTCGGCGACGGTTGCAGCCGGGATTTTACCCTGTTTAGAAACCGAACAACATGGAGGCCAAATGTTTAAAAGCGCTTTTATTCCCTACAAAGGCTACTGGAGTTCTCCCTTCTGCAAATGGCAGGGCGCCTTTCAAAACGAAGACTCGGTTCATCTGGGGGCGGCCACGGCCAAAAAATTTTTGGGATTGCGCGGCTATACGGCGGACATTTTCGACGGCATCGTCTATGGATCGACGATCCCCCAAAGATGGTGGTTTTACGATTCCCCACATGTGGCCACACTGCTGGGCAATTCGAATATCAGCGGCCCACGTATCGCCCAGGCCTGCGCCACCTCCACTGTATCGGTGAATTATGCGGCGGGTTGTATTGAGATGGGCAGCCATAAAAACGTGCTGGTGGTGGCCAGTGATCGCATGTCCAACGGCCCCAATCTGCTCTGGCCCAATCCCGCCGGACCCGGCGGAAAACCGGAGTTCGAAAGCTGGGTGATGGATGGATTCGGCTGGGACCCGACGGCCGAGACCAACCCCGCCGGCACGGCGGAAAACGTGGCCAAAAAATATGGGTTTAGCCGTGAAGATTCCGATGCCATGGCGGTCAGCCGCTACAACAAATACACCGATGCGTTGAAGAACGAACGGGAATTTCAAAAACGCTATATGATTCCCGTGGAGGTCAAACTCTCCAAGAAGAAGACCATAACCATAGACGCCGATGAGGGCGTCACCCCCTGCACGGCGGAAGGTCTCGCCCGTCTGAAAACCCAACCGGGTTGTGTCCTGACTTTCGGCGCCCAGACCCACCCGGCCGACGGCAACGCCGGCATAATTGTTACGTCCAAGGAGCGGGCCCAGGAATTGTCCACGGACGGCAATATCTCCATTCAGATTGTCGCCTACGGATATGCGCGCGCGGAGAAGGGCCACATGCCCGAGGCGCCCACGCCGGCATCGAAACTGGCGCTGGAAAATGCCGGCATCCAGGTGGCGGATCTGGCGGCTGTCAAAACCCACAATCCCTTTGCCGTCAATGATCTGGCCATGGCCAAACTCATGGGCATCGATGATGCCATTTTCAACAACTACGGCAGCTCTCTGATTTTCGGTCACCCCCAGGGGCCCACCACCATGCGGCTGCTGGTGGAGTTGATCGAGGAACTTGTGATCAGAGGGGGCGGCTACGGCCTGCTGGCCGGGTGTGCGGCCGGAGACAGCGGGGCCGCTTTGGTGATCAAGGTTAACGGATAAGGAGAAAAAAACATGCCGACCAACAAGCATTTGTATCCATCTGTCAGCAACCCGTTTCTCATCCAACCCGATCGGGCTTTGCCCGCTGAGATGGCCGTCATCGGCGCTGGCAATATCGGGCCGGACATCGCCTACTTCCTCAGGACGGGTTATCCCGAGAAGAAATTGTACCTGGTGGATGTGGAGGAAGCGCCGCTGAAAAACGCCGAAAAGCGTTTCCAGGGCTATGCGCAGAAAGGCATCGATTATAAAAAGCTCACCGAAGAACAGGCCCAAGCGGTGCTGGGCAATATCGTTTACACCACGGACTACAAACAACTGGCCGGATGCGGTCTGATCATCGAGGCGGCCACGGAGAGTCTGCCCCTCAAGCGCAAGATCTTTGCAGGCCTCGAAGAGATCGTGGACGAAAACGCCATTCTCACCTCCAACACCAGCTCCATTCCGGCCGACCAGATATTCAGCGGGATGAAACATCCCGAGCGCACCACCATCACCCACTTTTTCTCTCCGGCCTGGCGCAGCATGGCCGTTGAAGTGATCAACTGGGACGGCGTACAACCCGAGATCATCGATTTTCTCTTGTGGTTCTTCGCCAATGCCGGCAAAGCCCCCGTAGTCACCCGCAATGTCTATTCCTTTCTCTTGAACCGCATCTTTGAAAACTGGACCAACGAGGCCGCCTACCTGCTTGACCGGGCGACGACGCTTCAGGTCGACGCCGCCACCGAAGCGTTCGTCGGCGCCGGTCCCTTCTTCGTCATGAACATGGCCGGGGGCAATCCCTTGACCTATGAATCCCAAAAGCGCCGCACGGCGGAACGCGCCTGCTACGCCCCCCCGCCAATTCTGCTTTCCGTCGCCAAATGGAACACGGCCAAACCCGGAACATCGGTGGAGATGCCGCTGGATCTGAAAGCGTGGATCCAGGACCGGATGCTGGGCGTGGTTTTCTCCCAATGCTTCGACATCGCCGACCGCAACATCGGCACCCGCTCCGATCTGAACTTCGGCAGCCTGATCGGCTTGGGTTTCAAGAAGGGGGTTTTCGACATCATGGCGGACCTGGGGGAGCAGGAGGTCAGGCGCATCGCCGATCAGTTCGAAAAAGAGCGTCCGGGATTTCCGCGGCCCAAGGGCGCCATCAGCGCCTACCTGGACTTTCCTCGGGATATCCTGGTGGATAACAAGGAGGGGGTGCGCATTATCACCCTGCGCCGGCCCCAGGCCGCTAATGCGCTGGGGGCCGGCACCTGCAACGAGATCCTGGCCGAGCTCAAAAAGGGGGCCGGCGATCCCTCGGTCAAAGGGTTCGTCATCACCGGATACGGCACCAAGGCCTTTTGTGCCGGTGCCGATATCGGCGGTTTCATAGCCACCTTCGACGACCGCGAAGCAGGCGTCGCCCTGGCCCGGGGCAACTCGGAGGTTCTGCATTACATCGATGGGATGGATAAACCCGTGGTGGCGGCGGTCAACGGCCTGGCCATGGGCGGCGGTGTGGAGCTGGCCCTGCGCTGCCACGGTCTGGTGGCCGACCAGAAGGCCTTTTTCCAACTGCCCGAGATCACCCTGGGGATTTTGCCCGGCATGGGCGGCGCCGTAATTCCCTACCGCAAATGGCCCCATGCGTCGGCGACATTTAATGCCATGATCGGCCAGGCAAAACGCCTCACCGTTCAGGAGGCAAAAGAACTAGGCATGCTGGATCAGATCACCGAGAGTTATCCGGAGCTGATCGCGGCGGCCATTGCCGAGGTGGAGCGGCTCCAGGGTAACATCCCGCGGATTACCGAGGGGGCGGTGGCCATCAGCGAGTTTACGGTTCCCGAACAGCCTGTGGCGGGCAAACTGGCCCTAAGCAAGGAAGCCCTGGGAATCGTCGCCAGGGTGATCAACCAGGCGGCGGCGGCCGAAACCCTCGCGGCGGCCCTGGAGATCAATTACCAGGGGTCCGGCGATATCTCCTGCATCGCGGCCTCCAAGGAGGGCGTGGGCGCTTTTCTCCAAAAAAGAAAACCGGTTTTTTCGCGCTAGCCGGAAACGGCTGCGGTGTAAAGGTTTGGTGTAAAAATGAATCGGCGTTTTAGGCGCAGCACGCTTAAAACGCCGATTTACTTTTTAGCAGGATAAACAATGGGCGCGCCCGTTGTTGTCAGTCGGCCTCCTCCAGGTGTCCCATGGCAAGAGATATTTGATCGGCCGTCTGGACGACTTTCTTCTTGTACGCGGAGATAAACTTTGCTTTGGAGATTTTCATCGAAGGTATCATGATCGTCATGGCCGAGGTCACCTCGCCGTCGCTGTTTCGGACCGGCGCACCGATGGTGGTCAAACCGTGGGTATTCTCATCAAAGGCAGTGGCGTATCCGCGCGCCCTTACCCGCTCAAGTTCGTTCTTGAAAGATCCAACCGAAGTGATGGTGTTAGACGTAAATTTAGTCAGGCCTTTGTAACTGAGGATCTTTTCCACTCGGCTGTCGGGAAGAAAAGCTAAGATCGCCTTGCCCGTGGAGGTGGCGTGGGGCGGTATCATGGCCCCGATATTCATATTGATATTGAGCAGTTGTTGGGTATGGATGATCTCCAGCAGGATGATATCATCGCCCTCAAGAGCCCCCAAGCCGACCACTTCCCCGATCTCATCGGACAGCGCCTGCATGAATGGGCGGGCGACTTTTTTCAATTCGAGGTTGCTCGTAATAAAAAGGGCCAATGCAATCATGCGTGGGCCGACGCGAAATCTTTTCGTACGCGGGTCGCGCTCCAATAGCCCGATTTTTTCCAAGGTGTAGGTCAAACGCTGGATGGCACCGATACTCAGGTCACTCTCTTTTGCCAGTTCGGAAAGGCTTAGCTGGTTCTCGCTTCGACTCACCTTGGCCAGAACGGTGAACCCCCTGGCCATGGATTGTACGAACTGCCTCTGATTTACCTCTGTCGGCTTCATCCTTTGAATGCACAGATCCTTATTTAAATCCGAAAATAGTCCGGACTCATCAATTCCAAATTTTTAGCCACGGATGGCCTGAACTCCATCTGATCGAAGATATCGTGCTGCACATCGATCCCCGCTGCGACCTCCGTCAGCAGCAACCCTTGTGGGGTCAACCGAAAAACGCAACGTTCGGTTACATACAAGATTTCCCGCTGCTCCTCAATCGCTAATTTCCCGGAAAAGGAGATCTGATCGATATTCCGGATGAATTTCTTGATTTTTCCCTCACTGGTTATCTTCAATTTCCCGTCTTCATAGGCCACTGACAACTGCTTAGTTTCGGTGAAGGTGGTGAGGAAGACAACCTTTCGGCTGGCCATGGTGAGGTTGACAAAACCGCCAACGCCCACGACGCGCGGTCCGATTTTACTGACATTGACGTTGCCCTGGGGGTCGATCTGCGCCGCACCGACACAGACACAATCGAGCATACCGCCGTCGTAGAAATCGAACATGGTCGGCATGTCGGTGATGTACATGGGGTTCAAGGACGCGCCAAAACTGCCGGCCGGCGCCGGAATGCCGCCGATGGTGCCCGCCTCGTTGGTCATGAGTATCTTGTCCTGGATCCCTTTTTCGGCCGCAATGGTCGGTACCAACCCCGGGATCCCGATGCCGATGTTCACTATGAATCCAGGTTGAAGTTCATCTGCTGCGCGGCGGGCGATAATATAATGTTCAAGATACCTTTGGGCAAACCACCCCCCGGATTTTTCCAGAACCGACTGCATGTGGGCTGTGATCTGCTCGACGGGCATGATGGATTGACCGCTGTAGGCCGGATTGAAGGGTTCGATGTAGGTCTGCCGCTGGTCTGGATCCACCACGATGTAATCCACGGCTAGGCCGGGGATGAGGATCTCTTTGCACTGGGCTTTGCGCTCGGAAATGCGCTCGACTTGGACGATGACCGTACCGCCGTTGGCCTTGGTCGCCAGGGCCAGGGGCAGGGCGTCGATGTAGGCCGCCTCTTTTTCGGCCGTGATGTTTCCCAACGGATCCGCCGTTGTGCCCCGAATAAAGCAGACATCGATTTTGGGTGTCTTGTATTGTAAGTACTCTTTTCCGTCGATGGTCACCACTTCGACGAAATCCTCTGTGGCCAGAGCGTTGAGTTTACCGCCCCCATGCCGTGGATCCGCGAAGGTTTCCAGGCCCACGCGGCTGATGATGACCGGCTTTCGGCTGGCGGCCGCCCGGTAGAGGTGAGAAATTACTCCCTGGGGAAAATTATAGGCGGCGATTTTATTGTCGGCGGCAAGTTTGACAAAGCTTGGAGTGGTCACCCAGTGCCCCATGAACACCCTTGAGAACATGCCCTCACACCGGGCCAGATGCTCGGTCAGGGCATCCAGGGAGTGCATCGCCTGGGCCGTGGAGCCCCAGAAACCGAGGTTCTCCGGAGCGCCGCTGTCCTGAAAACGGTCGTACAGCGCAGCGCTCAAGGCATTTGGATAGCTGGTTGCCGCCATGGTGTTGATGGCAAGGGTCATCCCGCTGTGCACCTGGGTTACCGCCTCCTGTGCAGATACAATTTTGGGAATCGTAAACGGCATGGATCGATTGTCCTTTGATGAGTTTCAGGCGACACCGAAATCTTGAATCACATATGATTCGGCAGGTAGGTCGCAATTTCCGGAAACATGGTGATCATGGAGATGGCCGCCACAGCGGCGATCATGAACGGCCAAATGCCCCTGAATATCGTGCCCAATGGCACAGTGGGGGCGGCCGTTTTCAATACAAACACATTCAAACCCACAGGCGGCGTGATCAGGCCGATCTCGAGAACGATGACCATCAGAACTCCAAACCAGATCGGATCGAATTGCAGCGCCTGAATCACCGGGAATATTATGGGCACCGTCAGTATCATGATGGCGTAACAGTCCATCACACACCCCAGGGCGAGATAGATCAGAATAATCAGGGCTAAAATCAAAATTCGAGGCATATGCAGCCCGGCGATAAAATCGGCCAATTCCATCGGAATTCTGGAAATTCCGAGAAACGACGAAAAGATATTGGCGCCGATGATGATCAGAAAAATAAAAGCGGTTGTCCGACCGGTTTCCATAAGGCACTCAATAAGCACGGACCAGGTCAGCCGTCTTCTGAACAAGGCAAAGGCAAAGGCGCCAAAGGCGCCGATGCCGGCGGCTTCGGTGGGCGTAAAAACACCAAAATAGATGCCTCCGATGACTATAACAAACAAAGCCAACATGCCCCAGATGCCGCTCAGGGATTTGATTTTCGCTGTCAGGCTGGTCGCCGGACCGCGGGGGCCGAATTTGGGATTGAAACGGCATTGAATATAAACGACGAACAAAAACAGGGCCGACAGCAGGATACCGGGTATAATTCCGGCCATGAAGAGTTTGCCGATGGATTGCTCGGTCAGGATGCCGTAGAGCACAAACCCGATGCTGGGTGGAATCAGTATCCCCAAGGTGCCGCCGGCGGCGATACAACCCGTAGAGAGCCTGGGATCGTAGTTGTATTTATCCATTTCGGGAATGGCGACCATCCCCATGGTTGCGCCCGTTGCCAATGAGGAACCGCAGATAGCGGCGAAACCGGAGCAGGCCATAATGGTGGCCATGGCCAGGCCGCCGCGAAAATGTCCCAACCAGGCATACACCGATTTAAAGATATCGCTGCTGATTCCCGACCTGAAGGCAAACTGCCCCATCAGAACGAACAGCGGGATTACGCTCAGGGTATAGGAGGACCCTTCCGCCAACGGTGTTATACCAAGAATACTGCTTCCGGCCGGCCAACCCACAAGGACGCACAAGCCCAATAGACCGACCACACTCATGGCGATTCCGATATACATTCCCATGGCCAAAAGAGCGAACATCAGCAATATGCCCAGAACCCCGACCCATTCGGCACTCATCGCTGTACACCTTTCTTCCTGGGCTTGACCATCCTGATCAGATTCCGGATATACTCCAACCCTAGGATCGCAAAACCGATGACGACAAAGTAGGCAAAAGGAAATTTGGGAATTCCAAGATTCGATGAAGCCTCGGCGTATTCTTTCAATTCCATGGCCCGTATAGTGGTCATCCATACAAAAAGACCCATCAGCAATAGGCAAACCGTATGGTTGAAGATTCCCAGGGCCGTGCGCCATTTCTTCGGTAGCCGACCCACCAGAAGGTCCACCGAAACATGGGTTTTTTCCGCCTGGGCGTGCGCCAGAAAGGAAAAGATCAGAATCAACACCAGGAACTCCGTCAGTTCAAAGGCCCCCAGAATGGGTTTATTAAAAATGTAACGGCCTGAAACATCGGCGGCGGTCAGCAGCATCATTGCAAAAAGCGCAATGGCGCCTAGATACGACAGCTTGTTGCTGAGCCAGCCGAGCTTTTTCAGGATAGTTTCAGCATCCATTTTGGCAGTGCCCTCCATGGTTTCGGCGACGATCAGACAACCGTTATGATTCGATCAAGAGCGCCTATTCAAATTTAGTGCGAATGGTGTAAATAACTTCTCATTCAGGTATTGCAGGGCGGTTTTCAACACAGCCTCGCAATCAAACCCTTTGGCCTGCATCTCTTTTACCCATTTCTTTCTCTGGGGTATAGTCAGCGTGTTCAATTTTTGCAAATCGGCATCAGGCAGCTCAATCACCTCAAAACCGGGTTTTACGACCCGCTGCATGGCCGGTTGATCGGCGGCATCATAAACCTCACCGCACCAAAGCGAGAGCGCAGGCCGCTGTTTTCGTCGATGATCTTCTGAGTTTCGGGGGGCAGAGAATCCCATTTGCGCTTGTTCATCAGCACCGCAATGCTCAAACATTCGCTGTCTTTCTCATCTCTCCTACCCCCTTGTTATGATTTTAAATCAGCTTGATTGAATCATACCGGAAGGAACCGCAATGCGATAATTTTATACCGCATAACGATATGATTAGCCGGGCTGTCTGTAATTGTCAAGAAAAAACTTCTTCGCCAATAGTCCCTGAAGCGTGTACCTACAATGAATTGCATTTATCGACTGACTTTTTACCTTGACAGAAAAAACGGGAAGGCTATAGAAATACGCATAGCGATTTACTTCTATTGCTTTGCGTTAAAGCAATGTGTCAATCCCGCATTTTCGGAAACGATGACCCTTGCTGGTCATCCCTGTCTCAATAGGTTTAAATACAAATTGGGGGCTGGAATTATGTTTGCCTTATCCAAAGAACAACTGGAGATTCAAAAGGCGGCCAGAGAATTTGCCGAAGGTGAATTCAGGCCCATCGCCCGGGAGTTGGATGCAGCGTCCCGTTTCGATGAACGTCTGTGGGAAAAAGCGGCTGAACTGGGTTTTTTGGGGGTTTTTCTACCGGAAGCGTATGAAGGCTTGGGGCTGGGGTATGTTGAACAATGTCTGATTCTGGAAGAATTCACACGGGTGGATTTGGGCATCACCCATGCCATCGAGTCCACATTTTTCGGGACCCAACTCATCGATCTTATCGGCACCCCCGAACAAAAGCAAAAATATCTGCCCGCGATTTGCTGCGGCCAGATGAAAATGGGGATGGCCATTACGGAGCCCGATGCCGGCAGCGATGTGTCGGCGGTAAGCACCGAAGCCCGCAGAGAGGGCGCCGAATATGTCATCAACGGCGGTAAGGTCTTTATTACCAATTGCAAGCGCGCAGATTTTCTGGTCGTTCTATGTGTGACGGATCCCCAGAACCCTAAAGTGCACAAGCGCTTTAGCACCATCATTGTCGAGACCGACAGGCCCGGATACGAAGCCAATCCGTATCATGGCAAACTGTCCCTGCGGTCATCGGAGACCGGAGATGCGGTTTTCAAAAATGTGCGCGTTCCGGCAACAAACCTGCTGGGCGCGGAAGGCCGCGGTTTTTACAACATCATGGCGTTTTTTGACCGCTCCCGGGTTCAGGTGGCCGCCTTGGCGGTAGGAACCGCTCAGGGCGCCTTGGACAAGGCCGTCGACCACGTCCGCCAACGCGAACAATTCGGCCGACCGCTGGCCGCCTTGCAACTGGTCCAGGGAAAAATTGCCGAGATGGCCACCCGGACCGAGGCCGCCAGATCCATCTGCTACCAGGCGGCTTCCAGGATCGATACGGGTAAAGCCGATCCGGCGCTCAGCTCAATGGCCAAGTGGTATTGCGCCGAAGTCGCCGTCCAGGTGGCGGACGAGGCCATTCAACTACACGGAGGTTACGGCATCCTCGAAGAGTATGATGTGGCCCACTATTGGCGCAATGCCAAGGTTCTGGAAATATTTGAAGGCAGCAAGGAAGTCGAGAAAACCATCATCGCCCGAAAAATACTCGGCAAATTATAATCCGCCGCCTTCCTCTGGCCCACTCTGACTGGGCCCTCAAGGTCGGTTCGCTGATGACTTCTTTCCCTATGCGTACGTGCTTCCTGCAAACAGCGCGATTGTTATACAGGCTGAAAATGTAGCAGTTGCCGCCTAAATCGGCCCGGTATTTGCGCTTTTTACAGCAGGCCCCTCCGTGTCTTCCGCGCTTTTCAGATGGTTTAAACGAGGCCCCCGCACCCCCCTGGTCATACAGCATGCTGTGTGATCAGGGGGGTTGACTCACAACCGCTCCTTTGACATTCTTGAGGGCCAAAAAAGCAAGGTCTTATGCTTCAATATCCTCTTGTGGCCATCATTACAGTCAGATTTTAGATGCGGAATCATGGTTTCAAGCTTGGGCAAGATCGGCACAAATTGCTCCTGAACGATTCATGGAAAGCGAGTGGGGTGTGGCGTTTACATATAGCAATATAGAAAAAGAGATGGAAGTATATGGCTACGACAGCGCCGTAAAGAGCCATTGCCGGATGTGCCATGGTGGCTGTGGGGTGATCGTTTACACCAAAAACGGAAAGGCAGTGAAGATTTCCGGCGATCCCGGCTGCCCCATCAATCACGGCACGCTGTGTCCCAAGGGATTTGCCTCCCTGCAATTGGCCCATCATCCGGATCGTCTCACCACACCGGTGCGCCGCATCGGCCCCAAGGGCAGTGGCCAGTGGGAACCCATATCCTGGGATGAGGCCCTGGATGCCATTGCCGACAGGATCAATGGTTACAAACGTGATTTCGGCGCCGAATCCATCGTCATGGGATACGGCACCGGCCGTGAGAACGAGAGCGTTATCTACCGGTTCGCCAATCTTCTGGGAACACCCAATGTGCTGACCGCCGGTCACTTTTGCTACGGTCCCCGCATCGCCACGAGTATTATCACCTGCGGCTCCAACCCCATTGTGGATTATGAAAACCGTCCCCAATGCATCATGGTGTGGGGCAACAACCTGGTGATCAGCAACCCGGATGAGTACAAGGGCGAGTCCTTCTCGGTCAGTTTGGACAAAGGCGCCAAACTGATCGTGGTGGACCCGCGGATGACCCGCATGGCTGCCCGGGCCGACATTTGGCTGCAGTTGCGGCCCGGCACGGACACCGCCCTGGCCCTGGGGATGGCCCACGTCATCGTCAGGGAAGCTCTGTACGACAAAGATTTCGTAGATAAATATGTCCATGGCTGGGAGCCCTTTGTGGAACGCGTCAACGCGTACCCGCCGGATAAAACGGCGCGGATCACCGGCGTGCCGGCGGAGAAGATTCAGGCCGCAGCCCGGCTCTATGCCACCACCAAACCGGCGGGTATCCAATGGGGCGTGGCCATCGAGCAGCAGATCAACTGCGCTGACAACGACCGGGCGCTGATGGCCTTGATGGGGATCACCGGCAACATCGATATTCCCGGTGGGCAGGTGCTGTTCAAGACGCCCAACATCGTTAAAGTCAGCACCTTCGGCGCCCACAAACTGCTGCCCAAAGCGCAGGCGGCCAAGCGGCTGGGAGGCGATCGTTTTCGCCTGGCCGGCCACTTCGGCATCATCAACCCCAAGTGTGTCTGGGATGCCGTTCTCACCGAAGCACCTTACCCGGTGAAGATGATGTTTCTGATCAGCTCCAATCCGCTGCTGACTCGCGCCAAGCCCTCCGAGGTCTATCGAGCGCTTGAAAAGGTTGAATTTCTGGCGGTCTCCGATTTTTTCATTACCCCGACGGCCGAGATGGCCGATATTGTCCTGCCGGCCGCCACCTGGCTGGAGATGGACTATATCGGCGATTACTGGAAAAGGCACGGCTATATTCTTCCGCGACGCAAGGTCATCCAGGTGGGCGATTGCCGGCCCGATCACGAAATGATCAACGCCCTGGCCCACCGGGTGGGCCAGGGTGAGCACTGGTGGGAGACCTTCGCCGGTGGCCTCGACTACATTCTCGAACCCATGGGGATCACATTCGAGCAGTTCAAAAAGATGGACTATATCCGCGGGGAAGTGGCCTACCGAAAATACGAAAAAGACGGTTTTTCCACACCCACCGGCAAATTCGAACTCTATTCCACCTCGCTGGAAAAATGGGGCTACGATCCGCTGCCGGACTTTCACGAGCCCCCGGAGAGTTCCAGCAGCGCGCCCGAGGTATTGGAACACTATCCTTACACCCTCATTACCGGACGCCGGATACCCGGATTTTTCCACGCTGAGAACCGGCAACTCCCCTGGATGCGGGAACTGCACCAAGATCCGGTGGTGGAGATTCATCCGGAAACCGCCGCCAAAGAAGGCATCCAAGAGGGCGACTGGGTGGTCATCGAATCACTGCGGGGGAAAATCCGCCAACGCGCCAAGTTTTTCAAAGGGTTGCAGCCGGAAGTGGTTTCTGCGGAACACGCCTGGTGGTTCCCGGAGGAAAAGGCGTCCCAGGGCGACTGGGAATCATCTAACGTGAATATGCTGATCGACAACTCCTTTGACAACTGCGATCCCGCCATGGGAGCGACCCATATCCGCTCGCTGCTGTGCCGTATCTATCCGGAGAAGAGAGAAGAGTACAGATAAATGAAACCTTACGAACTGACCATCGATGAAGACGCATGCTGGGGGTGTCGAACCTGCGAAGTGGCCTGCAAGCAGGAGTTTGATTTGAGTTATGGTGTTCAGTTGATCGCCGTTGAAGCGCAGGAGAGCGAAGCGGCCGATGGACGACCCCAGTTTACTTACCGCGTCAACCTGTGCCGCCATTGCGACGAGCCGCCCTGTGTGGACGCTTGCCCGGAGGGCGCCATCACCAAGAGGAGAGACGGTATCGTCGTTCTGGACGACGAAAGCTGCACGGGCTGCCGGGCATGTATGGACAGCTGCCCTTATGAAGCCATAGCCTTTGACGAGGCGGGTTCAGTGGCCCACAAATGCAACCTTTGCCATCACCGGGTGTCCCACGGATTGATGCCGGCATGCGCCGATAATGTCTGCCTGGCCCACTGCATTTACTTTGGCAGCCCCGAGGAGATCGAGGCCCAGCGCCGTAAAAGACTCTCGTGATGGTGTCTTCAGACCCGGCCCATGCCTTTCGTTAAGGCCGGCCTTTGACTTTCGTCAAGGCTGGTCCATGACTTTCGTCAAGGCCTTGCTTGTATTGTAGCAAAGCCATTGCATGGCGGTCCAGCGGTCTAAAATATCGTGGACCAGACGATTTGGCGTGCCGAAAGACAGATGAATATCCGCCTCGTGCGAGTACTGCAGACGCAGGTTGAACTTTTCCACGCTTAGATAGAGATTGTCATCCCCCAGTCGACCGTATTCCAGTTTTTCGGCCATGCTTACCAGCCCAATGGCTTCCTCCGGTGAAGCCGGCAGTTCCTTCCATTCCGCTGCGTAGATGTGTTTGCCCCAGGAAAACCCGAAAAGCAGTGATACCTGGCGCACGCCCAATGTTTTCAGGTGGGCGAGATTGACTTCCAGATCGCACTTCAAATCGCTTCCCTGCAGGGGATCCGTTATGATTTCCGCAAGCATGGCTTTCAATCTCATCGATTCGGAAATATGCTGTCAACCGGGGGCCAGGAGGGCCCCCGGCCGACGGCGTGCCAGGGGCTATAAGAGGTAAATCCGCCCGATGTCGTCTGCGTTAAATACTCATATCTCAGGCCGCCTTTTGGGTTGCATCACAAAGCGCCTGAAGAACGCCGAAGCGCTTGTCGGCATTCTTCTGAAGCACAGCCAGTTCTTCATCACTCGGAAGTGAAATTCTTCTCCACTGTTGTCAACCTTTTCCTGCAAGGGTAAATTCCAAATTTAAATCTTGCGGCCGATCACGGCGCCGTCACGGATCGCGTCCACGATCAGTCCGGGTTCCTTGCCGCTGCCGATCTCATAGGTTTCGGCCACCAACCCTTTGAATGGTGCGGCAGCCGCATGATTCGGCCCCCAATCCTGGGTCGTGATGACCTGCTTTCCCTTAAGGATAAACCTGCGTTTGTCGTGCAGGCGGACGTCAAGGCCCTTGTCCTTGATCTCCATGTACTCCACGCCGGCCCAGACGGGCACGCTGTTCTGCTTGAGCCAGGGCCACAGGTAGGCCAGGTCGTCGATGGTCATCCGGTCGCCCAGTTCCGCCTCCGGGCCGTTATGGGCCACCACCACGCGTCGGTTGCGTTTGGTCAGAAACTCGGCCAGTTCGCAACCATGCAAGGTCCCGCCCATGACCACCACACTCTTGCCCACCGGCATCCAGATCTTGGATAGTTTCTGCATCTGCGCGGAGGTGAAGAACTTCAAGAAGAATTTGAGCATGCCGTGCAGTTTTTCGGTTTCGATCACCTTGCCGCCGTTGGCGCCGGGAAGATCGAAGCGGGTATGTGCGGCGCCGGCGGCAATCACGAGCGCATCGGGTTTTTCCCGTTTGACGATCTCCGGGGTGACCGCGGTTTTCAAATGGACCTGGACCCCTTCCTTTTTGATTTGGGTGGCCAGGTATTTGACAAACAAGGTCAGGTCTTCGGTCTCAAGATCTTTGACAATGGCCGCCACCGGAATCAATCCGCCCAGAAAGGAACCCTTTTCATAAAGCACCACCTGATGACCGCGCTTGGCCGCAACTCTGGCCGCCTCCATGCCAGAGGGACCGCCGCCCACCACCAGCACCTTCTTTTTTCTCTCTGGTGGTTTGGAGATGAAATCCGGATCCAGTTCCCGTCCCAGGGTGGCGTTTGTGCGGCACTCCAGCCGTCTATTTTTATTGCGCACGTCAAAGCAGTGCAGGCAGCCGTTGCACCAACGGATATCCTCCAGTCGGTCCTGCATCACTTTGTTGGGCAGCTCGGGATCGGCCAGGATCCTACGAGTCATGCCCACAAAATCCAGGCTGCCTTTCTGCAGATACTCTTCGCCGATGACGGGATCCAGCCGGCAGGCGGTCCAGACCGGGACCTTGACCCCTTTGGCCTTGACCGCTTCCACCAGGGGTACGGTGGCGCCTTTGCCGCCCCGGCTCCAGTCCAGACCCTCGGGTAAATCGTCCGGCGGTTCGGGGAACATAATTCGGTCGGGCTGTAGCAGGCCACCGCGATGGCCATAGCGCTCCGCCCGGCAATTGATGCCGTCAGCCACATCGGCGATGCATTTGGCTATTTCGGCACCCTCTTCGATGGTGGTGGCCAATGGATGGTTGTACTCGGCGACGTTAATGAGGACATGCACGGCAAAGTTCGGCCCGGTGCGCTTCTTGGCTTCCTCCACGCAGCGCCTGAGAAAACGGGTGCGGTTCTCATAATTTTGACAGCCATACTCGTCGGTGCGCTTGTTCCAGATCCTGGACAAGAAGGTATTGCCCTGATGGCAGGTGGCGTGGTTGATCTCGCAGGCATCGAACCCGGCGCGATAGGCCCGCTCGGCTGCGGCGGCCCAAAAATCGATCTGCTCTTCGATTTCATCTTGGGTCATGGCGCGGCAGGGCAGAAAATCCGGGCCGGGCAGCTCCTCTTCGGTCATGTCCGAAGCGCACTTGACATCGCGGATCTTCATATCCCTGGGGAGCAGGCCGGTGGGATTCCAGGGACCGGCATGCTGAAATTGAATCGATATGGGGCATCCGTGTCCATGAACCGCATCGGTGAGTTTTTTGAATCCCGGAATCAGCCGATCATCGTCAAAGTGGAGTTGGACGCCTTCGTAACTGCCGTCAGGCCTATAATGGACGTGTTGGATGCCCAGTGGGTATTCTGTTCCGCAGGACTCCACCACGAGAAAGCCGATGCCGCCTTTGGCCAGCCGTTCGTAATAGGCCACCATGCGGTCGCCGCAGGTTTGATCCGAATCCATAAAGGAGGTGCCATTGGCTGTCTTGAGCATCCGGTTGCGGGTTTTCACCGGACCGATCATTCCCGGTTCCAACAATTTTGAAAAACGTGTCGACATGGTTCGCTCCTGTTTCGAAAAAAGGGACGCCAAGGGGATTGGATGGCCATGCTATCCAGAAATTCTTCAGGTCAGAGCATCGTCCACCACTGCTTTGGCCTTCTTCAGAGTGTTCACGGTGATCTCCAGGCCTTCGCGCTCATCCGGGGCTAGATCATATTGGAGAATCTCTTTCACGCCGCCGCTGCCGAGAATGACCGGCACGGACATACTCAGGTCATGTTGTCCGTATTCGCCGTCCAACACCACCGAGCAGGGAAGGACTTCACCCGTCTCCTCGGTCATGGCCCGGACGATCTGAGCCAGGCCGATGGCGCACGTCCATCCGGCCGTGCGGCCGGCCTGGAACGCTTCATAACGTTTCAAGATATTGGGCACCTGAGCCCTGATGCGCTGCTTGGTCTCTTCATCCACCGCCACCTTGTGGCCGTCCACCGTGGCGCTGCTGAACAGCAGCACCTGGGTGCTGCCGTGCTCGCCGATCGCCACGCCGTCGACCTGACCGGTGCGGACATTCAATTCGGCCGCCAGCATCTCCCGGAAGCGGAATGAATCGTTGATGGAATAGCCGATGAGTTGGCGCCGGTCGAAGCCGGTGAATTTAAAAGTGGCATAATTGAGGGGGTCCACCGGATTGGTGGCCGTAATCACGAAAGCGCCGGGGCAGTGCTTTTTAATATGGCCGGCGATCGTCTGAATCAACGCGATGTTTTTGGGCAGCATCTCCATGCGGTCCTTGATCAGCCCCTGCTGCACACCGGCGGCATTGATGACGATGTCCGACCCCGGCAAATCCGTGTAGTCGCCCGCCTGAATCTTGACCCCCAGGTATGAAACAGCCGTGCTGATATCCATGGCATGCTGCTGGAGCACGTTTTGGCGTTTGCCGCCGATCATGAGGACCTCATCAGCCAGGCCTTGCGCGGCAAGGTAAAAGGCAGCCGGAGCACCGACGCTGCCGGCGGCTCCTATGATTGCAATCTTCACGTGAGCACCCCTTTCTAACAGGCAATGTTGAATTCATATTGTATTCCAGATACAGTACCCAGAACACAGTATTCAGTACCCCAATACACTCCCCGTTTAGGATTTGTCAAGATGCATTCATCGGTCATTCCATGACTTCATGACATTCGGTTGTAATTTAAATGAAAATTAGCATTAGATACTTTGTGGAATCAAGCGGAAGGCGGGCGGCCAATCTCGGAAGGGAACTGCTCTCAGAACTTGACAATCATCTGCAATGAGACTATTGTCCGAAAAAAATATACTGGGGTACGAAGTGCAATATCGGTCTTGTAATGCCTGGACCCGAACGAGCGCTTCTTCATGAGCCCAGGTCCACGTGAAAGGCAATGTCAGCAGAAAGGCACCCTATGGCCAGCGCAAAAATTGAGTCCATCCGCATAGAACAGCCGCAACCTATCCGAAATCAGGTTTATGTGCATTTGCGAGATCAGATTCTCAATCGTACCATCAAGCCCTCCAGCAGGCTGGTCGAAGCCCAAATTGCCAAACAGATCGGTACATCCAGGACACCGGTGCGTGAAGCCCTGCATCTGCTTGAAAAGGACGGTTTCATCGAATCCGTTCCCCGGGTGGGGTATTATGTAAAGAAACTGGCGCCGGACGAACTCAACGAGATTTTTGAAATCCGCCTGGTCAATGAAAAACTGGCCTGCCGATGGGCCATCGAAAGGATGGACGCTACGGGCCGTCGGGCATTGGAAAAAAATATCGCCAAAACCGAGGCCGCACTTCAAAAGGGATCACCCCACCTATTCCTCAAGTACGATGAAGAGTTCCATGAAATCCTCGTCAAAGCGGCCGGCAGCAAACACTTGCTCGATATCTGCCAACAGCTCCGGAGGCTGATGCTTCGCTATCGTTCCGAGAGCCTTAAAACGGAACGATCCGTAAAACGCGGGCTTGAAGACCATACACGTATCCTGGAATATCTAAAAAATAAGGATTTAGCCGGCCTGGAGTCTGAACTGGTGGCCCATCTGAATTTCGCCAGGACTGATATAGTTGAGCATGTCTTTCAATCTTCCAATATTTCAGAAAAATAATTCCAAAACCCGCTAAGGTACAAAAGGCCAAAAGATCGGCAGTACTACCATGAGCAGGATCATAATTAAGAGGGTCAGGGGAATGCCCAGCTTGAGGTAGTCCACGAAACGGTAGCCGCCGGGGCCCATGACGAGCACGTTGGCTGGGTGGGAGATGGGGGAGGTGAAGCTCGAAGAGGCCGCCATGGCGATGCCCATGAGGAGGGTGTGGGGCGATATGCCAAGGCTGGCGGCAGTTTTTAGGGCGATGGGTACCATGAGGACCACTAAGGCGGCAGTAGGGATGATGCTGGTGGCCAGGAAGGTGATAGCCAGTAAACCGAAGAGCACCGCGTGGGGCCCCAAGGGACCCAGGAGATTGACAACACCTTCGGCCAGGAGACGGGCCGCTCCGGTTTTATCCAGAGCGGTGCCCAGGGGCAGCATACCGGCAATGAGGAAGACGGCCTTCCACTCGATGAAGCGATAGGCCTCCTCCATGGTGAGGCATTTGCTCATCACCATGATGGCGGCACCGATCACCACGGCGATGTAGATGGGCACCCAGCCGAGGATGACGGGCAGGAGTACGGCGCCCATGATGATCAGCGCAGTGGGGGCCTTCTCTTCAAGGGGGATCTCCTGGGCGGTCTCGGTGAGGACCAGGAAGTCGGGCTCGTTGCCAAGAATCTTGAGTTTCTTCCTGTGACCATATAGCAGGAGGGCGTCCCCGAAGGCCAACTGCATGTCGCGCAGTTCGCTGCGGTGGGCGCGCCCCTTACGCCAGATGGCCAGCACCGTCAGGCCGTACTTCTCCCGAAAGTTGATCTCCCCCAGGGTTTTGCCCGAAAGGACCGAATGGGGGGAGAGAATGACCTCCACCAAACCCACCTGATCATCCTCCAGCATGGTCGGGTCGGGGCGGGTATCCTGCGCTTCGATGAAGACGCCCTCCAATCCCTGCAGCAGCAAAATGGAGATCATATCCTGGGCCCCGGAGACCACCAGGCGGTCGCCGGCTTCGATGCGGTCTTCTGGGGTGGGGATCAGTGCCTCGCCATTTTTCCGTAAGAGGTAGAGGATCTGAACGTCCACGGCGTCGCCCAGGCGGCTCTCCTCTATGGAGAGGCCCACCAGAATTGAGTTTTCGGGGACCCTCAGCTGATGCACCCGCATGGCCAGTTCGCTGTTGCCGCAGAGTGTATTGTCAATATCGCTTAGGGAGAGGTCGGCCGAGTCTGCCAGGGCGGCCAAACGTTCGCTGGGGCCGTGGACCCAGAGGATGTCGTCGGCCTGAAGAATCTGGGCCTTGAGATCTTCTTCGATGAAGCGGTCACCACGTCGCAGGGCGAGGACGTTGAGGCCGTAGCGCCTGCGGAATCCGATCTGGGCGAGGCTCTGGCCACTGTGGGCAAAGGCGTTGGTAATGGTCAATTCGGCCACCTGCATGCCGTAGTTGCACAGGGCGTCCATCCCGCGTGTGTCGGTATCGGTGAGGAGTTGGCCCCAGTGGTTGAGTTCCTGGATACGCTCCTGAAGTCCCTCGACGATGAGTTCGTCCTCAGCCTGGATGACTTCATTGATGTCGGGGGCCAGCAGGGTTTGGGTACCGCGGTTGATGCCCACCACATTGAGGTGTAGGGCGGAGCCCAGGCGGCTACGCCCCAGGGTTCTGCCCACCAGGGCCGAAGCGGCTGGGATGCGGATCTGGAAAAGGCGTTCCTCGAGGTCATACTGCCAGCGGTAGTCGCGGCGCGAGGCGGCGGTTTCGGCACCGACGTTGCGGCATGGCAAAAAGCGGGTCCCCACCAGGGCCACGAAGGTCACCCCGCTGATCATCACCACCAAGCCCACCGGAGAAAAGTCGAAGAGGCCAAAGGGCTCAAGGCCGTTATCGCGCAGGGCCTCGCTCACCAGAATGTTGGGGGGGGTGCCGATCATGGTCGTCAGGCCTCCCAATAGGGAGCCGTACGCCAGGGGCATGAGCAGGGTAGCGGGCGAGTGGTCCGTCTTGCGGGTGATGTCCATGACCACCGGCAGCATCAGGGCCGCGATGGCCACGTTGTTCATGAAGGCCGACAGGCCGCCGGCGATGACCATGATGGTGACGACCAGGAAGGTTTCGCCGCGGCCGGCCACCTTGAGGAGTTGGCGTCCGAGGATGTTGGCGATGCCCGTGCGCGTCAGCCCGCCGCTGAGGATGAAGACCGCCCAGATGGTCACCACCGCCGGATTGCTGAAACCCGATAGTGCTTCGGTTGGCGTGACGATGCCGCTCACCGCAAGGCCGCCCAAGACCAGGAGGGCGAGAACTTCCAGGGCCACCCACTCTGTTATTAGGAGGATAATCACGGCTGCCAGGATCAGAAGCACAATGAGGATTTCAAAAGTCATGGGAGTCACTTATTTTTAATAAGGTATAGTCGACTCTGGGCATCTGGCAGCTTCGGCAGCCAGGATCAGAAGCACAATGAGGATTTCAAAAGTCATGGGAGCCACTTATTTTTAAACATGGGAGTCACTTATTATTAAATAGGGTTTAGCCGACTCCGGGCATCTGGCAGCTTCGGCAGCCAGGATCAGAAGTACGATGAGGATATCAAGGGTCATATCGGCCTCTTTTTTTCAGGGGAGAATACTGGCCGAGAACAGGTCGGAAGGATATGCCTTGGTATAGGCGTACCAAGGCAGAGTATACCCCAAAACAGCGCGATGAACCAGTCCCGAAGCATCAGATAGAAGCCGAGTCGGCGATAGGGTTGGAAGTTATGCCTTTATTAGAGCTTCAGGATTTCCACGAAGCACCCCTTGCTCGAGGTGCTGCTGCCGCTGCTGTCTCCACCACCGCCTCTGTTGTCATCATCGCCGACATCGTCATCCACGTCACCAGCATCGGTTTCGTCAGCGTTGGCCAACTCAAAGGCGCCCACATCCAAGTGGGCGTCGCTGGTGCGTGTTTTTAGAGACATGGGGTGCTGATACTCGTAAGTCGGGGTGAGGTCGATTCCCTGGGCGCTTCCGGGGGCTTCGCCAGCGTTCAGGGCTGTGGAGGCCCCAGTGAGATGGAAATCGAAATGCTCCGCGTCGGAGAAGCCTGGCTCGTTAGTGCTCACGTTGCCAGTGAAAACGCTTGTGTCTCCGAGGACGTTTTCGTCCACGCCGACGAAGAGGTTGTTGACGAAATGGGCCGTGGGGGTGCCCACCAGGCGGAAGGCGTCACCGGAGATCCGCTCGTTCACACATGTGTTTCCCGAGACGTAGAGTGTCTGGACCGGGTTGTCGGCCCCCTCGGCGGCGTAGGAGATCATGTGGCTGTTTTCGGCCTGGGCTCCCTGGTGAAGAACGTTGCCTATGAGAAAGCTGAGGCCGCCGTTGGGCAGATCGATGAGGTAGGAGGACTGGCCATCCTCCTCGTCCATGATACGGTTGTAGAGAATATGGTTCTGCGCCGCGCGGCTTTTGACGTTATGACCGTGCAGGGCGTGATGGCTGTAGCTGCCCCGCAGGGTGAACTTGGCCGCATGGCCAACGTAGATATTGTGGGTATAGCCGGGGTTGCCCAGCCCGTTGTGATTGAACTCGCAGTACTCGATGAGGATCTCTTCAGTCCCGTTGTTGGAGGTCAGGATACCCGTCTGGTTGTTGTTGAAGCTGCAATTTCGCACCGTCAGGTGGTCGCCCTCGCTGCGTATGCCGGCCCCATTGGCGTCGTCCACCACCGCGTGGGAGAAAGCGATCTGCTCGATAGTGATGTTGTCGCCGGTGGTCACCCAGATCGCTTTGCCATTGGCGATGGTCACCCCCTCGGCATCCAGATGAACCTGGCCGTCGACCCCCCGGATGGTTAGATTGTTCTGATCCCAGGTGGCCACCATGTCGCTGTTCGTGTAGGTGCCGGCAGCGATCTCCACCGTGTCATCGTCCTGGGCTGCCGCCGCAGCGGCGGCGATGGTGGCGTAATCCTGGGGTACCCTGAGTACATTGCCGTCCTGTGTCGCCGTGTCTTCGATGGTATCCACGATGAATTGGGCGAAGAGGGGGCCGATGGTCTCGTTGGCCAGATGGTTGGGGTGGGAGTTTGAGTCACTATGGCTGCTCTCGTAATCGTATTTGAGGGTGTTGACCGGTCCCTGGCCCGGCGTTGTTGCGGTGTTCTCCTCGGCGGCATAGCCCCAGAAATCGAAGATGGCGATGTTGGGGTGGGAGTGGCCATCTTCCGTTAGCCACTCGTCCCGGACCCAGTCCACAAAGGCCCGCGCCCGGGTGGCTGCGCCCGTGGTCGTGGCCAGACGGTGTAGGGGCGCCAGGGTCCAGACAATGAACTGGGTGTCGGCATAGCCGTCCATAAGGGTTCTCAGCGCACGATACTGAAGCTTGTAGTTCTCCAACGATTTACGTGAAGAATCGATTGCGGGGTTGCCCTCGTCTTCCAGAACGTCGGCTCCCGGGTAGCAGTGCTTGAAGATGACGACGTCGTAGTCCCGGGCCAGGCTGGTCATGCAGGCGATTCCAGACTGGGCGTCGTCGCAGGCGCCATTCACCCATAGATTCCAATAGTCGTAAGGGTAATTGTCCCAGGGATAGGGACTGTTGGGGTAGGATCGCTCGTCGATCTCGTAAGCAGTTCCATTATTGGCGTTATAAGTTCTGATCCAGCCGGGCACATCGCCCTCACTATAAACGGCGCTCCCGGTGGAGTGGTGCAGAAAAATGACCTTCTCGTCTCCGTCGGCCGCCCGGGCCATTCCCTGCTGGGATATGACGACAAGCAACAGGGCTAAGGATATATAAAGGATCAGACGCTGGCGAGTGTCTGCGGTCGTGGTAAACATGGGTCCCCCTGTGGGCATCCGATTTAGAGCGAGCAATGATATTTTCTGTCGTGTCAGCGTGAAGGCTACTTTGGAATAATCTGCACGTTGGGTGCCAGCATATGATAGTTTTCACAGAAAATTATGAATCCTCGAAAACCCGCGTTCTTTAAGGCTTTCTGTGAAGAACCCGGGATGCGGGATATCCCAGGGACGGACGTCCGATGGTCAGAGTGGGAAAAAGGTGTAACAGGGAGGTTCATGAAACAGCGCTGGTATACCAGATGGTCGCTGGGAGATTAGCTCTGCACCTCAGTCAGCATCCAGGATGGCGCGCACCTTTTTAGAGAGGGCGGCCAGGGTGAAGGGCTTTTGGATGAAGCCGTTGCAGCCTTTTTTCAATATGGTGTCGGCCTTGCCGTCGCGGGCGTACCCACTAGAGAGCAGGACCCTGAGGAAGGGGTTGACTTCCCGGATGCGGTAGAATGTCTCTCCACCGTCCATGCCGGGCATGATCAAATCGAGAATAACCAGGTCAAGGGCCTGACCCGCTTGGGCCACCATATTGATGGCGTCCATGCCACTGTCGGCAACCAGAACCCGGTAACCCAGTCGTTCAAGCAGGCTGCAGCCCACCTCCAGAATCAAGGCCTCATCGTCCACCAGCAGGAGGGTTTCATGTCCTTTCTGGAGCGAGTCGTTGATGGGTTCGGTACTCTGGACCACTTTTTTCGAGACAGGGAAGTGGAGGTTGAAGGTGGTGCCGCGACCAGGCTCACTGCTGGCGCTGATGCTGCCGCCGTGGTTTTTTACAATACCGTAAACCGAGGCCAGCCCCAGGCCGGTGCCTCGGTTCTTCTCCTTGGTGGAAAAAAAAGGATCGAAAATCTTCTCTATGATCGCTGCGTCCATGCCGATGCCGGTATCAGTCACGGAGATTTTGGCATAGGTGCCTGGTGGAAGCTGTCGGGAGTCATTTTTCCCATCGCTCAATTCGACGGCCTGGGTTTTTAGATACAGTTGCCCGCCATCGGGCATGGCCTGCCAGGCGTTCACGAAAAGGTTTAGGAATACCTGCTCCATCTGGTTGCCGTCCGCCTCGATGGTGGGAAGGTCGGACTGCAGGTCGTGGTGGATCTGGATCTCTTTTTTGGTGCGCCCGAACATGGTGGCACTCTTCATGAGCAACTCGTTGAGCTGGAGGGTCTTGACGTCGTATTTACCGCCGCGGGCATAGCCGAGGAGCTGCTGGGTTATACTCGCCGCGCTGCGCACATGATCCTCGATGCTGGCCAGATGCTTCTGGAAGCGGTGGTCCGGGGGCAGGCCGTGGAGCATGAGGGAAACGCGTCCCTGGATACCCATGAGTAGATTGTTGAAATCATGGGCCAGGCCTCCGGCCAAGGTGCCGATGGCCTCCATCTTCTGGGCTTGGACGAGTTTTATTTCGTAAGCGCTTTTCTCTGCCTGGGCCTTTTTCTGCGCGGAGATATCGATGAGGTGACTGAGGAAGTATTTGGGGTGGCCCAAATCGTCGCGGATGAGGGTGTTGCTCACGATGACCCAGATCACGTGGCCATCTTTGTGAAGATAGCGCTTTTCGGCCTGGTTGAAGACCGCCTCGTTGTGCAGCAGTTGGCGCCAGCGCTCGCGGCCTCCTCCGCGGTCCTCGGGATGGGTAAAGGCATTCAGCGAACGGCCGACCATCTCTTCGGGGCGGTATCCAAGGATGGTGCAGAGTTGCTGGTTGACCTCCATGAAACGTCGTTCGGTGTCTATGATGGCCACTCCCACGGGGGCGCTTTCAAACATGCCGCGAAAGCGGCGCTCGTTTTCGCGTATCTGGGCCTCGGCCAACTTACGTTCGCTGATGTCCGAAAGGGTCACTAGGGCGCGGCCGTCTGTGAGAAAGCTGGCTCGAAACTCGATCTGCCGGATTGCCCCATCCCCACAGGTCACCGCGAACTCGCGCACGGAGCAAGGATTTGCATGATCCTGGCGCCATGTCTCCAGCACGAATTTACGATACGCCGGATCGGGATAGGCACGTTGAAACCAGGTGGAGAGGTCGGGGACCGCTGCGAGGGTATAGCCGGTCAATTCGATGAACCCGCGGTTGATGCGCAGGAGACGGCCATCGGTGCTCCACAGGGTAATCCCCAGGAGAATGTTGTCGAAGAGGTTGTCGAGGAGATCACGTTCATGGCGCAGGTCCTCCTCGCGGGCGCGCAGTTCGCTCAGATCGTGGGTCAGGGAGTAGAACCCCAGAATCTGTCCCTGGTCATCGGTGTCGGGGATATAGTTTACCTCATACCAGGCCGAGGCGACATCATCGGTGTCGAAATGGAGCTCGAAACGTACCGTTTCGCCAGCCAGGACACGATCGAGAAAGGGCTTGGCTTTGGCATAGTATTGGGATCCGATGATCTCCGCCACTGTTTTACCCACGATGGCACCGCGGTCCATGGCGAAGTCACGCTCATAGGCCTGATTGACGAAGACATAGCGACGCTCATTGTCCACATAGGAGATTCGCGCCGGCAGGCTGTCGATGAGGAGCTGCAGCTGACGTTGTTGGGACTGGGCCGCGTCGAGCTGAGCTTTGAGCTGTGGATAGTAGCTTTTACGGGTAGAGCTGAGGGTTTGCGCAAGCAATTTGCGAAGGCCGGGGGAGGGCGGGGGCGGTGTCGTTTGGGGTGGCTTGTTTGTCATAGACGCTGACAGGCTTTCTTCTTGAAGCAAAGCTTTCTACTCATAGTATGGCTGTGTAAAGCGCTTCGATATTTTCCTGAAGGGCCCTGCGGGGGTTGGTCGCCAGACAGGGGTCCCTCAGGGCGTGGGCGGCCATTTTGGGAAGGTCCTCACGGGTCACACCCATCTCCCGAAGTCGCTGGTGAATCCCCATAGTCTTGCGTAGAACAGCAATGTGATCGCCCAAGGCCATGGCCGCCGTCTGGGTATCGGCCGGTATGTCTGCCAGACCCATGGCCTCGGCCAATTGGCGGTACTTCAACTCCGCTGCGTTGAAGTTGAAGGCCACGACTTTTTCCAGGAGGAGGGCGTTGCACTCCCCGTGGGCCAGTCCGAAAGCACCGCCGAGACAATGGGCCATGGCATGCACGAGCCCGAGACTGGCATTGCTGAAGGCTAGACCGGCCATGAGGCTGGCCATCATCATGGCGTTGCGGTGCTCCATGATATCCGGCGCCTGCCAGGCCGCCACCAGATGATCCTTTATCAAACGGATCGCCTGGAGGGCCGCCATATCGGTGAGGGGTGAAGCGTTGGTGGACACATAGGCCTCGAAGGCATGGCACAGCGCATCCATGCCCGTTGCTGCCGTCAACTCGGGTGGCATGGTGATGGTTGTCTCGGGGTCTACCAGCGAGATGTCGGGGATGGCCATCTTGCTGATGATGGCGATCTTCACTTTGCGCTGGGTATCGGAGATGATGGCGAACTGAGAGACATCGGCCGAAGTGCCCGCCGTGGTAGGGATGAAGATCAAGGGTGGACCCGGTTGAGGGATGGCGTCGATGCCCTCGTAAGAGAGTATATGGCCCCCGTTTCCCACCACCATGCCGATGCCCTTGGCTGCATCCATGGGACTGCCGCCGCCGACCGCTAAAATCAGGTCGCAGCTTTTTTCTTCGTAGATTGCTGCACCGGCCATCACTTCATGGTCCTTGGGATTGGGTGTAACAGCATCGAAGACCACCGCCGCGATGTCAGCCTCTGCGAGGCTGGCCGCCACCTTAGCCGTCCAACC
>JBNKKA010000020.1:0-34997 GCA_050291585.1 Desulfobacteraceae bacterium
GAGAAATTAACTCAGTCAAACCTATTGGTGATCTGTAAAAGAGAGACGACCAAATGGCTATCATCCCTGTGAGATACAAAATCGCGCGATCACCTCTGGACAAGCCTCATCTGGACGCTTATAGTTGCCGGCTGCATGATGGATTTACGTTTTACAACCGCAAAAGAAGAAAACATCCAAGGTTAGGTACGTAAGATGATCAAGGGTTACTCAAAGCTAATTTCTTCCATTGTCTGGAACCTCCTGCTTCTCTCGACGGGAGCCACTATTTTCTCAATTGGGGTGAAGGGTTTTGCGATTCCCCAAGGACTGATCATGGGCGGCTTCTCTGGAGTGGGCTTATTGGCCTTTTACTTCACGGGCCTGCTCAGCCCTGGGGTATGGTATTTCCTAATCAATATCCCCGTTATCATAGCGGGTTGGTTTTTTGTCAGCCGCCGCTTCATTTTCTACAGCCTCTACGGCATGCTGGCCCTCTCCCTGGCCTTGGACCTGGTGACCCTGCCCGTGAAGGTGAGTGATCCTTTTCTGGCCATCCTGGCCGGCGGGACGATCATGGGTTTCGGGGCGGGCATCTCTCTGCATTCTCTGGGGTCCATGGGGGGCGTAGATATCATTGCCATCATTCTCAATCAAAAGTTCGGTCTGCGCATCGGCACCATCTCTCTCGTGTTCAATCTCCTGCTTTTCACCCTGAGTTTCGGTATTATACAACTGGAGCCGATTCTGTACTCCTTGGCGTTGACCTTCATCATCGCCCAGGTGGTGAATTATGTGCTCAGCATGTTCAACCAACGCAAGATGGTCTTCATCGTCTCGGAAAAAAGTGAAGCCATCGCCGCCATCGTCAAGGAACGCCTCCAGCGCGGGGCGACCTTCCTCAACGGCAGCGGCGCTTATACCGGTCGAGATAAAAAGATCCTCTTGACCGTGGTCAACACCTACCAACTCAAGCGTCTGGAAGAGGTCGCTTTTCAGGTGGACAAAGACGCCTTCATGATAACGGAGAATACCTTTAACGTGCTGGGGCGGGGGTTTTCAAAGCGGAAGGTATATTAACGCGCTACCGATAAAGCACCCGCTACTCGAGGTGCTGCTCGAAACCGCGCATTGCTGCCCGTTGATCACACAGACCGTGTTGGACATGCCGCTCTCGTCGCCATTCTGGTTATAGGCGGTGATGGTGAAGCGGTATTGGGTGTCCGGCATGAGATCCAAAACGGTGTGGCGCGGCGCCTGGGGATCGATATCGGTCAGTGCTATGGTGGCCAACAGACGAAACCCCGCGCCGTCATCGTCCTCTTGCACGTAGAGCCGATACCCGCCCAGGTCAGGTTCCGAATTGGGATCCCAGGCCAGGGTTATCTCGTCGGCCACTGCCCATCCAGGTGATAGGTGCAAGCCGCAGATAACGATAACAAAGCTGAGTATGGTTAAGACTTTCGCCATTTTCCCAATCGATTTGAATTGTATGACTTAAGTTTCCGCCAGATTTAACTCTGCCCTATTCATCAGATGGGCAATTATTGGCAGATCTGCGGGCAAAAAGTCGAATCTGTCCAGCGCTGCCGCCGCCACCCAGCGGCACTGCGCATGCACTCGCAACCGCAGTTCGCCGGCGATCCAGTGCGCATGGAATGCGATCAGATCGACCTGCCCTTGTGCGTCATAGTGCAGGTGGTGTGCCAGTAGGGCACCGACGCGCACTCTGATGTCTAACTCCTCAAAAAGCTCCCGTTTGAGACAATCCTCGGGAGTTTCACCGACCTCAATCTTGCCACCGGGAAATTCCCACTTGAGGGGCTGACGGTCATCAGCACTGCGC
The DNA here is from genome assembly GCA_050291585.1 of Desulfobacteraceae bacterium. GTDB lineage: Bacteria > Desulfobacterota > Desulfobacteria > Desulfobacterales > Desulfosarcinaceae > JASJCL01. The sequence goes on from JBNKKA010000020.1 coordinate 1,826, forward strand.
TGGGCGATGAGCACCCGGCCCGAGCGCTGGAGGATGCCGGCGGTGACCTTGACGATTTGCGGGCTGGTCGTTACTTTTGTAATCGGTGTTTTTGCTGGATGGACCATAGATCATTAAATTCGACATAATATAGGAGATACATGCGCGCTCTTATCGACAAACTTCCCTATTCCGTGTTGATTGTTATAACGGCAATCCTGTTGCTGGCGCCTTTGCGCCCCATGCCCCATGTGGTGGAGAAACTCATCATGCTTAAAAACGGCAGCTTGCAGCGCCCCATCGACATATTCGATCTTTGCTACCACATGGCGCCACTGCTAGTGCTTCTGATAAAAGTGAGGTTGGATGCTGGCAAAAAGAAAATCAGGTACCGCCAGAAATAACAACACAAGGCCTAAATCCGCAAGTACAATTGGAGCAGCCCGCATGATCGCAGATCGCCACTTTCTCCTCATGACAAGCATCATTGCATTTGTTTTTAGCGCGCGCCCGCTTTGCGCGGCCGAACCTCTGACAGATACCCAGAAACGTGTCGCCGTTTATAAAATGTACACTGACTACAAACGGGACTTTCCCGAAGTGTTAGACATCAACCCCGGTGATGCCAGACACCTATTATCTGAAGGTCCAATTCAATTCGTCGATGTTCGCGAACCGGAGGAGATCAGAATATCCACCCTGCCCGGGGCCATCGACACAGAAACCTATCTTCAAAATAAAAGGCAATATGGAAACAAGACCTTAGTGGCCTTCTGTACCATCGGTTATCGTAGCGGCATCTTCGCCCAGGAGATGGCCCGCCAAGGTGTTGCGGTGAAAAACCTAAAAGGCGGCATCTTGGCCTGGGTTCTCGAGGGAGGCCAAATTTTTGATGAAAACGGTGCTTCCAAGCGTCTTCACGTCTATGGACCGAAATGGGATTTGGCACCAGGGGATTACGAAACTATCAAGTTTGGTGTACTAAAACGCTTAACCCAATAAAGACCCGGCACAATTTGCTTGACAGGACCGGTCCGAGCCGGCATCATTTCATTATTAAATCAATCATATCAATTCCTTAAATCATTACCCGCCAAAAAACCTCAAACGTCCGGGCTGCTGTGACCTGAAAGAATCTCCGTGGAAGCCAATACAAATAGCATCATCCTCCTTGGCCAAGGCCTGATCGAATCCGTCACACCCCAGCCGTGCCCAAAAGGGTGGCACTATCTTCAGACGGCCAATATGGATGGCCTGCTCAAGCGCCTCAACGAAGCTCCCCCGGCGGCAGTGGCCTTGACAGTGGAGGCGCACCAAGCCCAGGGTTATCTGGCCCTGCTGAAACGCTTAGCCCCGGAGTCGCTGGTGGTGCTAGCGTCTCCCATAAACGTGCTGCCCACCTTGATGACCATGTTCCCCGACGACGCCTTGGAATATGTCTGTCTACCCCTGGAGTGGTCCCAGTGGCAAGTGGTATTGAACCGCCTGGGCCGTGTGCTCAAGCTGCGCCGGCAGCTCGGCGAGACCACGGCCCGTATTCAACGCGAGGCGGAGGAGCGTGTCGAAACCGAACGCCTGCTGGCCGTCCGCCAGATTGTCGATAAAATGTCTTCCTTCGTCGCCCAGGTGACCCGCGATGCCCAGGGAGGCGTCCGCTACTTCAATGAACTGCCTTATTTCGTGTCGATCCACAACCCCCAGGCCGAAATTCTGGCGGCCAACCCCACCTATTACACCTATTTAGGCAACCGTATCTATCACAGCAGTTGGAGCATCTACAGCGGCCGCCGAAGAACCCGCCAGGGCTGTCCCGTGGGGCGCACCCTCAAATCCGGTAATGTCATGGCCACCCGCGCGCTTGTACGCTACAAAAGCGGGGCCACGGTGCCCGTCACCGTCCACACCGCCCCCCTCTATGACAACGACGGCAACATCCAATTGGTGCTGGAAATCTTCGCCGGCACCCAGGAGATTGAACGCTTGGCAGAGGAGATCCGCACCACCCAGCAACGCTATCAGCAGCTCTTCGACGCCGTCCCCTGCCATGTGGCTGTTATAGACCGCCGCTTTCGCCTGACCGCCGTCAACCGCCGCTTCAAGAGTGACTTCGGTGACCAGACGGGGCACAACTTCTTCGAAATTCTGCGCCCTGCCAGTTTCCCGGTCTATCGCGACCCCGTTACCAAAACCATACAGAAGGGCGTTGCCCAGCACGGTGAAATGGTCATGACGGCGCCCGATGGCATACAATACACAATGATGGCCTGGACCTCCCCCATCACAACCCGCAGTGGCAAGCTTATCCAGGTCATCGTCGTCTTCGCCGACATCACCGAACTGCGCGAACTCCAGGCCCATCTGGCCTCCCTAGGGATGATGCTGAGCACCATCTCTCATGATCTCAAGGGCAGTATCACCGGCCTGGATGCTGGCCTCTATCTCATCGATACGGGTTTTTACCGTGATAAACCCGGACGGGTAGAAGAAGGCTTAGATGTCTCCCGCTTGATGCTGGAACGGATCCGCAAACAGGTGAGTGACATCCTTTATTACGCCAAGGATAGACAGCTCGACCCGCGTTCGGTGGACCTCTATGAATTCGCCGCCGATGTGGCAGCCAACGTGGTGAACAAGATACGGGGGGCCGACATCGCATTTCAATGCGACCTGGGTGGCGAGATGGGTCAGTTGGAGATCGATGCGGAGCTAGTGCGCACCGCTCTGGTCAACCTCCTGGACAACGCCGTGGATGCCTGCATCGACAACCCTTCGGAACGCAGCCCCATCATCAAATTCAAAGTAATGCCCGAGTCCGAAACGGCAGTCTTCACAATCGAGGACAACGGCGTCGGCATGAGTCCCGGGACACAACAGCGCGCTTTCGACAAGTTTTTCTCTTCAAAGGGACGTAAGGGGACGGGATTGGGTCTCTTCATCACCCGCAAAGTGATCCAACGCCATGGGGGGACCTTGAACCTGCAATCAGCCCCCCAGAAAGGCACCCGCTTCGACATCCGACTACCACGCAACTACAAAGGTTCCGAAACCTTTGGAAAGGTTGACGGCGAGTGAGGCTTGGGGGGATACTACTTGAGATGAGCGTTGAGGAGCGCTTCCACGATCATCTTGTCGGCGATCTTCTCACTATCCACCACATAGGTGCCCGCTTCAATCTGGGCGCGGATGGCGGCGACCTTCTCTTCGCGAATATCGGGCATGCCCGCCACTGTTGCGCGGGCCGCCTGGAGTTCAAGCGCCTGGGGGGAGAGGCTCACCGGATCGCCTGCGGCCGGTGAACGGGAGAGCTGGATGTCAGTTTGTTTCTGCAAAGCACCAGCCTTTTTGACGTAGGCGACCGGCGGAATCGACGGAAATTTTCCTGGAATATCCATTAACTACCTCGACAAAAGCTTTCGTTCTAATCGGGCTGGTCCTGGCTCCCGACCCTATAGGATGAACCGACTATAGAACCTCTGAATCCTCTCCACAATAAAAAACTAAAGCCCAGCCCGCAACGGTCGATGATAAGGGGTAAGAGACAGTAACAAACTACTGTGCTCCTTCATACTTCCTCCTTCTCTCTCTAAGGGATGGCCCCAAGCCCAGGGCCATCCCTTAACTTTTTTAGGCGTCCTGAACCTCAAAAGCGCGTGCCCATTCCAAATCCGAACTGAAAGCGCGGTTCGCTGCGGGGTACCTCTTCAGGCCAGAGCTTGATTTCGATTAGGGCCAATTCAGGATACAGATATACGGTTTGGCCCAGCGGGCGCTCTTCGACGCCGCTGATCTTACCCACTAGGGTAATGTACCTATCGGGGGCGTATACCGCCGGGTCCATGAAGTCTGCGGCCTGCACCAGGAAACGCCCCTCGGATTGACTGCTGGGCTTGGGCCGTGAGCCCACATCCAAGGGCAGTTGCAGCACCACCAACTCGGTGCCCCGATCATGGGGCGTGGTGGCGATGAGCTTGCCACCCAGCAACACCACCTCACCCGCCAAACTCTGCGGATTCTTGATGATATCGCTGAAGGCCGCTTCAAGAGTCACCTGGTCCCGAGACTGCTGGGAAATGGCACTAGCACACCCAACCAGCACCCAGATGGCGATCATACCTTGAACGAAGGTCAGTATCCGGTTCACGGCTTCCACCTCATAATATCCATTAAAACAGATTGTTGTATAAAATTCCCTATGATTGAAACATTTTTCGATAGCGGAATAAGATAACACGCGTTAGCCGCCCAGGCAACTTGAGGAGAATCAACCGAAAGGTGGTCTCAAGGAAGGAGTGTGTCGAGAGTGGTCACGTCTTCAAGGGGGACCTGGCGGGCAAAGCGATCTTCAACGAGGCCGTCCACATTGGCCGATGGGGTCAATCCGAAACGGTGCATCAGTGCCGCCAGATCCTCCATCTCGGTCTGTTCTGGCAGAAACTGATCGAAGACGATGCGCCCCTTGGGTGTGTTCATTGCATAGCGGATCAATTCGGGATCCTGGTTCCAATATTTGGCCGTCACATCGGCCACCTCCCGGGGATGATCCTTCGCCCATAGTCCTGCGCGAACGGCGCCAGTGACCAGTTGTTGAATATCGTCGGGATGCTGCTCCACAAGGTTGCCCTTGACCAACATGAGGTTGCAGATAAAACCTGGCCAGACCGACTCCACATAGTGGACCAGTTGAGCCTCCCCGCTCTTGAGGGTCTTGGCGGCAAAGGGCTCGCCCACATAATAGGCATCCAGAGCCCCGGAAGATAGGGCCGCAGCCATATCGGGGGGGTTCATCTCAACGATGCGGATCGCATCCTCGAGGCCCTCGGCGGCCATGAGACGCAGGAGACTCAGGTTGTGGCCCGAATAGCGCATGGGAACGGCCACGGTCCGGCCAGCCAGGTCACGGAAATTCCTGACCGCCAGATCCTTGCGGGCCACTAGCGTGCTCTCGTGACGGTTGCCGATATAGACCACCCGCACATCAACCCCTTGCTGGTGCAGCACCACGGCCAGGGGGGCAATCATAAAGGCCGCCTGGATGGCGTCGTTGCGCAGGGCCTCGGCCATCTCGGCAAAGGAGGCGAATTTAATCGCCTTGAATTGAATCCCATCGCCTTCGCGGGTAGCATGATCGAGGAGCGGGGCGGATAGGTTGGTAACCACCGGCATATACCCCATACGGATCACCTTGCGCTGGGGGTGTTCGGTGTTGAATCGCCAGTGCAGGGTGCCAATGAGTAGCAGCCACAGCATGGCAAAACCCATGAGGCGCCAGAAGAGGGGCAGGCGATTCAAAAGCGATTTAAACCGCATAGGGGACCCCCAGCATCAGGTAAATCTCACTGCGCAGGCGGTTCAACTCCGGTTCCCGCTCAAAATCCCGCGGACGGTTGAATTCAAGGGTTTGATCGAGACAAACCTTGGCCGGGCGACCGCTCAGAATAACGATACGGTCACCCATGATGAGGGCATCGTCAATATCGTGGGTCACCAAAAGGGTGGTCTTGCGGATGAACTCGTGCATGTTGACCACCTCTTCACGCATCTTCATATGGGTGAGAAAATCCAATCCACTGAAAGGTTCATCCATGAAGAGCGTGTCAGGATTCACCGCTAGGGCCCGCGCCAGTTCCGCCCGGCGCTGCATACCGCCCGACAACTGGCGGGGATAGTGATCCTCAAACCCCTCCAGCTCTACCATCTCGATCTGCTCCAGGATACGGGTCTCGAGCTCCTGCGCATCTTTAAGGTGGCGAATCCCAAGACCGACATTTTCACGTACGGTCAACCAAGGCAGCAGGCCGCTGTGCTGAAAAACAAAGATATGGTCCGCCTGGGGGCCGCTCACCAGGCGCCCATTGATCCGTACACTCCCGGCACTGGGTGTATCAAAGCCGGCCATGATCCGCAGCAGGGTCGATTTACCGCAACCAGAGGGACCCAGCAGACACACCATTTCACCATCTTTCAGGGACAGGTCGATATCCTCTAGAACCGGAATTTGATCGCCGAAACCCACCCCGGCGTCTTCGCTCGAACGGGGCTGGCGTCGGCGGTTTGGGTATGACTTGCTGAGGTGTAGGATCTCAATGTTTCCCATAGGGTATCAGATATCCGTCTCGTTCCAGTTAGCCGCACCGAGGCGGCCGAGGATGCGCATGATGGTGTCCAAGGCCAGACCGATGAGGCCGATGACGAACATTCCGCCCATGACGTAATCCATGCGCAGGGCATTGCGACTGTCCAGAATCAGGTAGCCCAGACCGGATTGCACTGCGATCATCTCGGCGGCCACGACCACCAGCCAAGCTATGGTCACCGACAGCCGCAGGGCGGTGATAATGTCGGGAATGATCGCCGGCAGGATAATTTTACGCAAGATTTCGCTGCGGTTGAAATTGAAATTGGCCGCGACCTGAAAAAAGATCGGATTGATGGCGTTGACGGCGATGGTGGTCGACACCACCAGGGGAAAGAAGCTGGATAGAAAGATAAGAAAAATAGCTGGCTTGTCTCCGATACCGAACCACAGCATTGAAAGGGGGATCCAGGCCAGGGGCGATATGGGGCGCAAGAATTGAATCAAAGGGTTGATGAACATATTGGCGCTGTGGAGTCGCCCCAGGAGGATTCCAAGGGGGATGCCGCAGAAGATGGCCAGATAAAAACCGGCCGTTACCCGGTAGAGACTAGCGACGGCATGCCGGAAGAGTACGCCTTCGGCCATCAGTTCCCCCAAAGCGGTAATGACCCTTGCGGGCCCGGGAAACACATGGTGATCCCAGCCGCTGAAACGGGCGGACAACTCCCATATGAAGACAAGTCCTGCAAAACCCAAGAGGGGCAGGAGCAACCGTCGCCTTGTCCATACCGGCTCACCGGCTTGTGATAGTGCCATGCCCATCATTTATAGGCCATCGCTTCAGTAGGAGTTATAGATCAAGTGAATGCCGATTAGGGTCAACAGAAAAACAAACACCTCTTTCAAGCGTCGCTCATGGATGTGCTCCATCACCTGAGGTCCCAGTTGACCCCCAACGAGAACACCGGGCAGTGCCCAGGCCAAAACGCCCAAATGCGCCTTGGCACCCAGGGAAAAATGGATCAGGGCCCCGAGCAGGCAAGTGCCGAAAATAGTCGCAATGCTAGTGGCCACCGCGATACGCATACGCAGTTTGAGGCGACTGCGCAGGAGGGGGATGAGCCACTCGCCAATGCTGACGCTGAGCATACCGCTTGCCACGGCCATGACCGACACCGCGACAGCATAGGGTTTAACACTTTTCAGAGCGATGCGCCGTAGACCTGCATCATTATAGTCCTGATGGGCTGACACGAACAGGAAGGCTGTGGTCAGGGTCAACATGCCCAGGAAAAGTTCCAGGTGATCGGCTTTCAATTGGGTCGTCGCCCATCCTCCGGCGAGAATGCCCGGAATGGCCACCGCCAGCAGAAAAAGTGCCAGCTGCGGATCGATCTGTTTTTTACGCGCGTATGCCAGGGTGCCGGATCCCATCCCAACACCTTGAATCAGCAGGGAGGTAAACACAGCAGCATCCGGTTTGAGCTTCACTACGATGAGCAGAAAGGGCATCCACAAGATCCCCCCGCCGATACCCACCGATGAGGCCGCCGCGGCGATGAAAACCCCAGCCGGGAAGGCCAGCCAGGCCTCACTCATCATGCCCGGCATCCACCGTGTAGAAATTGAAGTACTCGACCATATCGGCCATTGTATCGATCTCGCCCTTGAGTTCCTCGATACAAGTATGCAACCAGCGGCCCTCATCTTTGCCCTGGGAAACGCCTCCCAACTCCTTAGTGACCTTATCGAGGTTACTTTGCGCAGAGGCGCATAAGTTGCGCGACATCAAGGTGATCTCCTGAAGGTTACTGGACATTTCATTAATAACATCGCCCAATTGGGACAACTCATTATGGGAATGAATGCAAATGGTTCGACTGAGATCTCCGCGCGAGATGGCCCGTGACACCCCGATCATGTGCTGTAGGGGCTCGGTGATGTGCTTGATGAACATGGTTAGGACAATGATAATGACGAACAAAATGATGGCCACCATAAGAAGCGCTTTGGTGCGTAAGCGTTGAATGGGAGCTAAGGCGTCGACGGCACTCAGCTGCCCCCCTGCAAAGGCGGCCAGGTTAGTACTTAGTTGGTCGTTCAGGCGACCGCTGCCGGTTTCGGCAACAAACTCGAGCCCCACGAGGAGCGCAGCAAATCCGATGAGCAAAAAATAGATAATCATCGTGCGCTGCAGGGAGTATTTCGAGCCGGAGATCGTCTGCATTTCTCTACCTGAGTGCGAGGTGGGGCGCAGGAAAATAGGTTCAGCTGGCTGCCGCTATGGGGGGCCGTTGCTGAATCTCCTGAGCCAGCTGGGAATAGGCCTGGCCGGCTTTACTGCTGGCATCGTAGTGCATCACCGGTTTGCCCATTATCTGAGCCTCCTTGACCTTGTTATCGTAAGGGATGCGGTGGACAAAGATCTGGGTCGGGTACATGCCCTGGATTTTCTGGCAGATCATCTGGGAAGCTGCACTGGCGTCATCGAACATGGTGATCAGCACCTTGGCCTGGATGCCCGGGTTGGTTTTGCCGCGAATCATCTTTATCAAGCGCAAGATTTGATCTACACCGTGGGTGGAGAGAAAATCGCACTGGCAGGGTATGATCACCTGACCCGCAGCGGTCAAAGCGTTTAGGGTGAACAGATCCACCGAAGGCGGTGTGTCGATGATAATATGATCGAACTGATCGGTAAGAAACTGCAACCTGTCAATGAGCATATACTCAAAGTTCTCGGCATGAAAGTACTTCTTATTGAGCAGGATCATGCCCTTGTTGGATGGTAGCAAAGAGAGATTGGGTACGCCGGTCGGACGGATGGCCGAGACAAGTGAGCGCTCCCGGGCCTTAACGGCATCGTAGAAGGAGCGTCCCTCTCGGACCCCCATACTCAAGCTGAGGTTAGCCTGGATGTCAAAATCTACCAGGAGCACCTTTTGCCCGGCGGCGGCCAGGGCCGCGCCCACATTCAGGGATGTTGATGTTTTGGCTACGCCTCCCTTCTGATTGCTGACGGCAATGATATTGGTACGACTGGCTGAACGAGCCGCGGAAAAATCCATGAATTCGATCTGTTGTACCGCAACAGGACGATAAGCGGAAAAGATATTGCCACAGCGTGAGCAGCGGGCCAGAAAGCGGTTGCCTTTGACTTTGTCATCGGCAATGCTATAGCGGGTTTCACAATGTTGACATACGACGATCATTCCGGACTCCTTTTTTGCCGGTCATTCTATCCGCGGATGACTTCTGCCAAGCCGGTTGCCGTCCCGAATGGCAGCTTCACGTCATTAACGAAGTAATCGCCTCGGGCAGCTGAGGCTCCTCAAGGACCACGTCGGCCACTCCGAGATTGATGGCGTTATCCGTCAGGTTTGGGTAGACGCAGGTGTCCACCGCCTGTGCCATAGACACCCCCGAAGCGTGCTGGATCTGAGCCAAACCACTGGCACCGTCGTTTCCCGTGCCGGTCAGCAGCACACCCACCGTATTTTGATGAAACACATTGGCTGCAGATGTAAAGAGCGCATTCAAGGGCTCATCTGAGGGGCCCTTGGCGACTATACAGGGCAAGCCCTCCTCGTTAGTGCCAATGGTAAGACCGGCACCCAGGGGACTGAGGTAACAAAACCCCGCCCGGAGCTCGTCGCCATCGTGGCCCACGGCCACTGTCCAGGGGACTTGCTCGTCGAACTTTTGCACAAAAGCATCGATCACCTTGGGAGCGATCTCCTGTACCACCACGACCGCCGCCGGCAAGTCGGGGGGAAGTTGGGACATGAGCCGAATCACCGTATTGGGGCCTCCCAAAGTCGTCCCCAAAGTCACTATATAATCTAAGGACACGCCCCTACCAGCCGATTGGGTTGGGGTGGGCAGCAGTTGAACCCGCCGGATATTGCTCATGTTCACCGTACTGGCTATCTTGACGCGATCGAGGAGATTCTGGCGCGCCCGATCGATATCGGCGGACACCGATCCCGAGGGCTTGGGCACGAAATCGACCACCCCTAGACGCAAGGCCTCGAAGGTGATGGCACCGTCTCCGGCCAAGGAACTCAGCACCACGATTGGCACCGGAGTCTCGATCATCAGATGACGGATGGTGGTGAGACCGTCCATCCTGGGCATATCGATATCCAGGGTGATCACATCCGGCCGCAAGGCCTCTACTTTAGCGAGCCCGTCCAAGCCATCGCGGGCAGTCTCCACCACTTCGATCTGATCATCCGAAGAGAGAATATCTGCGACGGCCCTGCGCATGAAGGCGGCGTCATCCACAACCAGCACTTTAATTTTAGAATCCATCGATACCTGTGTTGTCTGAAGTTTGGGTCGCATGGGAATTTAGCTCGTCATTTCCGTTTAAAGGGCTGCGGGTCAATGATCAGCGACAAGGGCGGCAATCTGCGTCGGCGCCACTACTCGATCAGCCAGATCTTTCCTCACCAGGATTTCAAGGGTGTCCGCCACCACGGCATGCTGCGGATCCGCCACGACAACTCGCCCGCCATTGGCTTTCACCGCCTGGATCCCTTTGAGGCTACCAATCTCGGCTCCGGAGAGAAAGGCGAGGGTCAGGCGTTCACGGAAAATATCGGTAGCCGCTGCGAGAATATCGTCCAAATGATTGTCACCCGCCAGGCAGCCAGAGTTTTCGACATCCGGTAACACCACGGCGGGCTCACCCGAGATAGTGCTTAAGGAGATGGCACGCCCATTAGTCCCCAGGTAGCAGTGGCCGCTTTTAAGAAGGCTATCATCGCCCAGAGACATTACCGGAAGGTGGCAACGGGGATCAAAATACGCCACCAGCGTGTGGATCAGCGCCGGGGGTAGGGATAAGAGCACCACCACTGCCGAGGAGCAATCAGCCGGGATCTGACCCAGAAGCGCGGTCAAGTCCCCGAACCCGCCGGCACCGGCATTGATCAGGGTGAGCCGCTCACAGGCCGCCCCACCCGTGCCGGCCACCGATTCCTGCCCTGTGAGGGGCTGAGTCCGGATCCTCTGGAAGCGTTCAATCCGGGCCGTCGCAGCACGATGAACACGTTCTACGATCTTCTGCTGCTGAACGAGGATGTTACCACTTTTAATGGGTTTGCTCATGAAATCGACGGCGCCGAGGTTTAGGAAGTCAATGATGGTCTGGTGGGCGGCACTGCCCAAGTTGCTCATGATTACTACTGGACAGGGATTTTTGATCATGATGTGTTTTAAAGCGGTGCTGCCGTTCATCACCGGCATATTGACATCCATTGAGATGATATCGGGCTTGAGGGCATCCAGCTGGTCCAGGGCCTCTTCACCGTTTTTGGCCGTGCCGGCGACCTGAATATGTTCATCGGCATTGAGCATGCTGATGAGGATTTTGCTCATGATGGGGGAGTCTTCCACCACCAGGACCTGCAGCACATCGTCAGATGCGACGGGGGTTTCCGCGCCCTCGCCGGCTTGGCTGTCACGCTCATCCGCCTGGTGGGCGGCTTCCATCAGCAGGTATTGGTAGCCCTGCTGAATGGTCCGCTCAATGGTTCTGTCCTCGGCGATGGTCTCGAAGCCGCCACTTTGCCATCCCATGATGGCGAGAAAGGCTTCCTCTCCCTTGAGAGATTGGGTCTCGGCATGAACGATTGACCCCGCATCGATGTAGATCATCCCCTGCTGATCGTCCTTGGTGACCTGGATCCCCAGGCTCACAGCAGACAGACAACAGATCTGGATCAAATCTGCGAGTTGGATATTCTTCAAAGTACCGGCAAAACCAGCCCCTGGATTTTTCCCGTCCTGACCGTTGTTCAATTTCGTTTTACCTTCGCTTGCAACCCTATTGATGAAGCAGCTTAACGGCGACCATCTAACGCTGGCAATTCAGATGGATGTCTAAATCACCTGACGCCGGGCCTGCTTGTGGGTACTCAGTTTAATCAGTTCATAAACGTCCAAAATCAAGGAGATCTGACCGTCGCCAAGGATGGTCGCACCGGAAAAACCGCTGTTCTCTTGGAGATAATCCTCGAGGGGTTTGATAACCACCTCTTCCTGACCGAGCATGTTATCCACAATCAAGCCGACCCGTCTCTGACTGGTTTTGACGATGACGACGAAAAATTTATCTGGATTTTCATAGTCTTTGTCCATGCCGAAGATCTCTCGCAAACGGATTAACGGGATGGTTTCGTCGCGCAAGTACATCACATCGACACCTTCGATGACGGAAATCTCCTCTTTAAAAACCCGCAGGGTCTCATCGACCGCGGATAGGGGGATGGTGAAGAGTTCATTCATCACCCGCACTAAGAGGGCCGGTATGATGGCCAGGGTCAAGGGGATCTTGATGCGGATGCGGGTCGATTTACCCGCAGCGGTGTCGACCTCCAGGGTGCCGTTGAGTTTCTCGATATTCTTCTTGACCACATCCATGCCGACCCCCCGGCCGGAGGTGTGGGTGATCTTATCCGCGGTGGAAAAACCGGGAATCAGGATCAGATTGATGATCTCTTTTTCGCTAAGCTGGGTGGCGGCGCTCTCGCCGATGAGGCCCTTTTCGACTGCCTTGGCCTTGATCCGTTCGAGGTCGACGCCGCTGCCGTCGTCCTCTATCTCGATGACCACGTGGTTGCTCTCATGATAGGCGTTCAAGGACAACACACCGGTTTCGGGTTTGCCTTTGCGAAGCCGCTCGGCGGTAGTCTCGAGACCATGGTCCACAGCATTGCGAATGATGTGAACCAGAGGATCGGCGATGCGTTCAATCACCATTTTATCCAGTTCGGTGTCTTCACCGCGCAGTTGCAGTTCCACCTTTTTACCGGAGCTACGTGCCAAATCGTGCACCAGACGCGGATAGCGACTAAAGAGCTGGGCGATGGGCAGCATGCGCACCCGCATGACGCCCTCTTGCAGTTCGTTGGCTACCCGCCCGAGAGCCACCGTGGCCTCGCTAATGCGGAAGGTCAGCCCGCTGACCTGTTTGAACTCACGTTTATCCAGAAGCTTTCCCTGTTTGAGATAGTGCTGCAGTTCGCGCATCTCATTGCACAGCTGAGAGAAAAAGGCGCGGTTGACCACCAGCTCACCGACCTGGTTCATGAGCGCGTCGATTTTACCTGCATCCACGCGGATGCTCTGACTCAGCATACGTCGGGCGACTTTGCTTTGCTGGGGTGTTTCGACGGCAGGGGGCACGGCAGTTTTCTTAGTCTCAGTCGTTTCAGCGGACGGAGCTTTAACCGGTTCGGCTGCTTCGGAAGGCGGTTGGGTCGAATCGGCCGAGGAAAGAAGATCTCTCTCGGTAACCAGCGACGATTTCGCATCGGACGCGGCAGCTTGTACCGCATCTATACCAGCCAGGTTGTCGCCAGCAACGTCTTCGGTCGGCACTGCTTTTTCATCGAAAAGCTGGGAGAATGGACTCTCGTCCTCATCGGAGATCCCATCAGCGGTATCTGTGAGATCATCAGAATTCACAGCTGCAAACTTAAAATCATCGTCTTCAGAAGCCTCGGTATACGAGGAAAAAAGTTCACCCTCAATGCCTTCAGGAAGATTTGCTTCCACCAGCGGGTGGGCCTGCAACATGGCATCAAAGGCAGACCCCAACTGGTCTAGAAGATCAGAATTCACTGGACTGGATGCGGCATCCTCTTCAGGAGGGGTATCCGTATCAGTCGTCACGAGCGGTGTTTCCATTTCGGGGAGCTCGAGACCTTCCCATAGGTTGGGGAGGTCGCTTGCCTGAGGGAAGAAGCCAGCGATGGATTTCACAAGGGGCAGCACGCTATCCGCCAGCCAGGTAGCGCTCGACATGGCAACTGCCGTCTCAAGGTCTGCCGACATCTTGTCCAAGTGGGTTTCCCACTCAGCATAGACTAGCAGCAGTTCCGAGTAGCCCATGTAATTGGCCGAAGAATTCAGGCTTTCCAGCTGCGTCCGGCAGTCTGTCAGCATCTCTGCGTCAACATAATCGCTCTGGCTTGCATGGCTGATGAGGCTTGCGATCCCATCATGAAGCTGCTGAAGAAATATATCCAGCAGCTCCTGATCGTTTTCTTCAACATAGTTAACTGGCGCCATTGGGAGATCGATGGTGTCTGAAAAGGTGTCTGCCAACGTCTCAGAAGAAGCTGGCTGCTCAGTCAGGAGTGCGTCATCAGCATCAACACTTTCACATGCGGCCGCCAGGCGCACCAGGAGGTCTTCACTTGGGGGTAAGGTAGCGCCGGAGGGTCCACTTGTGACCAGTTCCGAAATCATGCTGCGGAGGTGATCGCCCGCCGTGATCAACACATCCATCACCTCGGCATCGACAGGACGATGCCCCTGACGCAGGTGATCGAGGAGGCTCTCCATGCGATGAGAAAGATCTGTGACACCGGGCAGGCCGATGTAATCCGCCGAACCCTTGATCGTATGCACACAGCGGAAGATGTCGTTTAGCAAGTCGGGATGATCCGACGCCTGTTCCAGATGCAGGAGGGCGCTTTCCATCTCCTCCAAATGCTCCGAGGCCTCTTCTACGAAGTCGGTCAACAGCTCTTCATCCGTATCGCCTGCACCCTGATTGTCCGTGGCCGGTTCAGCCACCGTCTCCTCCGTAAGGGTTTCTTCCTCCAGAAAAGTACCTTCTAAATCGAGAAAGAGTTCGGGATCTTCAGCATCCGGTGTGGATGAAACCCCCTGCACCCCAGCACAATCGGCTGCATCCGATTCATCCAGAAGCTCGTCCAGACAAACGTCTGAAAAAAGTTGAGCGTCAGCATCATCGGCTTCTACTTCTTCTGTAACTATTTCCGCAGACAATTCCTCCGCGGCAGACTCAAATGCAGGATCCAGAAGATATTGCTGAAAATCACGTGTTTGGGAGGGGATGAGGGCCACCAGGGTCATCAGGTGGGGTTTTATATAGTTCTGCCAATAGGCCCTTAGTGAAGGCCCTTGAGCAGCATCCGCGTTCACTTGTTGGTCAAGTTCGCGGAGCTCTTTCTCCCAAGGGTCATACACTTTGCCCAGAGAGTGGTAGCCCATATAATTGGCGGAAGACTGTAGACCATTGAGGTGGCTGAGGGCCGCATCGATTAGTTCAGGCGACACTTGAGTACCGACCTCGAGTCCCTCGCGCAGACGCTTGACGCCCTCTTCGAATTGATCGAGGAAAATGTCGAGCAACTCGGCGTCGCTTTCATTTTCGATGGCCGACATCTTTTCCTGAGAAGTACTCTGAGCCTCAGGCGATTCGGCTTCGACCGGTTCGGCGCTGGCGGGCTCGAGGCAAACGGCGGCATCCAGACGCGCTAGCAGGTCGTCAATCTCGGTGGTCTCCGCTTGAGTCTCCTCGAGGTTGACAATCAGGGTAGCGATGCGATCACGCCCATCGATGAGCAGGTCGACCGTATCCTGGTCCGCCGCTCGCTTGCCCTGTCGTATGAGATCAAGCAGATTCTCCAGCCGGTGGGAAAGCTCCGCAATGCGCCCCATGCCGAGGTAATCAGAGGAACCTTTGATGGTATGAATCGAACGAAATATATCGTCCAACAACTCCGCATTGTCCGTGTCATCTTCCAAGAGGAGCAGATTGCGCTCCATCTCTTCAAGATGTTCACTGGTCTCCGCTAAAAAATCCTGAAGCAGTGACAGGTCGGTCATAACCGTCTCCTTAATGACGACTCAGCATAGGCATAGATATCTGGCTAAGGACGAAGATCATAGGTTGTCACCTAAAATGGAATGCGAGTCAGCATCCTCTGCGGCAAGCGCCTTTTGGTCCTCAAGACAAACATCGTAAAGGTAGTAGGTGCGCACGAGCTCCCGAATCCCTTCCAGGTATTCCCGGGTACGGCGAACCTCCTCCAGGATAACAGCTGGGTCCGCTTCGATGTTCGGTGTGCTCTGTACGCTCTGGGCGATGGTTTGCAGGCATTGCAACCCGGAACCAGCTTGATTCCAGGCAAATAACAGTCCCTCTTGCTGGTTCACTGAAAAAGTATTTATAAGCTCGGCCAGATGGTCTAGTTCCGTCCCGTTCCCGGCGTCGAGGGTCTGATCCAGATGGCCCTCGGACATGGCGGCCACAACACCGGTCATATCCTCTAAAGGAGTAAAGATGCGCCGTTCAAGATACCACCACAGGCCGCCACTGCCGGCCAAAAGGAGGATGCACAAACCGGTGGCAGCCCGCTGGCCCAGCAAGAATCCCCGCCAGCCATCATGCGGCAACTGGGTGTCCGCTGAATCATCCAAAGCCTGAGCCAAAGCCTCTGTCGGTTCAGAGGCAGCTCCCCAATGCAGCGACGCAGAAACCATATCCAGAACCAAGAGCACGGCCAGGGTCATTAGAATCCCAAGGCCCACCCGGATCCGATTTTTCAACGGTTGTTTCATCCTTGTGCAACCATTTTCTTCGCTCTGCTTTGGTGTTTTTACCCGGTATTAATGCCGTGGATAGCTGCCGTTATCCCTGCCTCGTTTGATGCCTGAAGCTTGATTACTGCCAAGCCAGTCAAATCACAGTGCACCCCTCCAAGGTATGATAGGGGACGCCCCCATCAAACCTCAGAGTTTGGCGATAATGGCGAGGATCTGCTTGGCCTCATGTTTATTGACGTAGCCAAGAGCACCGATACGGGCCACATCTTGGCTGTACTTCTCTTCGTCGAGGTTGGACAGAAAGACGATCTTCGCCTGGTCGTCATGCTGCCTGATCTCCTCGGCGGCTGTAAATCCATCCATCCCGCGCATGGTGATGTCCATCGTCACCAGGTCCGGCCGAAGGTCTTTGTACAGGGTGACGGCATCGGCACCATTATTGGCTTCGCCGATGATCGTATGTCCGCCGTCAGCCAGCGTCTGTTTGATCATCTTGCGCATGATGGAAGAGTCATCTACGATCAGAATGCGTTTCCCCATCGGGTTCCCCTATCTAAGTCTTGCAAGTCAGCAGTTTTATCGAGTGCTTCATCGCCCGATGATGCTCAGGCACTTTTCAGTTCGTTCAGTTTCTTGATCTCATCCACCATCAGGATGCGGTTGAAATCCAACAGCACCAGTAGGCGTTCATCGATTTTACAAACACCCCTGAGATATTGGCTCTTTAATCCGGCCACGACAATATCCGGAGCCGGTTTGATCCAATCCGGGGATACCTTGAGCACTTTGGTGACGCGATCCACAATGAAGCCCGTAATGCGGCCTTCAATGTTGAGGATGATGATCCAGATATCATCCGAAGCCGCTTTCAATTGGATCAGATTCAGGCGTTTGCGCAGATCAATGATGGGAATGATATTGCCGCGTAGGTTGATGACGCCCTCGATGAAATCAGGGGAGTCCGGAATCGGCGTGATGGGCGCCTCCCGGATGATCTCCTGAACCATGAGGATGTCCACCCCAAAGAGGGCTTCGCCGATCATGAACCCCACCAATTGCTTGAGGGATTCTTTCTCGCCATCCAGTTCCTCGTTCGAGTTTAGATAGACCTGTTGTTCCATCTTAGTTTTTCTCCTCTATCGTTGCAGATCGCAGATAATTTGTGATTACTGCAACTTGAACTGGGCCACCTGCTCATTGAGGGATTCGGACAATTGACGCAGCTCGTCGGTAATACCCACAACGGTGCCGGCCCCTTCCACCGTTTGCTTGGCGGATTCAGCCGATTTGGTGGTGATGTCGATCAATCGCTTGGATCGGCCGGCCTGGGTGTCGGTCAAATCCTGCATCTGGTCGGTCCTTTCAACAATACCAAGCATTTCAGTGTTTATCTGGCTGGCGTTTTTATTCGCCTTACCCACCTGATCGGAGATCTCATTGGCTTTTTCAACCAGGGTAGCCAGGGCATTCTGAGCGGCCTCACGCCGTTCACCCTGCTGACCGGCCATCGTCCCGATCTCCTGGGCCAAGGTATTCAGTTCGGCGATCATCTGGTTCACGTTCTCGGTGTTCTCCACCAACAGCGTACTGGCGTTGGAGATCTCCTCAATGGCGGTCATGTTAACCTGACCACCCTGGGCGATCCGCTGGAGGGCCTGCTGGGATTTATCGGTCAGCAAGGTTCCTTCAGATACCCTGTTGGCCGAATCTTTGATCAGCTGGGTAATCTCCTTGGCGGCCTCGGAGGAGCGTTGGGCCAGTTTACCAACTTCGTCGGCAACCACCGCGAAACCCTTACCATGGGCGCCGGCGCGGGCTGCCTCGATGGCGGCGTTCAACGAAAGCAAGTTGGTCTGTTCGGCGATGTCGGTGATCACCGTGATGATCTCGGAAATCTGATCCGAGGATTCGGCGATGGCGCGCATACCTTCCACCGTGGCATCTACTGAAGAGGCGCCTTCCTGGGCGGCATCGAGCACCTGCTGACCATATTCGATGGACTGCCCGGCGACCTGGGTCATCTCGGCCACCGCGGTAGCCATCCGACTTACGGCCTCGGTTACCGCGTCCACCATCTCACCCTGTTTTGCAGCGCTCTGCACAACCTTGGCACCGGTTTCACCCATACGCTCCACACGATCGGCCGCTTCACGAGCTTCCTCGATCTGGGCGGTGGATGAGTCGGCCACCGATCCCATACCAGCGGTCAGTACACCGATGCTTTCGCCGGAAGACTCGGCCGCAGCCTTCTGAGAAGCGGCTGAATTGGCGACTTCCGCGGCGGTGCCGCCCATGTCCTCCACCGTTTTCTGCATGAGGCGCATCTGCTTTTCCTGATGCTCGGCACGGTCCCTATTGGCCTGGGCCCGCTGGGACACCTCTCCGGCGTGCTCGTTAACGTTGGTGGCGGCGCCGGCCACGAGGGTGAAAGTTCCACGCAGCTGATCCATCATGTGGTTGAAGGCGGCGGCCATGGTCCCGAGTTCGTCCTTACTATTGACGGGTACCGAGAGGGTCAGGTCACGTTCGGCAGCCACCTGGTTAATAACGTCGGCAACTCTCAGAATCGGCCGTGAAATACCTTCTGCCAGGAAGAATACGACGGCACCCAGCGCCAGGAGGGCGATGAGGCCGATGATGGCGCTTTTCCAAATGAGTTTATGAGCAGCTGCGAGGATCTCTTCGGTGGGGAGGTTAATGCCTAAACTCCACTTTTGGTCTGATTGGCCTATCGTTACCGGGGCAAAAAGGTAGAAGGTGTCCTGTTTAGTAACCACGGAAAATTGGAATTTTTCTACTTGTCGGCCTTCCTTCACGGCCGAGACGATGTCTGGGCCGAAGTTGAATTTCGACATATGCGATCCCACAAGATCCCAATTATGGGGATGCGCTGCCAAGATGCCATTGTTAGCCATCAAGAATCCGTATCCGGTTTCATATAGCTTAACACTTTTGATAATGGGCTCGAAAGATCGCAGGGGAATATCGATGCCCACGACGCCGACGACCTCATCTTCAAAACGGATGGGCACTGCCAGCACGGTCTTGAAGGCCGTCTTGTCATCCACGGTATACTCAATGGGATCGAAAACAGTTTCTTTCCCGTTGGCCTTGACCACCTGATAGTAATTACCAGGACCAGCCACATCGTAATTCTCAAGGGGTTCCACGTCGATGCTGCCGTAGAGGCGGTTCCAATAGGGCGCGTAACGTCCGGAAGCATCGTGGCCCACTGCGTCGGCATAGTCGTAGTCGCGGCCATCCAGGGCGTTGGGTTCCCAGACCGTCCACGCCGCCATGAACCAGGGGTTCTGTTCCAGAATCCGTTTAAGGATACCATCGAGCATGTCCCGGGGGGGCACCCCCTGGTTCTTCATGCCCTCGAAGGACTGGGCAAGTGTACGGGCGGCATCCATGGCAACTTCGATTTTCACCTGAACATCTGTACCATAGCGATAGGCCACCTGCTTGGCCTTGTCGATAGATTCAGTCTCGACCAGGGCCCGGGCGTTAAGGGCAATGTAAGAAGTGGTTGCCACCAGGGCGATGGAGGCCACTGCCAAAATCGCCACCAGCATCTTGGTTCTGAGCTTTAAGACTTTTAACTTTTCAAACATGGATTATCCTCCTGAAGGGTCATCTACTCATGATTCAATGGATATACGTGACATCTGGGACCGCACATGGCCGATCTATTAGTCAGGCACACTGCTTGATCCGCGGTGTGATAAAATGGTTGATCGCCTCGCCGATCAGTTGAACCGGAGCGAGGTGTTGATTCTCGAAACGAGCAATGGCAGCCAGGGCCCTCTCTTTGGACAGGCAAGTCTCCGGAGTCTGTACGATGGCGCTGCCGCCCACACGTATGATTTCACCGACACCCTCGATGCCGTCCTCCCCCTTACCCGTCAATATGACACCCACGGCGTTTTCACCCATGAGTTCGGCAATGGAGATGAAGGCCTGGTCGATGGCAGCCTGGCGCTCGGGAAAAGGCGCCGGAGATACCTGGAAACGATAATGGCCGTCCACTTCGATGAGGTTTACGTATTGGTTGCCTCCGGCCAGATAAAAAACGCCCGCCATGACCTCAGCGCCCTCTTGAGCCCTGAGAATTGGCATGGCACAGTATTCGTCGAGATAATCGACGAAGGCGTCGATGTTTGTATCATCTGCATGCAGGACCCCCAGATAAGTCACAGGTAGTTCGGGCCTCAGCTGGGGGATGATCTTGAGAAAGGCACTGTATCCACCTTCCGAGGCCCCCAACCCGATGATGCCTTCACAGCGACAGGAGTTCTGCTCCTGGTAGACGGAGGCATTGGCCGTACGGCGCAGGTAGCGCACGGTGTCCATCTCAACGGCAACAGCGGTTTTGATCTTTTCGATGATGGTCTGTTTCTGAACTTCGATCTGACGAGGGTCGCGATTGGAAGGTTTCTGAAGAAAATCCACCGCCCCATACCTTAGGGCGTCGAAAGTCTCTCTGGCCCCCTCTTTGGTCAGGGTGCTGAACATCACCGCCGGTCGTGGATACTGAATCATGATATGTTTCAGGGTAGTCAACCCGTCCATCTCAGGCATATTGATATCCAGGGTCACAATATCGGGATTCAGATCGGGAATCTGTTCCAATGCCTGCCGGCCATTTTCAGCTTCCCCGATGACATGCAGGTCAGGGTCTGCTGCGAAGATGCTCCGGATGGCCTTGCGAATGAAGGCAGAATCATCAACGATGAGGATATTGATTGGCCCCTGGCAGGTCGTCCCGGCTGCTTCAGGAGCGCCCATGTGGGCCTGCATGCAGCGGCGCTCTTCGTTCCCATGGGGAACCAGCAGCATCTCGCTGCACTTGCTACAGCGGATCGCCTTTACAGAAGCGTCCGGCAAAGCGTCCAACTGATGCTGTTCTCCGCATTCTTCGCAAAATAGGATCATGTTTACAGCTCCCGGGTGCGCTTTAGTTCGGGTTCGGGCAAGTACAGGATAACTGGTTGCGGGTTGCTTCTACTTGTATTGGCTGGAAGTGCGGTGAACTTGAGGCACATCCCTGCCGCTGGCCTAAACAAAGCTTCCGATTGGTTGATAGATGCCACTTGAACCCCTCTTCTTAAAAGGCAGGTCGCCTGCCACGCCTTCGTCGACAGCCAAACGGTGGAACCCTGGTCCAGCTGCCGCAGCTTCGCCACGAGGCATCCACGAATCGACCCCTAGTGTTATTCGATGATGCGTTTGGCGATTTTGGTGTAGCTACGCGGAATCTGGACCCCCAGAACCGAAGCCATTTTGGTATTGAGAATGAGATTACCTTTGCGGCTTTTTACAATGGGAATGCTTCCTGCTGAAGTACCATCAAGGATCTCTAAGGCCGAAGTGGCAGCCCATTCCCCATGCTCCTCGGCCGATTTCGTGTAGCCGATAAAAGCGTATTCAATCAGCCAGTCCAGCACACAACCCGTTGGGATACGGGTATTGTCGCGGATCACGCGCTTGGCGGTGGCGTCATCCCAATCGGTGATCCCGGCGTTGTTGCCTATAATGAGGATATCCACCTCATTCTGGAGCGCCTTGTATTCTGTCGTCCAGGCATCAAAGTCCTTTGCATACCTCTGAATATACTTAATATCTATTTCTGAGTCATAGGCTTCCCCATCCATCCGTTCCGTCAATGTATCACTGGCCAAGTAGCCCACCCTAGTCACCCGGCGGAAGTGCTTCAGGGAGTAAATTAGCTTGGCTACCGGAGAGACTTCGATCATGCCGGTCACATTTCGGAAGGGAAACCCATATTTGCTAACTTCATTGTTCACCCCACAGAAGACGAAGGGCAGGTCAGCATCTTTATAGTGGGGTTGGATGATATATTTGGACGCATTGTCGTCCGAAGCGATGACCACATCGGGCCTAAAGGATTTGATTAAATCTATGGCTTTACGGGCGGATTCCTTTTTATAATCCTCACTGGGGTTGCGTTTGGTATCCATGCGAAAGATGCGTAGGTCGATATCTTTATCTTTTAATACGCTCTTTATTCCCCGAGTTATACCATCACTCCAGTCGTAGCCCTGGTGATAAGAATCGATGTAGAGAACCTTTTTGCTGGCGAAAGCGGCGCTAGTCGTAAGCAGTAATGACAGCAGGCAAATTGTTAAAAAAAGTGTCCGGCGCTTCATGCGATCTCCTTAGTGAGCAAATCAATAGGTTAATAATGCGCGTATCGGGCACCCAGACGGCGCGGCTCAAAGTCGTCGAAGGACAAATGACCAGATTAAAGCAATGCCGTTTCTGAAGGCACCAATGACGGATATTCAGGCCGCCGGTGAGTGCCTCTTGGGGATCCCGCTATCTTATTGTTTCAGTTGTTTCCACCACAGAGCGAAAATGAAACGCTGAATAACGCTTCGGCGTTAAAATGATCGGCAAAAAGGGAATTTTCTTGAGAGAATTTTAGAAAAGCAGTGGGATGGGGCGGAAGGCGTTATCGTTTCGATTTAGAGGACTATAAAAAGCTTAAAAGGCGTAGTCCACCCCAAGGAGGAGGCTTTGGGATGTCCAGTTGACTTTGTTGAGACGGGTCTCGTCCGCAAGTCCGCTAGACAGGTAAACGCGATCGGTACCCGCATTGGTAGACCAATCCTGATAGTTGAAACGCAAGCTGAGGCCTAAATTAAAGGGAAACTGGCAGCGCCACTTGGCGGCCACAACAAAACCAGTGCCAGCGGCTTCATGTTCAAAGCTCTCCGGGTGAGCCAGATCGGAGCGCAGATTCCAGTCCGCCGAGGCAGAATAGTCGACCCAATGATATTCCAGGCCCAAACCAAAAGCCATGATCAGTGAGGGCCGCGGCAATATCATGGTATAACAGGTATCGACACCCAACCAGGGGCCCCGCCAACGCGCATCGTAGCTGCTGTCGAGGTTATCGAACGCGCCCACATCGGGGGGATTGAGATGCAAGTCCGTGTCCGGTTCGGAGACGGTCTGGTAACCATCTGTCATGACGAGGTTCTGTTCGTGATAAGAGTAGCCCAGCAGGGGCGTTAGGGAGATCCTTTTCTTGAAGAGCTTGAAGCGATAGCCCGTCGCAACGGACATATCCCTGACCTCGCCCTCGTCGGCGCTGTTATTGGACCGCGACCACTCCTCGGTGCGATTGTTACCCTTGTAATCGGAGTCCTGGTTTTCACCGTCGTAGATCGTCCCCTGGCTAAAAGCCAAACGAAAGAAGAAATGGTCGGCAAAGAGGGTCTCATTGGAGAGCCCCACCTGGTAGATATCCAGATCCCGCCAGGTCAATTCTGACAAGACGTTCACCGCCACATCACTATGCTGGGTATAATCGAAAAGCCTTCCGGCGATGCTCCAGTCGAGTTCATCACGCCGATAGCCGGTCTCCACGATGAGGCGGCTCTGAACCCCATCATTGCCAAATTCCTGAGCGCCCTGTCGGGGGGATGCCGGAGCAGCGGAAGCGGCCTGGAGGGTGTCAATGGGAAATCCAAAAACCCACAGGAAAAAAAACATAGCACAAACAGCGTATGAGTACCCGACCCGTTGTGATGAGGCGTGCATATATCGTCTTCCTTTTCTCTGACCTAGGCAAAACGCTCAGCTTTGATCTGAGAATTATCGGCTTCAGCAGGCATCGCTTGAGGGCATTGGTTAAAAACGATGGGCTTCAGCAATTCAGCAAAAACCATTGATGTAGTGTTTTGAGGCGTGAGGATTTGGTGACATACAATTTTGAAACATAATTGATTATTCGTCAAATGTCCAAGTATTTAAAGGGGGTAATCAGCATTCAGACGAAAGGTATGAAGGCTCAACAGACAAGCCGGTCACGATGGTGGGCGGTATGTGTTATTGAATTTCGCTCAGTTTGCCATGCCAGGCGCACTGGTCGCAATAGCTTTCGGGGTCACAGCTCATGTCCGGTACATCGGCAGGATCCAGGTCGGGTTCAAAACAGATCTGCCCCGCTTTGCATTCAAATTCGACGATATCGAAGGCATCATCTGGGTTTTTAATATAAAAACGTTCGCATGCACAGATGGGACAGGCCATGGGTCCTCCTTGGAGACGCGGACAGATAGAATCCGGCCAGCCCGCCGCTCGGATGCGAGCGGCGGGAGACGAAAAAACGGCTGGAATCCGATATTAGTCTACCTTGAAGAAAGCCTTCGCCTTGGCCTTGCAAACCGGACAGACATCAGGCACTTCATCCTCACAGGTGTATCCGCACACCGAACAGACATAATAGGTCACATCCGCCTGCTGGTCGAGGTTATCCAGGGCTTTCTGATACAGTTCGGCATGGATCTTCTCCACCTCGTTGGCGAAGGTGAAGGTGCGCACGGCGGCCTTGTTGCCCTCCTCCTCGGCGGCGGCGATCATGTCGGGATACATATCCTGGAACTCAAAGGTCTCGCCGGCAATGGCAGCCTTGAGGTTCTCGGCGGTGGCGTTGACCCCCTTGGCGACCTTGAGGTGGCTGTGGGCATGAACGGTTTCAGCCGCAGCAGCGGCACGGAACAATCTGGCCGCCTGGGCGAACCCCTCAGCGTCCGCTTTCTCTGCAAAAGCCAGGTACTTGCGGTTGGCCTGAGATTCGCCGGCGAATGCATCCATCAGGTTTTTATCGGTCTTACTCAATGGGTCCTCCTTCATTTTTTGGGATTATTTAAATTGCGTTGGCCTATTGGTCGAAATGCGAAAGGCGATATGCTCTGTTCAATCGATAATATAGACTCTAACAAAAAACATGCCAATACATGCATTCAGCTGTCAACTATTTATCCATCTGATTTCATAACAATTTCACCTATGACAAAAAAGTCTTCCTGCCCAAGAGCGGTGTTCCGCCCAAAGCGGAACTTGAGCCGCGAGAATAGGGCAACCTGGAAAGCAAGCGCAGTATTGCAAGGGTTTAGACGGTCTCGAATTGTCTCGAGCATAGAAATGGAACATGATGCAACCTTGAGACACTTCCTTCTGTGTCCCCCATTGGATCCCATGGGATGTCGCAGACAATTCGATTCCAATACCAAGGATTCAATGCTAAAAGCCTGACCGATCGCAAACGCGTTTCTGGATCTATCCCGAGAAGAAACATCGTTGACACCATGATGAGCACCCATAATTCGCCCACTATCCAAAAATGGATTGCAGCCATTTTTTCCGGCCTGCTCCTGACGGCCAGTTTTCCAAGGCTGGCGTGGTATCCGCTTGCCTGGATCGCCTGGGTGCCGCTCTTAATGGCCATCCGCGACAGTGGCAGGCGGGAGAGTTTTCGCCTGGGCTTCAGCGCTGGCCTGACGCACTACCTGACCCTACTCTACTGGGTGGTTCACACCATGCACCACTACGGCCACCTGCCCATCTGGCAGTGCGTACCCATCCTGGGACTCATGGCAGCCTATCTGGCCGCATATACCGGCCTCCTGACCGCCTGGATGAGCACCCGGCCGGCCAATCTGGCTAGCCTGATCCTCTTTCCCGTTGTTGGGGTCGCCTTGGAGTATGTGCGCGCCCACTTTCTGACCGGTTTCCCCTGGGAATTGCTGGGCTACTCCCAATTCCGCTTCCTGACCATGATCCAGATCGCCGATATCCTGGGTGTCTACGGCGTCTCGGCCCTGGTATTCCTGGTCAACACTGGTATCGTCTTTCTTCTCCTTGTCCTATTGAAACAAACCTGGCGGTGGCAACCGGTAAGCACTGGATTGGTTCGCTGGGGCTTGCCACTAATTGCACTGGTTCTGACTGCCACCTGGGGATACGGCCATCAACGTCTCAAGACCATCACAAAAATCGCCTTGGACAGCCCCCAGGCGGAGATCGCCGTCATCCAGGGCAACATCGACCAGGCCCAAAAATGGGACCCGGCTTATCAACAAGCGACCATCGCAAAATACGCCCGTCTCTCCCGACGAGCCGTCGCCGATGGAGCCGCCTTGATTATCTGGCCCGAAACGGCAACCCCCTTCTACCTCTTTCGCAACCAAGCGCTATCGAATCAGGTCCTGGCCGGGATAAAGGCGGCGGGCACCGACTTCCTGGTGGGTAGCCCTGCATACAGCCACATGGAGGGGGTGCTGCAATTGCGCAACAGCACTTATCTGATCGACAAAGAGGCCCAGCTGCAAGGTAGCTATGAAAAAGTTCACCTGGTCCCCTTCGGCGAATATGTACCCCTCAAACGCTGGATGCCTTTTCTGGGCAAACTGGTGGCCGAGGTGGGGGATTTCAAACCCGGCCTGAAAGGCACGACCTTGGACTGGGACGGCGTCAAACTCGGACCGCTGATCTGCTACGAGATCATCTTCCCACGCCTGGCCAGGGCCATGTCGACCGAAGGGGCCCACCTGCTGGTCAGCCAGACCAACGATGCCTGGTTCGGCCGCACCAGTGCCGCCTATCAGCACTTCTCAATGGGTGTCCTCCGGGCAGTTGAGAATCGACGCGGCCTGGTGAGAGCCGCCAACACAGGCATCAGCGGCTATATCGATCCCACGGGACAGATCCTCCAGCAAACGGATCTGTTTGAAGAGAAGGCCTTGACCCGATCGGTGGCCCTGCTGGACACTCCAACCATATACACGCGCATCGGAGATCTATTTGCCCAGATTTGTCTGGTCCTTGCCGCTGTAAATCTGATATGGCCCTATAAAGCCCGGCCCCTATGGGCTCGCAAGGACAAAAAATAAAACTGGAGAATGCGAAATAAGCCGGTTGCGTTGCTCTATCAAGTGCAACCCGCCGTCATATTGAATGCTTAGGAGGACAACCATGACAACCGAACTAAAAACCCAGCTCAAATCTCTGCAGGAACGCCTGGAACAAGTAAAGGATTGTCTTTGACCTGGCTGAGGCCGAAAACAGACTGAAAGAGCTGGAGCATACCCTTGCCCGCGAGGGCTTCTGGGACACTCCCGAGGCGACCAAAGGCGTCCTTCGAGAGCGATCCCTCATATCGGGCCAGATCGACACTTTCCGCAAACTGGAGTCCGACCTGGAGGAGAACAACCTCCTCCTGGAGATGGCCGAAGAGGAGGAGGATGAGGCCACCCTGGCCGAGGTGGTCGCACAGGTGTCGACTTTAGACAAACGCATGGAAACCTTCTCCCTGGGCCTCATGCTCGACGGCGAAGCCGACCCCAACAACGCCATCATCTCCATCAACGCCGGCGCCGGGGGCACCGAAGCCCAGGACTGGGCCGAGATGCTTTTCCGCATGTATCAGCGTTGGGTAGAACGCAAGGGGTATAAGATTGAAGTAATCGACTACCAGCCTGGGGACGAGGCCGGCATCAAAAGCGTGACCTTCACGGCCGGTGGCGAATACGCTTTCGGTTATCTCAAGGCGGAGTCGGGGGTGCACCGCCTGGTGCGTATCTCGCCCTTCAACGCCAGCGGTAAGCGCCACACCTCCTTTGCCTCGGTGTTCGTCTACCCCGAACTGGACAATGAGATCGAGGTGGAGGTGGACGAAAAAGACCTCCGCGTGGATGTTTTCCGGGCCAGTGGGGCCGGTGGCCAGCATGTCAACAAGACCAGCAGCGCCGTGCGCATCACCCACCTGCCCTCGGGCATCGTGGTCCAGTGCCAGCAGGAGAAATCCCAGCATCGCAACCGCGACCTGGCCATGAAGGTATTGAAGTCCCGCCTCTACCAGGTGGAGGTCCAGAAGCAGGAGGAGAAGATGCAGGCGATCCACGACAACAAAGAGGATATCGCCTGGGGTAGTCAGATTCGCTCCTACGTGCTGCACCCCTACCAGATGGTCAAAGACCACCGCATCGGAATGGATGTGGGCAACGTCACCGCCGTTCTGGATGGCGATCTGGATCCCTTCATCAAAGGGGTTCTACTCATGCGCAGCACCGCCAAGGGCGGCGGTGCAAAAGCGCCAGCCTGACCGCTTTCCAATATCTGAAAACAAAACCGCCGACCTGCGATGCACTGCAGACCGGCGGTTTGGTTTTCGAAAACCACTTCCAGAACAAGATCGCTACAGGCGCCGTTTCTGGGGGTGCGCCTGGTTACCAACCCCAAGTCAGATACTGGTGAATCGAATCCGCGGCCTGACGCCCGGCGCCCATGGCCAGGATCACAGTGGCGGCCCCGGTGACAATGTCGCCCCCGGCCCAGACCCCACGCATGGAGGTCTTGCCATTGACCGGGTCGGCATCGATATAGCCCCACTGGTTGAGGCGCAGCTCGGGGGTGTCCTGGGTGAGCAGGGGATTGGCCCCCGACCCCACTGCCACGATGGCCAGGTCGCAATCCAGATCGAACTCGGACCCTTCAATGACCACCGGACGCCGCCGGCCGGAATCGTCCGGCTCGCCCAACTCCATCTGCTGGCACGTCATGCCCGTAAGGCGCCCCTTCTCGTTGCCCAGGTACTGGGTCGGCGCGGTGAGGAGGTGGAATTCGATCCCCTCCTCCTCTGCGTGGTGGATCTCCTCCGCGCGGGCGGGCATCTCTTCCCTTGAGCGACGGTAGACGATGCGCACCCGCTCGGCGCCCAGACGCATGGCCGTGCGGGCCGAATCCATGGCCACGTTGCCGGCTCCCAGGACGATGACATCCTTGCCCATGGGAATCGGGGTGTCCACATCGGGGAATTTGTAGGCCTTCATCAAGTTGGCCCGCGTCAGGTACTCGTTGGCCGAAAGAACGCCGGTGAAGTTTTCGCCGGGAATGTTGAGAAACCGCGGCAGCCCCGCCCCAACCCCCAGATAGATGGCATCGTAACCCTGGTCGAAAAGCTCGCCCAGGGAGATGGTGCGCCCCACCACCTGGTTGCACTCCACCTTGGCGCCCAGACGCTCTATGAAATTGACCTCCTGGGCGACGATCTCCTTGGGCAGCCGAAACTCGGGGATACCATAGACCAGCACACCGCCAGGCTTGTGAAAGGCCTCCAGGATAGTCACCGCGTGGCCCTTGGCCACCAGGTCGCCCGCCACGGTGAGACCCGAGGGACCCGAGCCTACCACAGCCACCTTCTTCCCGGTGGCGTCTTCCGTGGGGGGCAACTCACCGGTGCCGAATTCGCGCTCGTAGTCGGCGCAGAAGCGCTCCAGGTTGCCGATGGCCACCGGGTCGCCTTTTTTGCCCACGATGCAGAGCCCTTCGCACTGGATCTCCTGGGGGCAGACCCTTCCGCAGACCGCCGGCAGGGCGTTCTTGCTCCACAGATTGCGGGTGGCTGCGGTGATGTCTCCCTTGGCGAGCAAGCCGATGAAACCGGGGATATCGACATTCACCGGGCAGCCGTTTACACAGGCCGGTTTTTTACATTGCAGGCAGCGGCCGGCCTCGGCCATGGCCATTTCGGGGGTGTAGCCCGTGGGAACTTCCAGAAAATTTCGCCGGCGGACATTGGGGTCCTGCTCCGGCATGGGGGTTCGCCCGGGAGCCTTCGACTTCTTCTTTTTGTCTGACATATTCTCCTCCTGACCGCCCAAGGCCCGATCCGTCTGAGGGATCTGGCCTGGGGGTCATGGTACTTGGATGATGTTATTCGGCGGCGCCGGTGTCATGCATTCTGCAATAGTCTTGGTAGCAGGCCTTCTCTTCCTCGCAATAGGCTTGCAGGCGCAGCATCAATTCGTCGTAGTCCACCTGGTGGCCATCGAACTCCGGCCCATCCACACAGGCGAACTTGGTTTCCCCCCCGACGGATACGCGGCAACCGCCACACATGCCGGTGCCGTCCACCATGATGGGGTTGAGGCTCACCATGGTGGGCACCTTGTACTCCGCCGTGAGCTTGGAGACGAACTTCATCATGGGCACCGGACCAATGGCCACCACCTGGGCGACCTCCTGGCTGTCCATCACATCCTTGAGTTCTTCGGTAACAAAACCTTTGCGCCCATAGGAACCGTCGTCAGTGCAGATGCGCAGGTCGTTTGAAGCCGCCGTCATCTGCTCCTCCAAGATGAGCAGATCCTTGTTGCGCGCACCGATGATGCAGATCACATGGTTGCCGGCCGCCTTCATGGCACGCGTGATGGGGTGCAGCACGGCCACCCCGGTGCCGCCACCCACGCAGACCACGGTGCCCACCTTCTCCACATGGGTGGCTTTGCCCAGGGGACCGATGACATCCTGGTAGCCGTCACCCACCTTGAGATCCTTAAAGATGGCCGTGGATCGCCCCACAACCATGTAAATGATAGTGATGGTGCCCTTTTGGGCATCGGTCTCGGCCATTGTCAGGGGGATGCGCTCCCCCTCCTCGTTGGCTTTGAGGATGACGAACTGACCCGGTTTGGCCTTGGCCGCGATGAGCGGCGCCTCGATCTCATTGAGAATGACAGTCCCTTCGGCCATCTCTTCCCGGCGAACAATCTTGAACATATGTTTCCTCCCTTTGACACCTGATCCACCATACCTCGGCCACAGGCGAATCTTTGTAGACAGCTGCGTCCATAAGCATATACCCAAATTGAAAGCAAGCCAAAAAATTAGGTTAATGCTGATTTTTCAAAATGTGCTGTCAAGCTTTAGAATTATTGCAAATACCATCCGTAAATTTGAACGAATTCCCCGAATACCGCCGGCTATCACGAATTGCCTTCTCTACTCGACGGTGATATTCTGGTGCGTCTTTGACATGGAGCCCAAGACAGTCAAAGGCCACCAGAATAGATGGTTCCACCATTATTAGAGAGGTGTGTCAACCTCAATACAGTTTTTGATGGATACGGGAGCGACAGATACGCAGATGCAAATATTTGACAGCCATTGCCACTTGGATGACAAGGTCTACAGAGACGACTTGTCCGTCGTGTTGGATAACGCCGCCCAACATGGGGTCAAGGCCATGATGATCGTCGGTGTGGGCCGTGAGAGTTCCGAGCGGGCCGTGGAACTGGCCCGCGATCCCAACCATCCCCACCTCTTTGCCAGCGTGGGCATCCACCCCCACGACGCCAGCCACTGCGACGAAGCCCTTCTGGCCCACCTGATCTCCCTCAGTCGCGATTCCAAGGTAGTGGCCTGGGGCGAGACCGGCCTGGACTTCAACCGCATGTTCGCCCCCCGCGAGGACCAAGAGCACTGTTTCGTGCGCCAGTTGGAGATTGCCGACGAATTGGGTCTGCCTCTGATCTTCCACGAACGAGATAGCCAAGGCCGTTTTTACGAGCTCCTCAAAGCCACGCCCCACAGCAATCGCCGCGGGGTGGTGCACTGCTTCAGCGGTTCCCGCGAGGAGATGCACCGCTACTTGGAGATGGGGTTCTGCATCGGCATCACTGGCATCCTCACCATCAAGGGCCGGGGAGCGGATCTGCGCCAGTTGGTCAGCGAAATCCCCCTTGAACGCCTCCTTGTGGAGACCGACGCCCCCTATCTCACTCCCACCCCCGAACGCAACAAGTTCCGCCGCAACGAGCCCGCCTTTGTGCGCAGCGTCCTCCTGCGCCTGGCCGATGTACTGGGGAAAGATCCCGAGGCACTGGCCGCCCGGATCTGGCAGAATACCTGCAACCTCTACGGTCTACCGGCAGAGACCACAGGCACAATTTAAACACTCAAGAAAATAGATGCATCGTTTGCACCGGCTCAATTCTTGGACATCAGGTGGGTGACAGCCTTCTCCAGCCCGTCAATGCTCAGCTCGAACATGGGGAAGATCTCACTGATGACGCTGATGGTCTGGGTATAGGGCCACATGCGGGCGGGAACAGGGTTCAACCAGACCGAGTGGGAAAAGGTCTCCGCAAGCCCCCGCAGTATCTCCAGGCTGGGACGCCCGCTACGCTCCTGGATATGGATCGACCCGTCCGAGGCCATTAGCTCGTAGGGCGCCATGCTGGCGTCCCCCACGATGATCAGACGGGTTTCGGGATCCAGGCGGCTGAGGCCCCTCACCGCTAGCGGCTCACGATAGCGGGCCGCATCGGTCCAGAGGGTATCGTAAATGGTATTGTGGAAGAAGTAGGTCTTGAGCTCCTTGAACTGGGCCCGGCTATAGTCGAAGAGGGTCTGCACGAGAGCCACGTAGGGGTCCATGGACCAGCCCCCGTTGTCGATGGCCAGGATCACCTTGAGGCGATCCTTGAGGCTGCGGTCGAAAACGATCTCGATCTCCCCGGCGTTCTTCATGGTCTGGTAGATGGTTTCATCCACGTTGACCTGATCCTTGGGGCCCGAAGGGATCAGGTTGCGCAGGCGTTTAAGGGCTTCGCCCACCATGGCCTGGGTGAGGGGACCCGATAGAGAGTAATCCTTGTAGCGCCGTTCCATGGCCACCTTGACGGCGCTTTTATTGCGCGAGACCCCACCCACGCGCATCCCCTCGGGGTGATAGCCCGAATGCCCCACCGGCGAGGTGCCCCCGGTGCCGATCCAGCGATTGCCTCCGTCGTGGCGCCCGTCCTGATCCTTGAGGCGCGCCTTGAAGTATTCGATCAGCTCCTCGGGGCTGAGGTGCTGCAACTCCGCCTCGTCCATGCCCAGGGCGTCGGCCAGCTCCTTGGGGTTCTGGAGCCACTGGTCGAGCATGGCACGGGCGATGGCGTCCAGTTCGACGCCCTCCACATCGGGCAGTTCGGCCCCCTCGAAGTGGTGGGCGAAGACCTGGTCGAAGAGATCGAAATAACGCTCCGATTTCACCAGGATGGCGCGGGAAGCCGTGTAAAAGTCCTCCAGGGAGGCGATCATGCCCCGCTGGAGGGCCTTGTTGAGGGTCAGAAAGGCGGTGGGGCTGACGGGTATCCTGGCCTC
>JBNKKA010000021.1:0-34625 GCA_050291585.1 Desulfobacteraceae bacterium
GCCATGGCTCAACTACCGCAGCTAAGCCCTCCACCCGACAACGAGACCCTCAAAACCCTGGTGGCCCGTGACCTGGCCGTGGCGCTGGCGGAGGATCAGTTGGGTGTCCTGGAGGGCGTTCTGGAGCAGCGTGTGGCCATCATTACCGGCGGGCCCGGGACGGGCAAAACCACCCTGATTCGTTCTCTGGCCACCGTTTTCAAGGCCCAGGGACGCATCATCGCCCTGGCGGCCCCCACCGGCCGGGCCGCCCGCCGCATGGCGGCGGTGACGGGGCGTAAGGCCTCAACCATCCACCGCCTCTTGAAATACAGCGTGTCCGAGGGCCGCTTCCGCCATGACCGCAGCGAGCCTCTGGATCTGGACGTCCTCATCCTCGATGAGGCCTCCATGCTGGATCTGCCCCTCTTTTACCATCTCCTTGCGGCGCTGCCCCTGACGGCCTGTCTCATTTTGGTGGGAGATGTCTTCCAGTTACCCTCGGTGGGGCCGGGCACCGTGCTAGCTGACCTGATCGTCTCCCGTACGGTGCCCACCTTCAGCCTGGAAACGATCTACCGACAGGCCCGCCACAGCGAGATCGTCGCCAATGCCCACCGCATCCGCCGCGGGGAGGCGCCCCAGTTGCCGGAAGCGGCCGAAGTCGATCTCGATGACGGCGGCGATTTTTACTTTATCCCCACAGAGGGCCCCTCGGAAACGGCCGCCCGCATCGTGGCCCTATGCCACCGGGAGCTACCGGAACGCTTCGGCTTCAACCCCTTGGCCGACATCCAGGTGCTCACACCCATGCACAAGGGGGACGTCGGCACCATCCAGCTCAACAACGCCCTCCAAGATGCCCTCAACCCACCGCCAAACGACAGCGCCGCCAAAGGCCGCTTCCGCACAGGCGACAAAGTGATCCAGATGCGCAACGATTACACCAAGGAGGTTTTCAACGGAGAGGTAGGGGGGGTGGTTGATACCGACCATGCCGCCCGCCGGACGGTGGTGGTCTTCGATGACCGCGAGGTGGCATACGAGGGGGAGGAAGTGGATGAGCTGAGCCTGGCCTATGCCATCTCCATCCACAAGTCCCAAGGGTCTGAGTATCCCGCGGTGGTGATCCCCCTGGTGACCCAACACTATATCATGCTGCAGCGCAATCTGCTGTACACGGCCATCACCCGCGGGGAGCGACTGGTGGTGCTGGTGGGCTCGCCCAAGGCGCTACGGGTGGCCCTAAATAACGACAGGCCCATGCAGCGGCGCACTGGGCTAGCGGCTCGCCTAAGGCCCACCTAATAAGGTGGCGGCCCACCTTATTAGGTGGGCTTGGCGGTTGCGCCTGCGGCGCAACCGCGGCGTTTAGACGATACGTATTTGAAAAGCCGTTCAGACAAACCTGACGCTTAGCCATCGTCTCCACCGTCATCTCCGTCGTCGTTGCCGCTATCGTTTTCGAGGGGTTTGGAATCCCCGGGGAACTTGAGATAGGGCACCCCCTCCTCACGCAGCATTTGCTCTTCTTTGTCAGTACTCACGCCGCGAATATTGCGCGGCTCGCTGGCCCCATAGTGGATCTTGAGGGCCTCCGTGGCGAAATCGGAGCCCACATCATCGAAGTTATTCTGAACGTAGTTGACGATCCGGCGCCCCAAAGCTTCGAAATCAATCTTGGGGCGCCCCACATCGGCACCCGAGCTTGTCTTGATGGCGAAGGTCGACAACTGACGCGTTACATTGGCGCTGTCGCAGACCGGGCAGGTGACGAGCCCCTCGGTCTGTTGAGCCTCAAAGGCGTCGGCATCTTCAAACCAGCCTTCAAAAAGATGCCCTTGGTCACATTTTAGATCATAAGCAATCATAAGCGAAAAAATCTCTCCTCAACAAAAAGCTTGTCGCCAGATACCACACGAAGCCCATGCAAAAAAGAAATTATTGACATATCACTGTTTTTGCAACACAAATGAACCCGTTTTCCAAAGGAAAAAATCGATTGAGACCGCCGAGGGCCCGAGGGGAGCAGCATTGATTTTGAATGCGTCCCGTAAGGCGCGTTTTTTCCTTTACTATTAGCATATTGGGAGGGTCGTCACCATCCGCATTTCCTTTGTTGGCGTTTTAGTGGTCAACATCGGCTAACAACCCAGGGAGTAGAACATGTTTCAACCGATCAAGCTTTTTCTGACCATGGTCCTGGCGCTCTCCATCGGTGCCAGCGTGGCCTTGGCCAGCACCGTTTACGTGACCGAAGATTTTGAGATCACCATGCGGACAGGTCCAGGGGTAGATCGTAAAATCATCGCTCTGATCCGCAGCGGTCAGCGCGTGGAAGAGATCTCAAAGAGCGAAGAGTGGACCCAGATTCGTCTACCGAGCGATAAAACCGGCTGGGTCTTGACCCGCTACCTCTCTCCAAAGGAGCCTTGTACCCTGGTCAAAGAGCGCATCCAAACCCAATACAATCAGCTACAGACCGACCACACCGAACTCCAGGCCAAAAACTCCGACCTGGAGGCTGAAAACCAGCGCCTCGAGGCCCAACTGGCAAGCACCCAGGCCAGCCTGGAGCGGGTGACCGGCGATTTTGACGACCTCAAAACCGAGTCCACTGATTTCCTAAAGTTGAAGACCCAATTTAAAAAAGTCACCACCCAGTTGGAAGAGACCAAGACCAAGGCGGACAAATTCGAGGATGAAACCGGCCGCCTCCTGCGCAACCAGAACATAAAATGGTTCCTGGCCGGGGCTGGGGTGATCCTCATCGGCTTCATCATCGGCTTCAGCTCGCGCCGTCAGAAGCGGCGTTCCTCGTTGCTCTAAGATCTGTTCAGAAACTGAACACGGGCGGACAGGGTGCTGCGGCGTCCCTTCCGCCCGTCGTCGTTCAACGCCCCAAGATCCTCAGAGAGTATGGGCCGCAGCAAGGCACAGGTGAGAGAATGAAGATAGATTCTGATGTCCTGATCATCGGCAGCGGCGTGGCCGGGCTCCTCTTCGCCCTCAAGGTGGCCGAACACGGCAGCGTCACCGTGGTGACCAAAAAGGCCGCTGTGGACAGCAACACCAACATGGCCCAGGGGGGCATCGCCTCGGTCTTTGGATCGGGCGACAGCTTCGAGATGCACATCGAGGACACCCTCAAGTCCGGCGACGGGCTCTGCAACCCCGATGTGGTCCGCAACGTGGTCAGCCGGGGCCCCCAGATGGTCCAGGAGTTGATCGACCTGGGAGTGCAGTTCTCCCAGGCCAAAGCCCAGCCTGCCGAGACAGAAGGCTCGGATGCCGAGGGCGCTGCGGGAGGTGAAGAGACGGACTTCGACCTGGGTCGCGAAGGTGGCCACTCCCAGAACCGCATCGTCCATGCCCGCGACATGACCGGCCGCGAGGTGGAGCGCGCCCTATTGGAGCAGGTGCGCAGCCACCCCAATATCCGCCTTTATGAGAACCACATCGCCATCGACCTTATCGTGCGCTCCACGCGCATGAAGCGCGGGCTGGTGACCACCACCCACGAAAGCCACTGCTGTGGGGTCTACGTCCTGGAGCGGGCCACCGGTCAGGTGCTCACCTTTGGCGCCAAACTGACCCTCCTGGCCACCGGCGGGGCCGGAAAAGTCTATCTCTACACCAGCAACCCCGACATCGCCTCGGGGGACGGCATCGCCATGGCCTATCGCGCCGGCGCCACTATGGCTAACATGGAGTTCGTCCAGTTCCACCCCACTTGCCTCTATCACCCGGCGGCCAAGAACTTCCTCATCTCCGAAGCGGTGCGCGGCGAGGGCGGAATTCTCAGGGATGCCGCAGGCGAAGCCTTCATGGCCAAATATGATGAACTCAAAGATCTGGCCTGCCGCGACGTGGTCGCCAGAGCCATCGACACCGAACTCAAGACCAGTGGCGACGACTGCGTCTTCCTGGACATCTCCCATCGGGAGGCGGCGTTCATCGAAGATCGTTTCCCCAACCTCACCGCCAACTGCCGCAAATTCGGCATCGATATGACGACCGACCCCATCCCCGTGGTGCCGGCGGCCCACTATATGTGTGGCGGCGTCGCCACCGATCAATCCGGGCGCACTGACATCCACCAGCTCTACGCCGTCGGCGAATGCGCCTGTACGGGGTTGCACGGGGCCAATCGCCTGGCGTCAAACTCTCTGCTGGAGGCCCTGGTCTATGCCGACAGCGCCGCGACAACGGCCATTGAGGAACTGCGCCGGGGCGACTTTGCCGAGGTCGGTGTCGAATCCTGGGATGAAGTGGGTACTACGGACAGCGACGAACAGATCATGGTGACTCAAAACTGGGACGAGATCCGCCGCTTCATGTGGAACTACGTGGGGATTGTGCGCTCGGACAAGCGCCTGGCGCGAGCCAAGCGGCGAATGGAGATCATCCAGCGCGAGATTCGCGAGTACTATTGGGATTTTAAAGTCACCCCGGACCTCATCGAACTGCGCAACCTGGCGGTGGTGGCCGAGCTGATCATCACCAGCGCCCTGCACCGCAAGGAGAGCCGCGGCCTGCACTACAACATCGGCTACCCCCGACGAGATGACCGGGTTTGGCAAAAGGATACGATACTTAGAAGGCCCGTGGTGAACTGAGCAGGAAATGATGCGGATAGTTCCGCCTAAGCTTTGCGTCCTCGAAAAAGCGTGGCGATGCCGAGGCTCAGGGGCCGCCAGGCCACCTCGGTGAAGCCGGCCCGCCTCATCAGGCGGGCAAACTCCGGCGGCCGGGGAAATTTAAGGACTGAATCGGGGAGGTAGGTATAGGCCGCCCGGTTGCGGGAGAAAAGGCCACCGATGAGGGGTAGCAGACGGCGGAAATATAATAGGTAAAGGGAGAGGGCGATCCCCGGCGGAGGGGTGGCCAACTCAAGCACGGCGAGGACGCCACCGGGCTTGAGCTGATCATGGAAGGCGGCCAAAGCGCCGGCCTTGTCCTGAAGATTACGGATGCCGAAAGCGATGCTGAGGGCGTCGAAGCCTCCTGGGACGACGGGCAGGTCAAAAGCGTCGCCGGCGGCGACCTGAATCTGATTCGCCAGCTCCTCGGCGGTGATCTTGCGGTGGGCCAGAGCCAGCATGCGGGTGCTGAAATCCACGCCCGTCACGCGGATACCGGGGCCCAGGGTACGAACCGCCTGAATACCCACGTCACAGGTGCCGCAGGCCACATCGAGGAGGTGCCCCCTGGGAGGCAGATCCATAGCCGCCACCAGCTTGCGGCGCCACATGACATCCTGGCGCATGCTCAGCAAGCGATTGAGCAGATCGTAGCGTGGGGCGATGGTATCAAACATGGACTGGACAAATGGAAGCTCGCTGGATCTCATTGACAACCCTTGTTTTTGCATTAGTATTGATCACTATTTCGAGGCCCGAAGTAATAACATAATAACCCCCACCTGACCAAACCGGTTGATGGTTCTTACAGGCAGAGGCAATTAGGACAGCAGATGACAACCAAGCGGGACTATTACGAAATCCTCGGTACCGAACGTACAGCTTCCGAGACTGAGCTTAAAGCGGCCTATCGCAAACTGGCCCTCAAATACCACCCCGACCGCAACCCCGACGACAAAGTCGCGGAAGACAACTTCAAGGAAGCCGCAGAAGCCTACGAGGTGCTGCGGGATCCTCAGAAACGTCAAATCTACGATCAGTACGGCCACCAGGGCCTGGAGGGCCAAGGCTTCTCGGGATTCGGCGGGTTTGAAGACATCTTTTCGAGTTTCGGCGATATTTTCGAGGATTTTTTCGGTTTTAGCGGTGGCGGCGGGCGACGCCGCTCGCGTTCCCGCGCCCAGCGGGGGGCCGACCTGCGCTATGATCTGCGCCTGAGCTTTTTGGATGCCGCCTTCGGCACCGAAACAGAGATCCGCTTGGAAAAAACAGCCAGTTGCCCCACCTGTTCGGGCACCGGCGCCGAAGCGGGCACCAGCCCCGACACCTGCCCCCATTGTCAGGGCGCCGGCCAGGTCTCCCGTAGCCAGGGCTTTTTCACCGTGCGCACCACCTGCCCCCACTGCCGTGGCCAGGGCCAAGTGATCACTCACCCCTGCGCGGAGTGCCATGGGCAGGGCCGCATTCTGGTCAACAAAAAGGTGGCGGTTAAGATCCCTGCCGGGGTGGACAGCGGGTCGCGCCTGCGCCTCACCGGCGAGGGTGAAGCCGGCGCCATGGGGGGACCCAATGGCGACCTTTATGTCTTCATCAACGTGGAGGAACACGAACTTTTTGTGCGGGATGACACCGACGTGATCTGCCGGATTCCCATCTCCTTTATCCAGGCGGCCTTAGGAGACACCATCAAAGTCCCCACTCTCACGGGGGAGAAGAAACTCACCATCCCCAAGGGCACCCAGCCAGGTGATGTGCTGCGCTTCCGGGGAGAGGGCATCCCCTCCCTGCGCAACGGTCACCGTGGGGACCAGGTGATGCAGGTCAATGTCAAGACCCCCACGGGTCTCAACAAGAAACAGGAAGGCCTGCTCAAAGAGTTCGCCAAAATCGAAGAGAAAAAAATATCCACCAAGCTGAAGAATATTTTGAAGGGTGAGAAGAGCGCTGCCCGCTGATTGCCTATCCAGAAAAGGCACCTCTCACCCGTATCTCTTCGTTGGGTGACAATTTCAAATCCTCAACATACGTCTAGTCTGCCTCCGGTTTGAAATTGTCGACCGCCTTGAACTCGGGGGAGATACACTCTTTCTGAATTGGCCATAAGTGAAGTTTAATAGTCTATAATAATTGATATTGTGATACTGATAGTCGCTCAACCGTTACGCCTATGCCAGCCCGCCAAGGAGATTCAAGCCCATGTTCGAATTGAAAGTCGTCAGCCATTTCGCCGCCGCCCACCAACTGCAGATGGTGGCAAAAAAATGCGAGAACCTCCACGGTCATAATTGGAAGGTGGAGGTCTGTGTGGGGGGTGAACGCCTCAATAATGCCGGGGTGCTGGTGGATTTCGGGGAGATTAAGGTCCACGTAAAAGAGATTATGAAGCGCCTGGACCACAAATTCCTCAATGAGCTGGAGTACTTCGACACGGAAACCTACCCGCCCTCATCGGAAAACATAGCGCTCTTCATCGCCGAAGAGTTGACCAAAAAGCTCGATATCCCCGGCGTGCGCGTGACACGGGTGACCACCTGGGAATCGGAAAACGCCTGCGCTACCTACATTCCCCCGGAGTAGGGATATCGTTAAGCTGCCTCCCAAGCGGGATACCAAAACCGACATTGGTGGGCAGGTTCGCCTGCGCTACATAGGTTCCACCGGCTTAGAAACAATCAAAGGGTATTGTCAGGAAACTCGATAGGCTCGCATCCTGACCTACATCCGGACGAATAGCGCTTTCTGACAGATGCTTAGGTCAGGTTGCACCGATAGGTGCTACCTGACATTTGATCAATTTATCCCCTCCACTCCGCCATCAGCTCATCCCGCGTCACCAGTGCACTCGCATCCGGAACATGCTGGGCGATGTTTTCCAATCCGCCTTCCTGGCGATCCACCAGCACCACCGCCTTGACCACCTCCAAGCCCTCGCTGCGGGCGCGTTCGATGGCCTTGATGGTGGAACCGCCGGTGGTGGCCACGTCGTCGATCACCGCCACCCGCTGGCCCGCTGCCAGATCTCCCTCGATCCACTTGACGATGCCGTGGTCCTTCTGGGTCTTGCGGATGGAGAAGGCGCTGAGGGGGGCCCCGTTGAGCTCGGAGGCAAAGGCCGTTGCCACGGCGATGGGATCGGCCCCGAAGGTCAAGCCGCCGACGCCATCCAGGCCGGCTTCCTTAATGGCGGCGAACATGAGCTGGCCCACCAGGAACATGCCCCGGGCGCTCAGGGTGGTGGGTTTACAATTGACGTAGAAGTGGCTGGTGGCGCCGGAGACCAGCTTGAACGACGGTGTCTCGCTGTATTTAAAGGATTTTTCACACAGCAGGCGAATCAGTTCAGCCTTCATGGATGCCCCTCTCCAGGCCCAAGACTGGGGCCTGAATCAAATAAAATCTTGATTTTATAGGGTTAATTATGTAGCGTCCGTCCAGAAATGGTAAATCTCGCTTGCGTTCAAGGCGAACCCGCCTTCTGAGAGGTGCCGATTGCGGGTGGACGCCATAAGAAAAGCCTCCACTGATTGGAAAAAGCCGTTGTGTGGGTTCAGTGAAGGCTTTTGAGCAGGGAAAACTGGAGACAGCACTCCCTGAACTCTGACGGCTTTGTAGCAACAATGGCAACCGAGTGTCAACGAAACACGTATCAACACGCCTCCTGCCGGAAAGTATTTGGATTGCAAGTATTTTCTGATCGTCCTGCCATTAGGTCGACCCCCTGTGACCCATGGGTTGCTCCCCGCGCCCGATCCGGATCGGGGGGCTTATGAGCGCCAGCGCCCCCATGAGTGCAAACGGCGACACCGGCGCGTTGATTCGCATGTTTCATGTGAACAAGCGCTATGGTAAAAAGATGGCGCTTACCGACATCAGCCTCGATGTGGTTCCCAACGAGTTTCTCTTCGTAACCGGTCCAAGCGGCGCGGGCAAGTCCACGCTGCTCAAGCTGCTCTACCTGGCCGAAACCACCGGTGAAGGTCAGATCCTCATCGACGGCGTCAACCTTGCCCGCGTCCGGCATCGCGGCGTACCGACCCTGCGGCGCAAGTTCGGCATCGTCTTCCAAGACTATAAATTGATCCCCACCAAGACCGTTTACGACAACGTAGCCCTGGTTCTCGAAGCCCAAGGGGTGCGCCAGCGCCTCATTCAAAAGAAGGTGGGCGCCATCCTGCGCATGGTGGAGATGGGCGACCGCGGCAACGCCCTGCCACTGAGCCTCTCCGGCGGTGAGCAGCAGCGCGTGGCAGTCGCCCGGGCCGTCATCGGTGACCCGAAGATCATCCTGGCCGACGAGCCCACGGGCAGTCTAGACCCTGCGGCGGCCGACGCCATCATTGGACTCTTACGCCACTTTCACCAACGAGGGGCCACCGTCATCGTGGCCACCCATGATATCGCCCTGATCAAGGCCAGCAAGGACCGGGTCATCTGTCTGGAGGACGGCCGCCTGCAGCCGCTGCCGGAACTGGGAGTAAGAACGAGCCATGCCCCCGTCGTTTAACCGCGCCCTTAGGGACATCGCCCAAAACCGTTTTCTCAACGTGATGACCATCTTTACTATCACTTTGGCCGTGATCATCACCGGGGCCTTCGGTCTGTTTTTTCACAACGTCAACAATCTCTTCTTGGATTGGCAGCAGGGCATACGTATGATGGTTTACCTGGAATCGGACCTCAGCGATGCCCAACGCCTTGACCTTAAGTTCCGCATCAAGACCATCGCCGGTGTGGAAGAAGCGCTTTTCATCCCCCGCGCAGAGGCCCTCAAGACCCTCAAAGCCCAATTGCAAAAGCAGGCCGAGGTGCTCGACCACCTACGGGACAACCCCCTGCCCGACGCCTTCGAGCTGACCTTCCGCCCCTCGGCCCATGAGGGCGATGGCCACCTGGAACGTATTGCCGCCGAGATCGAAGCCCTCCCGGCGGTCAGTCAGGTTCTCTACGCGCAACAATGGCTGCAGCGCTTCTCGACCATTTTCAACCTCTTTAAACTGGTGGGCTATGGCCTGGGGGGCATCTTCAGTGTGGCGGCCATCCTCATTGTGGCCAACACCATCCGTCTGATGGTTTACAACCGCCGCGACGAAATCGAAATCATGCGCCTGGTGGGTGCCACCGACGGCTTCATCAAGGCGCCCTTTTATATCTGCGCCATGCTCCTGGGGGCTGTAGGCAGCCTGCTGGGTCTGGCCGTCCTCCTGGGGATCTACGGCGGTATCGCCGGACAGATCAAACAGAGCCTCTATGGATCCCTGCCACCCTTGAGCTTCTTCCCGTGGTATTGGAGTGTGGCAGTAATGGTTGCCGGAATGGCCGTGGGCGCCCTGGGCTGTCTGGTATCCATGAAACAATACCTCAAAGCTTAATAATTATACCGAAGTGGCGATGCTTACA
Organism: Desulfobacteraceae bacterium; assembly: GCA_050291585.1. GTDB lineage: Bacteria > Desulfobacterota > Desulfobacteria > Desulfobacterales > Desulfosarcinaceae > JASJCL01. The sequence goes on from JBNKKA010000021.1 coordinate 10,020, forward strand.
AAAGATGCACAATAAACGCAGACAATTTCCCCGCGGGCTGCTGATCCTCCTCATGGCAGTGGGGCTCTTGACGCCGTTTTCATCCGTGACCAGGGCCGCAGAGACCGGTTTTATCCGAGTGATGGATCTGACCATGCGCAGCGGGCCGGATAAAAAAACCCGCCCCATAAAAACCCTGGAGCGGGGGGCCCTGGTGACCATCCTGGGCCGCAGGGGCGACTGGCTTAAGGTACGCCACAATAAGCACAGCGGCTATATTCTTAATGAAGCGGCTTACATCCGCCTCATAGATGAGGTTCCCCTCATTGAGGAGGGTGGCGGAGAAACCGCGGCCACATCCCAGCCATCAAGCCGGGAGGAGATCGAGGCGCAGCTCAAAAGCTCCACGGCCGAGCTGATCGCCATGAAGGATCAGGAGATGGCCCTGGTGAACGCCGTTGACCAGGCCGAGCGGCAGGTCAACAACAAACGCCAACAGATGCTGGCCACCGAGGCGGATCTCGGCGCTTTGGAAAAGCGCATCCAGATTGAAACCGGCGAGCTGGCCACCCTCGACGCCCGCGTTGAGACCAATGCCGCCTATGCCGGCCGGCGGGTGCGCGCCCTTTATCAACTCAACAGCCTGGGGACGCTGCCGGTACTGGCCAACGCCGAATCCTGGATGGATTTTCTCAAGCGCAAGACCGCCCTGGCTACGGTATTAGAAGCGGATCGGCGGACATTGGACGATCTTGCCGCAGACCGCCAGCGTCAGGCGGACCTTTTGGTCCAGCTCAATACCCGCCGCAGCGAGCACGTACAGCTCGAGCAGACCTTGAAACAGGAGCTGGCCGACCTTACACGCAGCCTGACGGAACGCACCTCCATGCTGGCGAATATCAAGGGCAAAGAGTCTCTGCAAAACCACCTCATAAAGGGGCTGCAAGCCTCTGCCCGGAAGTTGGATGCCACCATCACGCGCCTGACGATGCCAGTGGCTCAGCAGGCGATACCGGCGTCCGAAGCTGAAGCGAAGACGCCTATTGAAAAAGCCTCAGGCGAGGCGGAAACGAGGTTGGCGGCGCTGACACCGCCTGAGCCCCTCACGGCACCCGCCCCAAAGGCGGCCGAGAAGCCTCAGCCCTTTAATAAGTTAAAAGGATTGCTAAATTTGCCGGTGAGCGGTAAAATTGTGAGTTCTTATGGCCATTATCGCAACGCCGAGTTCAACGTGATGAATTTCCGCAGTGGGGTCCTCATCAGGGCCGATCGGGGTGAACCGATCCATGCGGTAGCGAATGGCGCCACCCTTTTTGCCGATTGGTTCAAAGGGTACGGCAATATGTTGATCATAGACCACGGTGACCACTACTACACCGTCTACGCCCACTTGGAAGCGCTCTTCAAAGCCCGGGGCGAGTCGGTGGATGCAGACGAGGTCATCGCCACAGTGGGGGACACGGCGACGCTGGCGGGCCCGGGCCTGCATTTTGAAATCCGTCATCATGGCAAACCCATGGATCCTCTGCCGTGGCTACGCACAACCGACAGAGCCGCATCTGACCGTAAAAAAGGAGTCGATGGATAATGGCAGCAGCAAAGAAAAATTGGTTGAGAATATGGCTGGTGGGCCTTCTGATCGTGGCCGGCTGGACCTTTGGACAAGGATTCTACCGAGACCTCTCCGCCACTGACAACGAGGAGACCTACGAAGGCTTGAAAGTCTTTTCGGACGTCATCGAGCTGATCGAGAACAACTACGTCGATGAGGTGGACACCAAGAAACTGATCGAGGAGGCCGTGCGTGGAATGGTGGGCAGCCTGGACCCCCACTCGGCCCTGCTGCCGCCTGAGGCGTTTAAAGAGCTGCAGATCGACACCCACGGGGAGTTCACCGGGATCGGCATCCACGTCACCATGCGCAACAACCTGGTGACGGTGATATCGCCCATCGAGGGCACTCCCGCCTATAAGGCTGGTATCAAGGCCGGCGACAAGATCGTCAAAGTGGACGGCGAAACCACCGAAGATTTGCGCGAAGCGGTCAAACGCATGCGCGGCCCCAAGGGCACCAAGGTGGTCATCACCATCCTGCGCGAAGGAGAGACCGAGCCCTTGGACTTCGACATCGTCCGCGATGTGATCCCCATCGACAGCGTCAAGCATGCCCTGCTCAAACCGGGTTATGGGTATGTGTGGGTCACCAATTTCCGCGACAACACCAGCGAGGATCTACTCAAAGCGCTCAAGGAATTAGAGGGCGGCGAGACGCCCCTCAAGGGGTTGGTGCTCGATCTGCGCGACAACCCCGGCGGTATACTCAGCCAGGCCATCCAGATCTCAGATATCTTCCTGGAGGAGGGAGAAATCCTCTCCATCAAGGGGCGCCTCAAAAAGCATACCAAGGTATTCAAGGCCCATGTGGACGACACGCCGCGCAACTACCCACTGGTGGTTCTGATCAACGGCGGCAGCGCCAGCGCTTCCGAGATCGTAGCCGGCGCCCTCCAGGACCAAAAACGCGCCCTTATCATGGGCACCACCTCCTTCGGTAAGGGCTCCGTACAAACCGTTGAGACCCTGCGGGACGGCTACGGACTCAAGTTCACCATCGCGCGCTACTACACCCCCAGCGGGCGCTCCATCCAGGCCAAGGGCGTCGTTCCCGACATCGAAGTGATCGCCGGCCGTGTCGATGAAGCCAAGACCAAGAGCGAGAACCTGCTCAAGGAGAAAGATCTCAAGAACCACCTCAACGCCGAGGGTGAGAGCGAAACCCCAAAAGAGAAGAGCGATCGCCAGCTGCGCCTGGAATCTAGGCACAGCCCCGTAGAAGACGATGAGCTTCTCAAAGACCAGCAGGTACGCAGGGCACTGGACATGCTCATCTCCTACGATATCTTCACCCAGTTGAAAAATGGCTAAAAAGACTGCCCGGCGCCCCGCGCCCAAACGGCGCAGCGGCCAGACCAAGACCAAACGCCCGGTCAAGGCCAAAGGCAGTCGCAGCAAGCGGACCAAAAACCAGACCCAGTTGAGTTGGCAGCTTTTCAAGGCCAGCCTGGGTCTGGTGATTCTGCTGATGCTGGTGGTGGTGGCCGGGGTGATGGGCCACCATCTGCTTTTAAGGGCCCCCTACGGCCAGATGACTCAACCCACAGCATCGGAGCCAACGCCTGGTGCCAAGGTAACGGCCAAAGCAAAAGCCCCTTCCGCGGCAGCAGTGCGTCACCCGATCCCCACCTATGAGGTCTTTGACAAGAATACGCCGCCTGATCCGGTACCCACGCCCAAGCCGCTGCCGGAATCGGTATCGCCTCCACCGGGGAAGCAGTTGCCCCTGGTGGCCATCATCATCGACGACCTGGGCTACGACCTCAAACTGGCGGAGCGCTTCCTCGCCATGGCGGGCACCTTCACCTTCAGCATCCTGCCCGAAGGCCCCTATACCAATAAAATCAGCGCCGAGGCCCACGCCAAGGGCCATGAAATTATGCTCCATCTGCCCATGGAACCCATGGAGTTCCCCACGGTGCGCCCCGGACCGGGAGCCCTGCTGGCAGGCATGACGCCCGACGAACTGCTGAACCAGTTGGACGCCGATCTAGCCGGCATTCCCCACGTCAGAGGCGTCAACAACCATATGGGCTCACGCTTGAGCACCCTGGCTCCCCAGATGCGGCAGATCTTCTCACGCCTCAAGAGCAGGGGGCTCTACTATGTGGACAGTCGCACCACAACGGCGACCGTCGGCCGCCCATCGGCCGAACGCCTGCACCTTTTATTTGCCGAACGCGACATCTTCATCGACCATTTCCAAGATGCCGACTTCATCCGCAAACAACTCGAACGCCTCGTCAAAAGAGCCTATGCCCAGGGCTACGCCATCGGAATCGCCCACCCACACCCCCTGACCATCGAACTGATGCAGGCCGGCCTGCCCGACCTGAGGCGTAAGGTGACCCTCGTGCCGGCTTCCAAGGTGGTTCAGAAAGCTGGCTAAACAACGACGACGGGTTTCCAGACGACAATTGCTCGCCGGACCAGACTTGAACCCTATCCTAATCTTTGACATAGTGTGGCTGTCGCGGAGCGACAGCTTGGCATTTGCTGGTGCAAATGCCAAGCAGTGCCATTGGCAAACCGAGTCGTTTCATGTCTTAGCAACAGCGATTTGTGTCGTATACGAATCAACTCGGATCCTGATACGGTAATGGCTTCCAAAGTGTACCGCCTATTTGACTTCTTCAGGGACGCCGTCCATGTATAACGTTTACTATGGCTTCAAGGAAAAACCGTTCAAGCTGGTGCCCAATCCAGCCTATCTCTATTTGGGGAAAAGCCATGAGGATGCACTGGCCCACCTCACGTACGCCACCAGCGAGGGGGACGGTTTCGTTGAGATCAGCGGCGAGGTGGGCACGGGCAAAACCACCCTATGTCGTGTCTTCCTTGACAACCTCAAGGAGAACACCGAATCGGCCTATATCTTCAACCCCCGCCTAGAAACCCTGCAGCTGCTACGCACCATCAACACCGAGTTCGGCATCCGTAGCCGCAACGGGAATGCGACGCTTAAAGATCTCCTCGATGATCTCAACGCCTTTTTGATAAAAAAACGAATCGACGGTAAACGGATCCTGCTCTTCATTGACGAGGCTCAGAACCTGAGCACCGCCAATCTCGAGATGATCCGCATGCTCTCCAACCTGGAGACCACCCGCACCAAGCTCCTCCAGATCATCCTTGTGGGCCAGCCCGAACTCAGTGAAAAACTCGAGCGCCATGATCTGCGCCAACTTCGCCAGCGAATCAATCTGACCTGTTATCTGGTGCCCCTAGATCGTGAGGAAACGCGCGCCTACGTAGACCACCGCATCAGCATCGCCGCCCAGAAAAACCTGGACCTCTTCAGCGCCGCCGCCCACCGGGTCATCTATAAATTCTCCGAAGGCGTACCGCGGCGCATCAACATCATCTGCGACCGAGCCCTGCTGGCCGCCTATGGTCAGAATAAAACCAAGGTAACCCCCGCCATCCTGCGCACCGTGATCAAAGAGCTCGAGCCCGAACTCCCCACCCGGCGCCCCCAGGTGAAAGCCAGTATACCCGCCTGGGCCACCATCCTGGGGGTACTTCTGCTGATGCTGCTGGTATTGCAACTGGCCCTCCAGCTGTATTACACTCGACAGGCCTCCTTTGGCCGAGTTGGCTCTGGCAGCGCCCAGGCAAGGGTGAAGAGCTACCCCATCATCGACACCACGGCCCCGCAAACAGCCACAGCGGTTGCGCCCGTGCCCACATCCAGTCAGCCATGGTCGCAGGTCGTTGCGAATTTGAACCCGAGTCAGTCCCGCCGCGCAAGCCTGGTCCACCTACTCAACCTCTGGCAGATCTCACCGGGGCAAATCGTATCGGACTTCGGCACCGGCAATGCGGCCACCTTCTTCCGTCTCTCGGCCCTGCGCTATGATCTCCAGGTTCAGGTCATCACCGGCGATCTTGCCCTGGTGCGGCGCCTCAACCGACCCGCCATCCTAGCCCTGCGCCGCCCCCAAGGTCCTGAGGCGGGCTTTGTCGTGCTCACCGCCCTGACGGCCAACAAAGCCACTATCCGCAGCGGTAGCCTGACCGAACCCAGGGAACTAGAGGTGGCCATCCCCGAGCTGATGGCCCAGTTGAGCGGGCCCATCTACCTGTTCTGGAAAGATTTTCTTTCTGATCCGGGAACCATTCCCGTGAGCAGCGCACCCGAGGCCATCATCGCCCTTAAACTGCTCCTGCGCGACATGGGACATACCGAGATCGCCATCGCTCCCGCCTATGACGACCTCACCGAGCAAGCCGTTCGCCAGATTCAGCTCAAATATGGCCTTGGCGTCGACGGCCTGGTGGGACCCTTGACCAAAATCAGCCTTTACAATGACAATCCCAAACTCTGGCAGCCACGCCTAAGCTCGTGAATCATAGACCGGACGCAGCGCATCCGTTGCTCTCCGGCCGCACAAGAGGACGCCCCGTGAGCACCATTCTGAAAGCGCTTAAAAAACTCGAACAGGAAACCCAATCCGCTGAAACGGCCGCCGCCTTTCAGACCATGAGGGACAGGCCCGCCGATCCGCCAGTGTCGACCAAGCGCCGCATTTGGGCCGGTATTGGCATTGGCGCCAGTCTTGTGGGATTGGGATTGGTCCTGTTTTTTCTCCTGCGCCCGGCAGCGCCTCCGACAACCACCCAACCCCAGGGTCAGCCAGTTCCCGCAGCGCCCCCCAAAGTGGCCACAGCCCCCGAGGAGCGTTTGCCTATGCCCAAGGTATTCCCCCCCCGCCAACCCGGTGATCCCAAACCGGAAAAACCCCTCCAGCCCAAAGCTCCGGCAGAAGCGGCGACATCTGCGACGAACGCTGCGGCGGAAGCCGAATATAGATCGCAAAAAGCGCCTGAGGTAAGCCCGGCGCCGACTGCACCGCCTACGCGACGCACCGCTCAAAAAGGTAGCTCACAGGCGCCAGTTGTTGCTGAGGCCCCCTCAAATGCCTTACCGCCAAAGGCCGTGAACGTCCCTGCGCCCAAACCAGAGCCAATGGCTAAACCTATGGCAAATAAGCTTGCGCCAACCCAAACACCGGCGGAAGCCCCGCCAGTTGCTCCGGAGGAGAAGCCGTTGCCGCAACCCTCCGCCCCTGTGACCGCAGCGAAGCCAACGGTGCCGATCCCAGCCCCTGAACCAGCGCTGAAAACGCCCCCCCAGGAAGCACCGACGCAAAAGCCTGCCGCACAACCCCAACCGGCCGTACCCGGGCCCCAAGCGGCAGCGATAAGAGAAGAGAATATTCCCGAGGCGCCCCCGGATCCCTACGCCAATGTGCCCAAGCTCGAAGAGAACAGCCCCATCAAGCTCCAGGCCATCTCCTGGGCGCAAACGGCTGACAAGAGCATTGCGGTTATAAACAACAACGTGCTGCACGAGGGGGACAGCGTGGAAGGTTATAGCGTGGTCAAAATCCGCCCCGACGATGTGATCGTGCGTCGTGACGGGCGCATGTGGCGGGCGAGCTTTTCGATTCGCTGATCCGAAATCAATCTGCAGCTAGTCAACGTCAGCGTCCAGCGAGAAACAGCGCCCCTCGCTCCATTTCGAGTGAGGGGCGCTGTTTTATTGATAGGCATTGGGGGGTTACTTCTTTTCCAATACAGGCTTGTCGCGATAGGGATAATTTTTCAAACGGATGTCCGAGCGGCCAAAGGGTTTGGCCATTTTCTTGGTGTCGTCGGCCCACTCCTCCCACTTAAAGTTTTCAATAACCTCCGCTTGATAACTTTCGTTCAACGGATGGCTGAGGACATCGTTCACATGTTTCCACTGATAATAGCGCAAAAGATCGACCTGATAGGGTGTTGGATGACCCTTCGAACTTTTTACTTCCTTTTTAAGATCAATTACATCCTGCATGTTGACCTTTGGCGTCCAATTGATTTTTCCCGGCAGAACCACGGGTTCACCGGGTATATTATTGATCCCCTTTTTCCATGTCCCTAAAACAGCGACCTCAGTGTCCTCCCGGTAGAGGATAATGGCATGATTGTATTCTTTGTTTTTGAAATAGCCAAGATTGCCATATTGAATGCGGGCCCCGGTCAGAAAAGCGACCGCATCTGACCAACAGGGCCCGGTCCCCGAAATTCCCTTGATAACGCTTCTGTCGATGATTCCATCGGGAAATAGGATCTCGAATATTATTTTCATAATATTCGCCGCATGGGTGGTTCCCTCACAGTCATGGCCATGCCATTTAATCATATCTTTTAGGGTGACCGCATAGGTGCGCTGATAATAGCGGCCTTGAGTTCCCTTTGTTGCAAGGATTTCGAAAACCGGTGCATGGGGCATGGCGACCATGGGCGCATACCAAGTGGGGACCCTATCCGGTTGGGTTACGCCCGTTTCGATAAAGATGTTGACGCCCTGAGTGTAAGTGGGTTCCCCCGCCCAAGCCACGCAGGTCAGAGAAATAAAAAGCAGCAGTGCCAAAATAAAAGATTTCATTCTCATTACAAACTCTCTTTCTCATTATTGGAAGAAAAGGTATTGTGTAAACGATCTGAAAACTATGGTCTCAAGGATGGGTTAAAACTTGTGCTCATTCCATGCAGAGCCATTGGCGTCGAAGGTCAACAAACGATCAGAGGTGCGAACTACTACTTTGCTTGAGGTTGCCTTTATCTCCTCAATGCTTTCTTTAACTCGAAGATGAATATCAGCGAAAGTCGATGCCTCTATAGCAAAACCGAAAGCCCGGCTGGAGGTAACCACTACCGCAATTGTTTTTTCGGCTTGCGCTGCAAGGAGCTCGTCGTGGATAGGAAGTGGCGTTTCAACAAATCGATTGGAAGTTGCATCGAAACCGACCGCACGCGCTCCAGTTACCAGCAGTGCAATATTTGGCGATAGAGACGCCACGCCATTTTCTGATTCGTTCAACTTCAAGGGCAGTACTTGCCAGGCATCCGATGAGGTGGATGCCACTAAAAAACGAGCATTTGTTAAAAACGCTCCTAAATAGCCGCTTGAGTCACTCCATAGCACCGTCTCATTAATCCCCAGCTCAAGGGGAATTGTCTTCCTGCCCTCAATGATAGCGATAATCTTACCATTCGATTCTGCAATATCGATAAAATCTTCAATTTCCTCTTGGGCATTGGAAGATGGGGTTGATGCAATGAGTGACAAGAAAACAACAATTGCAAATTGAATTCGCCAAGTTAACAAGGCTTCCTCCCAAAAATTTCTTTTGTTGAAAAGGTGACGAATGTGAAAAACCCAATCGTAATTTTAATCACGCCCCTGCGGTTTACGGGTGCACTTCAGTCTAAGCCCCCCGCCGCGCTACGATGGCCACCCATTCCTCCTGGGTGAGGGTCTCGAGGATCTCCAGTCCGGCGCTTTCCAGGCTGGCGGCCACTTCAGCCTGCTTGGGCTGGATGATGCCCGAACAGATCACACAGCCGCCGGGTTTCATCACCGCCGGCAGGTCGGGGGCGAGGTCCACGATCACCTCGGCCAGGATGTTGGCGCTGACCCACTCGAAAGCGGAGTCGATCTCGGTCACCAGGCTGCCGCAGAGCACCTTTTTTCGGGAGGCCTCGATACCATTGACCGCCAAGTTCTTGCGGGCCACGCCCACCGCCGTGGGGTCGTTGTCAACCCCCACCACGGTCTGGGCCCCGAGCTTGGCCGCGGCGATCATCAGAATCCCCGATCCGGTGCCGATGTCCAGGAAATCACTGCCCGGTCGGAGATATTTTTCGATTAGCCTGAGGCACATGATGGTGGTGGGGTGGGTGCCGGTTCCGAAGGCCATACCCGGATCGATCTCGATGATAATCTCGCCGGGCTGTGGATCGTAGGCGCGCCAGGAGGGCTTGACCACCAGGCCGGGAGAGATCTTCTCGGGGTAGAAGAACTCTTTCCAGGCCTCGGCCCAGTCGGCCTCGTCCACTCGCGTGTAATTCAGCGCATAATCAAAACCCTGCTCGCCGGAAAGGCGTTCCAGGGCCCCTTCCAAAGTCTGGCAGCGCTGGGCCGTGCGGGCGTCATCTTCAAAATAACCGGTGACTGCGTGCTCGGCGGGCCGTTCAACTGCGTCACCCCCCCACCCCTCGACGGGTTCCAGGTCGGGGTCGTCCATGACCACCCCTTTGAGGCCCAGATCGAAAAAAAAGGTGGCGATGAGCTCGGCCACGAGCCCCTTATCAGATCCGTCGAAGACGATTTCCGCGGCCACCCACTTCATCGTCCCCCCCCATTGTTAAGGTAGCCCCCGCCAGATGCTTTCAGCAGGCGCCCGTAATGGCCAATCACACCGGTGTTGTTGTACCAGCAGCGGCAGGTGCGACGATGGGCCAGGCGATCGCGCTCGGCTTCGAACGCTGCCCCGCGCCAGAGGGTTTCAAAGGGGGTCTCGCGGATCGATCCGATGCGCACATGCTGTTCCAGGCAGGGGTAGAGGTTGCCCCAGGGGTCGATGCGTCCCATCATGACGCCGGCGTAGCAGGTCTGCCAGGGGAAGGCCTCCCCTTTGCGCATGGCGTCGATCCAGCGGCCGACATATCCGTCCCTCTCCCAGGGGGTTCCCCGAGTCTGGCCGGCCACAATCTCTGGATCGATCCTCCCAGCGGTATCACCGCGGATCTCATAGAAGGTGTCGTCGCAGTCGTGGACGGGCTGCAGGAGAACGTCGTCGGCCACATCCTTCCAACGATGGTAGAAGGCACCGATCTCCCCCTGGTTGAGGGCGTTGACCGTCATACGCACCCGAATGATGGGGCGTTTGCGGCGTGGATGGCGCAACATGGCCAGGATCCCCTTCTCGGCCCTCTCGTAAGCACCCTCACGGCCGCGGATGCGGTCGTGACTCTCGGCCGTGGCCCCGTCCAAGCTCACGGTGACGCAGGTGGGGGCGCTGTCGCAGACCGCCTGATGACGGCTCTCCAGCAAGAGACCGTTGGTGCACAGATTCACCGACATGCCCCGGCTGGAGAAGGCGCGGATGATGTCGAACACATCTGGACGCACCAGGGGTTCCCCACCGGCGACGCTCACCTGGTGGGCCCCCATGCGCCCTAAAGTGGCAGCCAGCTTTTGATACTCCTCCAGGGTCAGCTCCCCCCGACGGGGGTCCTGCCAGCGCTGGCACATCTGGCAGCGGCAATTGCAGCGATAGGTGATGTCCAACTCGGCCATGTATGGGCCGTGTGGCGGCGTTGCGCCCCGCTCTGCAGCAAGGACGTTGCGACGAGTGGCGAGGACGGCTTTCAGAAAGCCCGTGGAGCAGATGATGCGGCTGTAGGCCCAGAAGTTATTGAATCGCATGGGGTTCCGTATCGCAAAGGCGGCTATCGGGTAGTGGGATGGGGGTGCTTAGAATACCTAGAGGGCACTACATTAGCATCTTCAGTGAGACAATATCAAGCAAAGGCAGGGGGCCAGTATTTGTCCATTGGACGGAAACACGAAAGGGGGTAAAGCTGTTTTGAGACAACAAGGGGCAAGGTGATCTCGGCAACGACCCTTGCATCGCCAAACAACACTCCTCCAAAAAAACGTGCGCAACCGCTGAAGGGGATCTCAACTAAGAGTCGGCTCGCGCGAAATGGGTTGGACAGGCGTATGATGGCGGCGGTCCATCGCCTGACGGCGATCGAGGACGCCGCGCCGCTCGGTGCCCCCCCGTAGAAAATAGTTGAGGCTGTAAACCTTGCGACGATCCTCCCCTGAGCGGCGGTCCAGGTAATGCAATGATTTGCGTCGATTGATATGGGTTCTCATGATACCCCCTCATGGATCAAGTGGGGAGTGCCCAAAAATGCCGCCAACCAGAAATGCTGGTGAATGACCCTTTGTGCAAACGCCCCCTGTTGTCGACCGGCAGCCGCAAGGCCGGGCCAAGCGGGGGGATGAGGTACCGGCTGCCAATCCTTTTTTGGGGTTTCCTTAAACACCCTAGTTACCAATCTACGCAGAATCGCGCTGCTGTCAATATTTAGCTTGATTTGCAGACGATGGTCCACCATTGGCATTGAATCAGTATTGTCCTAAGCCCCATAAGATAAAGAATTAGTCAGCAGCCGAAAAGAATGGGTAATCTATTTCCTTTTGCCCAAATTAATAGGAAATATTATTCCACTTTTCCCAATATGCAAAGACCCACTCCTCCAAATAAAGCTTTCCATAATTCCTATATTATTTAATATTAACAGTAGTTTAAAATTTTATCCAGGCGCTTTGGCAAGCTCCTTGCTGTTAATGAGGGCAAAACACGTCGCCCCAGGACACAAAGGAGCTCGTCATGAAAGCAATAAATGGATCAATCTTTACCTCATTCATCGGCGCCCATCGCTTGGTGCTGCTCTTGGTTCTCCTACTGCCTCTGATGGCCTGTGGCGGAGGTGGATCTGGTGGGGGAGGCACAACCGCTGTTGCCAGCGAGACCGGCAGTACGCCTGGCGACGAGTCCGGCAGTACGCCTGACGACGAGACCGGCAGTACGCCAGAGGAAATGAGCCTGAGCATCAATCAGCTGGCCCAGAACAGCTGCCCACAGTTGAAGGCCTACGTGGCGGTGACCGATGCCCAAGGCCAACCCATCGAGGCCCTCACTCCAGAGGATTTTTCGATTTACGCCAACGGGGAGTTGGTAGAAGGGGTCAATATCCAGTGGGCGCCCGAGGTATTCGCCCCCATATCGGTCTCCTTTGTGATGGATTATAGCGGCAGCATGACGGTTGAGGCCGTCGGACAGATGGAGGGTGCTGCGGACGCCTTCGTGGATCAGATGGCAAGCGAAGATTGGGGCGAGGTGATCAAGTTCGCCCTCCTGGGAGAGGTCGTCCAGGCCTATACGCCCAATAAAGCGGCTCTCAAGACCGCCATCGCCGAACCCTGGGCCTTCAGCGGCTCCCAGACCATGCTATACGACGCCGTCTATCGTTCCGTGGCCGACACAGCCCAACGGGAGGGCCGCCGGGCCGTATTGGCCATCAGCGATGGGATCGACAACGCCTCACAACACAGCCTGGATGAGCTGATCACCTTTGCCGGCGAGGAAAACGTACCCGTCTTTACCGTGGGCCTCAACCAAGCCGACACCGAGAGCCTGGCCCAGCTGGCGGCCGGAACCGGCGGCCGCTACTTTTACGCCCCGGACCCCACGGCCCTGGCCGACATTTATGCCCAACTGGCTTCCCTTTTGAAAAACCAGTATGTGATCTCCTATGGCAATGGGAGCATTTCCGACCTGGAGCACACCCTCGAGGTGATCGCCGAGAGCGACGGTCAGGTGGCCGGCGACACCCTGTGGGTGACCGGCTGTCCCGCGCCGCCGACCCTCGAACTGGCCGGGAGCCTGGCCATCGGTGGCAATGTGAAGCGCCTGGACCGCCAGGCGGACCACCTCTACCTGGCCAGCGGCAATGCCGGCATGGCCATCGTTGATGTGAGCGACCCCGCCTTGCCGATCCTGGACGGCGTCCTCTCCACCCTGGCGGATGCCAGTGGGTTTACGGCCCTGGATATCGCTGCTGCGGCGCCTTACGCCTTCATCGCCGCTGGCGATAAGGGGCTCATCGTAGCCGATGTGAGCACGGCCGATGATCCCCAGATAGTTGCGACCGTTTCTCCGAGCTTCAACGACCCCGATTCAGACGTCAAGCTGACTGCCTTTACCGCCGTGGCCGCCTATCCGCCCTTTGTGTTCGCCCTGGATCAAAATGATGGCTTCGTGGTTTTTCTCTTCCAGGACCCACAGCACATCTTCTACCAGGTGGAAACCGGGATAAAGGGCAACCAGCTCTGGGTCTCGGGCAAACATCTCTATATCACCACGGCGGCGGGTCTCTCCATCTACGACATCAGCACCCCCGCCCAACCCGAACTGGTGGGCCAAGCGGTTCTTGAAGACGGTGGCGACGCCATCACCCTGGCCTACCCCTATGCCTACGTGGCCCTGGCGGCGGGCAAGGGCGTGGCCGTGGTCGACGTGAGCCTTCCCTCGGCGCCCACGCTGCTAGGTACCCTCATTACGGATGCCGCCATCCATGGTTTAGGGGTCCAGAACGGTTTTGCCTTTGCCGGCAGCGGGGAGGATGATCTGAATATTGTGGATGTGCGCCAGCCCCAGACCCCGGAGACCCTCGGCCAGATCACCGTGGGCGGCTCCCTGGAAGCGGTTGAGATGAGTAATGAGTGGGCCTATGTTGCCGCTGGTGATGCGGGGTTGCAGGTGCTTCGGATTGCACGATAAAGTTGTATCGGTCCTGAAACGGTCGGTATAGGAAGGCGGCATCAGCCGCTGGTGATGCGGGGTTGCAGGTGCTTCGGATTGCACGATAAAGTTGTATCGGTCCTGAAACGGACGGTATAAGAAGGCGGCATCAGCCGCTGGTGATGCGGGACTTCAAGTTCTGAGGATCGAACATTGAGCAGGATGATTCAAAGCTGATAGTTCACCACAAAGGACACAGGGTACACGGAGAGAACGCTGGCCCAAACAGCCGCATCTCCCACTCTGTGTCCTCTTTGGTTAGGACCCTATTTCAGGAAATGCGCTTTAGGTGGGTTGAAGTAACCGAAGCGGAGTTGCGGCGCTGCGTGGCGGACCTGGTCCAATAGGTGCCGCATCCCTTCCGGGCGTCCCTGGGGGGCGGCCTGGCCCATCAGGGCCACATAGCGCAAGGGGTCGAAGTTGAGATTACGCCACTGGATCATCTGGATGGGGTGGCGTTCCAGAAAGGCCAGGAGGGCCTGGGCCTCGGCCGGGTTGTCGCTGAAGCCCGGACAATTCAAGTAGTTGATGGCCACGTGCACGCCTCTCGACAGGGCCATGGCCATGCTCTCGATCACATCCGTAAAATCATAGTTACGCGGCTGAAAATAGGCCGCGTAACACTCGGGCTGGAAACTGTTGATGCTCACCCGGATGCTGTCCAGACCGGCATCCAGCAGCCCTTCCAGCACCATGGGCAGGCTGCCGTTGGTGTTCATGTGGATGGTGCCCGCGTCCGTGTGGCGTCGAATCTCCTGGATACCCGGACCAACCACCGCCGCGGCCAGGAGGGGGTCCCCCTCGCAGCCCTGACCGAAACTGACCACGGCTTTTTTTACCCGACCGATATGGAAGCAGGCGATCTCGGCGATCTCCTCGGGTGTGGGGGTGAAGGCGATGCGGTCCTGGCTGTGGGAGATCTTGGCCTCCTCCTGGAGGGAGAGGCAGCCCCGGCAGCGGGCGTTGCAACGCTCGGCCGTGGGCAGGGGGGCTTCATAGCGTCCCAGGAAAAAATTTTTAGCCGCCGGGCAACCATAGGTCAGGGCGCACTTTTCGAGGTGCCGGCAGAGGCGATTGGTGGGCATCTTTTTGCGCAGGGCCGCAACCCCCGCCGTCACCCCCTCAACCGGCATGCGACGCAGGTCCTGGCGCGGCTCGGCGTCCACCAACTGCACCGCCGAACGAAACCCATCCCTATACCAGCCCACCGCTCCGTATGAAAAAAGGGGCAGATCATCACCGCCCACCGGGGCTTCATGGGCGCAGGTGTGGGTGAGAACGTAGCCGGGGGAGTTGAAGGCCGCCACCGGGAAGATGGCCTCCCCTTCGAAGTCAGGATGCTCGCTTAAACACACCATCCGGTCGGCGGCCAGATCCCAAACGATGGGCAGCCGGTTCGGCAGGAGCATCATCTCGCTGCCATGGGGCAGGGCAACGGTGGTGTCCGTGTCCAGCACCTCCAGCACGGCGCCGTCGGCCCCCACCGCCCCATAGCCCTCCAATTCGACGATCTCGCCGGCGGTGTTGGCCACCAGGGCCGCCAGGGGCCTGGGCCGAGAGACCTTTTGCACCTGGGGCCGTTTATGGCTTTTGTGTGGGGGACGCCGTTTGCGACGTTGGCGCCTGCGCTTGGGTGCTGAACCGGATCCTTTGGCGCTCATGACTCCTCCCCGGGCATGGCACCGGAAGCGGGACGCCTGTTGCGCGACCCATAGAGAAAGGCCAGGTATTTGGGGGGCACCCCCGCCAGGCAGCCACCCGCGATGAGGTAGTTGATCAAGGTGGTCCGCCAGACCCCGTGCCTGCGCCAGCGGCGCCCCGAGGTGACCGCCGCCGCGGGTACGATCTCGATCTTGCCCATCCGGCGGGCCTGACGCACAAGAAACAGGTCCTCGGCGATGGCCACCTCGGGAAAACCGCCCAACTGGGCATATGTATCCGGACGCATGAAGAGCCCCTGGTCACCGTAGGGAAGCTTGAAATAGGTTGACCGCAGGCGGGTGGCCCAGGTGATCAGGCCCATGCCCAGGCCGGTATAGTCGGTGGCGAAGCGAAAGGCTCCCAGGGTCACATGGGGGTCCATGAGGGTTTCAAAAATGTGAGTCAGATAATCCTCGGGCAGCCGCGTATCGGCGTGCAGAAAGAGGAGCACGGTGCCCCGGCTCTGACGGGCGGCGCTGTTCTGCTGGACCGCTCGCCCGGGGGGGCTGCTGAAAACACGTGCGCCCAACTCCGCGGCTATGCCCTGAGTGGCGTCACTGCTGCCGCCGTCGGCCACCAACACCTCCACATCGGGGCTTCCCAGGGGCGCCAGGGTGGCCGTAAGGTTGGCGGCCTCATTGAGGGTGGGCACCACCACTGACAGGTAGGGCATGGGCCAGGCCGACCGAGGGAGCAGGACCTCGAGATCCGCGGGGGTATCCAGATCGGAGAGAACCGCCAGGCGGGCATGCCTTAACCCCAGCCGGCGCACCTTACGGAGGGTCTCCGCCATTACACGAGGGTGCCCCCAGGTCATCCCGCTGAAAATATCGTGGGATTTTTTAAGCCCCACCAGCCAGTACCCGCCGTCACTGCTGGGGCCCAGGACCACATCGTGGGATTCCAGAGCGGTGAAGGCCGCCGTCAGGTGGGCCTCGGTAAGAGCGGGGATGTCGGTTCCGATGAGGATCGCACGCTCACAGCCACTCCGGAAGGCCTCCTCAAAGGCGGCGGCCATGCGTTCACCCAGATCGCCGGCCACCTGGGGTCCGTGGCTGAGGCCGGGTAGGGGCAGCCAGCGACGAATACGCGCCGGGTCCCCCCCGGCGTAGCAGAAATGAACCTGGGCCCCGGCCTGACGTCCGTAATCAAAGCCCGTCACCAGGGTCTGTTCGCTGAGGCGCCGATACAGTTCAGCGGCGCCGGCCGGCCCGAGGGCGGGAATCAGGCGGGTCTTGACCTTTCCCGGCGCGGGGTAACGCCCGAAGACGATGAGGCGATCGGGGCTTCCTTGTGATTCGTTGCGCATGGGTTCGTGTGGGTCCTATTTCTGGATGGGCACAATTTCAGTCTGTGGCCGCCCGGGCCGTTAGTGCGCTTCGTTCCTGATTATTTAGGTGGACGACAGGTCTGATGGAGACGCCCTCCTTCAAGCGGCCCGCAGACTACCATATCCACCACTAAAAGTCAGTTCAAAGCAGACGGTTCGCGATCCATGCACGCTTGAAATCCGAGGCTGAATCGGATATGGCCTGAAACAAGATAAATAACCCACCCCGGTGGGCACCGGCTCACGCATGGGCCGCATCAATTGAGTTATGTAATAGGCTAAGCTTCTGCAATAAGCTAAACCGCTTAGACAGCCACCCAGACTCACGTCGGGTGGCTGTTTTTTGTTTAAGGAGAGTCTTTAAATGGCGCATCTCGTGGTGATCGACAATTACGACAGCTTCACCTACAACCTGGTGCAGATGTTCAAGATTTACCCCTTGAAGATCTCCGTTTTCCGCAGCGACCGGGTAACGGTGGACGCGGTGGCGGCCATGCAGCCGGATTACCTGCTCATCAGCCCGGGACCCAAGGATCCGGCCCATGCGGGCATCAGCTGCGCCGTCATCCGGCGATTTTATCGGGAGCTGCCCATTCTGGGGGTCTGCCTGGGGATGCAGAGCATCAACGAGGTGTTTGGCGGCCGAACCGTGCGCAGCCCCGAACCCCTGCACGGCAAAACCAGCGCCGTCTACCACGAGGGTCAGGCCCTTTTCAAGGGGCTGCCCTCGCCCTTCCAGGCGGCCCGCTACCACTCCCTGGTGACCGCCCCGGACCCAGCCGCCCTGGCGAGGGACCTCACCATCACCGCCCAGACGGCGGATGGTGTGATCATGGGCCTATCCCATCGGCTATGGCCCCTGCACGGGGTTCAGTTCCACCCGGAGAGCTTCCTCACCGAAGCGGGGGGCCGCCTCATCGCCAATTTCCTCCAATTGGGAGCCCAGGTTGGACCCTTAGCTGCAACGGAGTGTGGTCATGCCCAATGCCTTTCTGCATGAGCTCGCCCGGGTGGCCGCCAGCTTTAAGGGTATCCAGAGCAGCCCCTTTTCCCTGACGGATGCCTTCCAGACGATGGCCACGCCTCTGGCTTCCCAAGCCGGCACGGTGGTGCTCCTCAGCGGCGGCGGCCTGGACTGCACCCGCCACCACCTTCTTGCCAGCTTGCCCTGGCTGCAGCTTCGGGGGAGGGGGCAGTGGATCGAGGCGACTTTGGGGGAGGCCCAATTCCAATTCGAAAGCGACCCCTTTGAACTCATCAAACAGGTCGTCGGCTGCTTAAAACATACTCTCCAAGTGCCCGACCTGCCGGTGACCAACGGCCTCTTCGGCTACTTGGCCTACGACCTTAAAAACCGCCTTGAAAACTTGCCGCGCACAGCGGTGGACCCCTACGGGCTGCCGGATTTCTGTCTCTATGCCCCCAGCGCGCTCCTGATCCAGGAACGAGACACGCTCACATCGGACAACACCCGCCTCCTGACGCCGGTCTATTCAGCCCTGGCGGAGACTCGGGCCGGGGCGGCGGATGAATTACTTGCCCAACACCTGGGGCAAACACCCCAAGGGCCCCAAAGCTACGGGATCACCGGCCCCTTCCAATCGGGTTTCAGCGCCGCGACCTATCGGGCCGCCGTGGGCCGCATCCGGGAGTACATCGCCGCGGGCGATGTCTACCAGGTCAATATGTCCCAGTGCTTCGAAGCGCCCTTTGAGGGAGACACCTACACCCTCTTCCAGGATCTCTACCGGGCCAACCCGGCCCCCTTTTTCGCCTATGTCCAGGCCGGCGACCACCAGGTGGTGAGCACCTCGCCGGAGCGCTACCTGAAACTGCGTGGCAACGCCGTGGAGACCCGCCCCATCAAAGGTACCCGCCCCCGCAGCAGCGATCCGGCCGAAGACGCCGCCCTCAAGGCCGAATTGGCCGCCAGCCCCAAAGACGCCGCCGAGCTGAGCATGATCGTCGATCTGCTGCGCAACGATATCGGGCGGGTGTGCGCGGGGGGATCGGTCCGGGTCTGCGAGCATAAACGCGTGGAGGCCTACACCAACGTCTACCACCTGGTCTCTGTTGTCCAGGGGCGCCTGGAGGAGGATAAGGATGGCATCGACCTGATCAAAGCCACTTTTCCCGGCGGCTCCATCACCGGCTGCCCCAAGATCCGCGCCATGGAGATCATCGATGAGTTGGAGCCCACCCGGCGGCATGTCTACACTGGATCCATGGGCTACATCGGCTTTGACGACACCCTCGACCTCTCCATCGCCATCCGCACCGCCACCATCTCCGGCGGACAGATTCGATTCTCGGTGGGGGGCGGGGTGATCTTCGACTCCGACCCCCAGGCGGAATATGAGGAAACCCTCCACAAGGGCAGGACCCTCATGGGTGCCCTTGGAGGCGGGCCGGAAAATGCAGCTGTTGGGACCGAGGCCACAACCGGTGTTATGGTGTGGTTAAATGGCCTCCTGATTCCCGCGGCCCAAGCGCAACTGCCCATTGACGACCTGGGCCTGCAATACGGCCACGGCCTTTTCGAGACCATCCGCATCCACAAAGGGCGGCCCCACAACCTGGGGAGCCACTTGGACCGAATGGCCCATTCCTGGCGGACCCTCTTCAAGGTGCCACCGCCCGATCTCTCCTGGGAGGTGATTATCGACCAACTCCTTGCGGCCAACGGTCTCAGCGGTCAGGAGGCGGCCGTAAAGCTGCTGGCAAGCTTTGGACCACCGCAATTCAGCCCCCAACGCCCCAACCTGGTGGCCACGGCGCGCCCCTATCGTCACCGCCTGGCTGTCATCGGCCGGCCGGGTCTGCGTCTGGGAACCTACCCGGAGCCCATCGCCTCCCCCCTCCTGGTCCACAAGAGCCTCAACTACCTATATTTTTATCTGGCCGGGCAATGGGCGGCCAGGGCCGGATTCGATGAGGCCCTGATCCTCGACACGGACGGCCGGGTCAGTGAAACCCACACGGCCAACCTCTTGGTCATTGATGGCCAGACGGTGATCCAGCCCCAAAACCGCGCCTGCCTGCCCGGCACCATGCAGGCGGCGGTGCTGAACCAGTTTCAGGCGTGGGGGTACGCCATCGAGAAGCGGCCCCTGGGTCCCGCGGATCTGGCCGCGGCGCCAGCGGTTCTCGCCACCAACGCCCTCATGGGGGCGGTGCCGGTGATGGCGGTGGATGGGAAAGGGATATCGCCTTGCAGCGACCTTTGCCGCCGGCTGCAGGCGGCCGTGGGACTCGACGAGACCTAAGGCAGCACCCCCATAAGAAGAAGCATCAACGCTCCACCAGATGGGCGACAATATGCCCCAACTCTGGGAAGATCAGCTGGTCACAGGCCAGTTTGCAGGCCTTGAGGCTGCCCGGCATGCAGAAAACGGCCGTAGCGCCAATGATGCCCGCCGCCGCGCGCGACATGATGGCGGCCGAGTCGATCTGCTCGAAACTCAGCTGGGCGAAGAGCACGGCGAAGGCCGGCAGGGTCTTGGCAAAGAGGGGCTGAACCGCTTCGATGGTGACGTCCCGGGGGCTGATGCCGGTCCCGCCGGTGAGCAAAATAACCTGCGGGGCCTTGCCCAAGAGAGACTGTAGGGCCTGGCGAATGGCCCCGACCTCATCAGTGATCACCTGGTGATCGATCACCGTGTGGCCATATTTTCGGGCCCTTTTGGCAATCCAGAGGCCACTTTCGTCGTTGGCCAGACTGCGTGTGGTGGAGATGGAGAGGATGCCCACGGTGACCGTCTGCGGACCTCTCGCTTTGTGTGCATGGGTTCCCATAAACGCCTCCCTGAAAAAGCGTGCCCCCTTTCGGGGTTGCACATCTCGAAACAGATGATATTCGTACCTAGATTGAGCCCTCAGCTAAGGACCTTGTCGAATTCGACCTCTCTGTGACAGTTTCGACCCAAAAAAGCAAACCGGCCCCTCCGATGGGTTCAAAAAGGAGCGACCGGTATAGATCCAAAGCGGAGCATGACATGACTCAAACGATGCCCCCTCGCAACGGCCGAAAAAACCTACCCTGCAGCGGCCGAAGAGAGCTGCCCTGCAGCGGCCGGAGAAAGCTGCGCTGCAGCGGCCGGAGAGAGCTGCGCTGCAGCGGCGTAATCCTCGCCGGCGGTCTAAACAGCCGCTTTCAGGGGACCAACAAGGCTCGCCTGGCCATCGAGGGACAAAGCCTCCTGGATCGAATTCTCGGGATCTTCACCCCCCTTTTCGATGAGGTCATACTGGTCACCAACGCACCGGAGCAATACCTGGATGTGGACGCCCTCATCGTCAGCGACCACTACGGGGAGCGCAGTTCCCTGAACGGCATCTACAGCGGTCTCTTCGCGGCCCGCAACCCCTTCGCCTTCGTCTGCGCCTGTGACGCCCCCTTTGTTCAGGAGGCTCTCGTAAAAGCCCTTTTGGACGAGATTGACACCCGCTGCGATGTGGTTCTGCCTCAGACGGAAAAAGGGATAGAGCCTCTATTCGCCGCCTATGGTAAGAATTGTCTTGAACCCATGCGCAGGCAAATCGAAGCCGGCCGATTCAAAATCCGCGCTTTCTTTGATAAGGTACGTGTCAGGAACGTCCCTGCGGCCATCCTCAAGAAGCACGACCCGGAGTTGCGCTCCTTTATCAACATCAACACCCCGGAGGCGCTTCGCACTATATTGGCGATCGATGGCGATGGGTGACGCCATCAGGCCCAATGTTAAAGGAAATGCCCCATAAGGACGGGGCCCATGAAGATGAGAGGTGATAGTATGAATATTCAGCACCTGATCGACCGGATTAAGGCCCATCCCGACAGCGCCAAGATCGGCATGATTCTCTGCCACAACGGCATCGTAAGAGGCGCTTCACGCGAAGGGCGGCCCGTCACCGGCCTCAGGGTCTCCGTGGATGCGGCCAAACTGGAAGCGGTGCTGGCCACCCATCGCCGGATGCCCGGCATCGTCGACATCCAGGTGGAGATCGTCGCCGACAAACCCCTGGCTGTGGGCGACGATGTTATGGCCCTGGTGGTGGGAGGCGACATCCGCGAGAACGTCATCGCGGCCCTCAGCGATACCCTCAATGCCATTAAATCCGAGGTCACCGGGAAGACCCAGTTCTTCACCGACGAGCCATAAAGAGCGCCCCTCGCCCGAGGTGCACCCTTCGTGGATGTGGTCTAATTTACCTCAAATCGTTAAAAGGAGACTAAAGTGTGCCCCTTGACCCATATCGATGATGAGGGCCGCGTACGCATGGTGGATGTGAGCGCCAAGCAGGCCACCCTGCGCACCGCCGTGGCCCAGGGCGTTATCCACATGCGTCCGGAAACCTTTGATCTCATTCATGATCTCAAGGTTAAAAAGGGTAATGTGCTCGAAACCGCACGCATCGCCGGCGTCATGGCGGCCAAGCGCACTGCCGAGCTGATCCCCATGTGCCACCCCATCAACATCACCCATGCCCAGATCGATTTTATACCCCAGCCGGAGACCCACGCCATCGTCATCAGCGCCACCGTGCGCATCCAGCACCAGACCGGGGTGGAGATGGAGGCCCTCACGGCCGTGTCTGTGGCGGCACTGACTATCTATGACATGTGCAAAGCCTACGATCGCGAAATGACCATCTCCAACATCCAGCTGATGCACAAGAGCGGCGGCAAGAGTGGCGTCTTCGATCGGGACCGCGACGCCGGTGCTTGACACCACCCGGCAAACCCAGTAACAACGTTGATTTCGCCCGATAGTCAGTATCCGGTCACAGGCCGACAGCGGCAGCAACCGGCAAGCGCCGTTACCGGCGCCAGCAAAGGAGTCCCACTATGTTCGGTATTGGAATGCCGGAGTTGATCCTGATTCTGGCGGTGGCCCTCGTCGTCATCGGCCCTAAAAAGCTACCCGATCTGGCCAAGTCCCTGGGAAAAGCCATGGGCGAATTCAAGAAGGCTACCAACGACATCAAGGACAGCATGCAGCTCGACAGCGGCGTCGAGGAAGTCAAAACCTCCTTCAAGGACCTGGAGAAGGAGCTGAAAGAGCCTCTGAAAACGCCAGAATCAACCGATTCTGACCTTGATGCGACCGCTTTCGAAACCCCCGTGGCGGCGCCAGACGAAACGGTAGCGGTTGACGAGGCGGAAGCGGACGAACCGGGAGGTGCTACAACGCCTCCAGAGCCACCTGAACCAGAGGCGTCCGAACAGCCCGATGTTTCAGATCCAGATGTTTCAGATATGGATGATGCCAAAACGCCCTAGACCCGATTCGGCCCACCCTTGGCCCAGACGAGACCCTGACCGATGGAAGAACAAGACAAGATCCCCTTTACCTCGCATCTGGAAGAGCTCCGCAGTCGACTGATCGCCTGTGCCGTGGCCGTGGGGATCGGCTTTCTGATCTCCTATGGCTTTAAAAAGCAGCTCTTCGACATCCTCGTGGCGCCTCTCACCCAGGCGATGCAGACGGGCGACACCCTCATCTACACCAACCTGCCCGAGGCCTTTTTCACCTTCCTCAAAGTTTCCCTGCTTTCAGGCCTGATGGTCGGTTCCCCGGTGATCATCTACCAGTTCTGGATGTTCGTGGCGCCAGGTCTCTACGACCGTGAGAAGAAGCTTCTGGTGCCGATCATTCTTTTGAGTTCCTTCTTCTTCATCGGCGGCGCCCTCTTCGGTTACTTCGTCGTCTTCCCGTGGGGGTTCAAGTTCTTCCTCGGCTTTGCCACCGAGACCATCCGTCCCATGCCCTCAATGAAGGAGTATCTATCCTTTTCTTCCAAATTGCTCCTGGCCTTCGGCCTGGTGTTCGAGCTACCCCTGGTGCTGACCTTCATGGCCCGCCTGGGGCTCGTGACGGTACCCTTTCTCAAGAAAAATCGTAAATACGCGGTGCTGATCTTTTTCGCCGGTGCGGCCATCATCACGCCTCCCGATGTGGTCACCCAGATCATGATGGCGCTTCCCCTCATGCTGCTCTATGAGGTCAGCATCATCGGGGCCAAACTCTTCGGCAAAAAGCCCGCTGACGAGGCCGAATCCGAGGAGGCAGCGCCGCCGGAAAAGGTCGACGTCGAATAACGGCATCAGGTTTATTGCTTCCGGCCGACTCGATTTAGGAACCCCCATGTCGCTTAAAAAAGATCCTCAACGCGCGGCCAACGCCAACACCGCGGCCACCGCCTACACCCTCACACTGCAACAGACCACTGCAAGCTCGGGCTACTTCGCCTGCGAGCCCGACCCTGTGCCAAGCATTGATGAGGGACTCGCCCACCTGCGCCGGCACCCCAACGACGTCTTCATGCACAAGCACCTGCTTCAACAGATTGCCGGAGAAAGCCATACAAGCCTGGCACAAATGTTTGCCAACACCGAAGCCGCCGACAACACCACCCGCGCCCTTTTGGCCGAGGCCCTCTTGCTTCATCCGGAAGGGGGTTTAGACAGCATTGACTCCCGGGAGCTGGCCGCACTGGCCGGCGTATCCCCTCTGATCTACCTGCGCCATGTTCTCGATCCGGCCCACAACCAACGCCGTCACTGGGCCCGGGCCTTTATGGCCAACCTCATCGAGCATAAGGCGCTTCCCATAGCTGAGGAGGCCGAGGTTCCCCTACCACCGCCGCTGACTCAAGGGGGGGGCGCAGAAAAACAAAGCGTTCACATCGACACCCTCATGGGACACCTGGATACAGAGGCCAGCACCACGCCTGCGCGGCCCGATCCCAACGACACCGCCGTTACGGCCTTGGAACGCCTGGCCGACGCCG
>JBNKKA010000022.1:0-34212 GCA_050291585.1 Desulfobacteraceae bacterium
GGATCGTCCACCGCCAGCCCGGCATCCGCATACGATAACTGGTCACCGGTATCTTCGGGATTGACACTACTATCATCTTTGTAGTAGGTGGACTGATTGGGCAGGCTGGCCGGTAACGCCGTGGCCCCGCCGGACTCCGTTCTGGATTCCGCCCGAACCCTCACCGCCCACATCGCCCTGATCATAGCGGCCGACTTCGACAGCCTCGAATTCCGCACCCTTTTCATCTGCGGTCTGACCCTCTACACGACAACAACTCTGACCGTTGTGGCGATGCGTCGCCTGGTCGCTCAGGGCATCAAGGCCTCATGAGGGGCCTCGCTCATAAGCTCATCATCGCCTGGAGCTGGATCTGCAGCCTGGGGCTGGTGGCTGCGGTGGCGGGTATCCTCGGCTTTGTGTTTGTTAAAAGCATTCCCGTGCTGAATTTGCAGCTGATTTTCGGCACCACCCGGCCTCTAAAAGCGCTCTTGATGCAGACGCCCGTTTTTGACGGCCTCCTGCCGGCCATTGCCGGCACCCTCATCCTGGTGCTGACGGCCGTCGGACTGGCCCTGCCCGTGGGTCTCGGCGCCGGCATCTACCTGGCTGAATACAGCCGCGGGCGGATGAAACAAATCCTCAGCCTCTTTTTCGATATCCTTGCCGGCATCCCCTCCATTGTGGTGGGCTTGTTCGGTTTCTCTCTGGCGGTTTTTCTCCACCACCATCTGAGCGACCGCATCTACCCCTGCCTGCTGATCTCCGCGCTCTCCCTGGCATTCCTGGTTCTACCCTATCTGATCCGCAGCACCCAGGCGGCCCTTGAGCGCCTTCCGGCAAACGCGCGCATCACCGCCCCGGCCCTGGGGGCTACGAAGCTGCAGAATATCCGCTTTGTGCTCGTCCCCAGAGCCATCGACGGCATCGTCAGCGGTGTGATTCTGTCCATCGGGCGCTGCGCGGAGGACACGGCGGTGATCATGCTCACCGGCGCTGTGGCCACGGCCGGTATCCCAAGCTCGCTGCTGAGCACCTATGAGGCCTTGCCTTTTTACATCTATTATATCTCCTCCCAGTACATGGACCGTCAGGAGCTGCTCAGGGGGTACGGGGCCGCCGTCATCCTTTTGCTGCTGTGCGGCGTGTTATTTCTCTTCAGTCTATTGATCAAACAGCGTCTTAAAAACCACCTGAGAATTGGTCTATGACGGGAATGGATGACAGGGGTATGGTAGCCGGTAGGCCTAAAATTCAGATGCGGGACGTGTCCTTTCACTATGGTCATCGCCTGGTCCTGGATCGAGTCAGCGTCGATTTTAAGGGCCACGCATTGACCGCCATTGTCGGCCCTTCGGGCCAAGGCAAATCCACTTTGCTGACCGTCATCAATCGCCTCTGGGAAGAGATTCCGGGCGCCAGGGCTGGGGGCCGGGTCGAGATCGAGTTCGAGGAGGGGCGGGTCGATATCTATGCCGACGGCTACCCCTTGAATCACTTGCGCCGCAAGGTGGGCATGGTGTTTCAAGAGCCCAATCCCCTGCCCATGAGCATCTTCAAGAATGTGGCCTTTCCCCTTAAACTGTGGGGCGAAAAAGTGGGGCCGTCAATCGAAGCCAAGGTGCAAACGGCCCTGGCCCAGGCTTTCTTATGGGATGAAGTCAAGGACCGCCTGGATACCGACGCGCGAACCCTCTCCGGCGGTCAGCAGCAGCGCCTGTGCATTGCCCGCTCCCTAGTGCTGGCGCCCGAGGTGCTGCTGCTCGATGAGCCCACGGCCTCCCTGGATGCCAAAGCGGCCGGGGTGATTGAAGATCTGCTCGTGAGCCTCAAATCCCGCTGCACCCTGCTGGTAGTCTCCCACTATATGGAGCAGGTCAATCGGGTGGCGGATAGTGTGATGGCGTTGACCAGGGGGCGGTTGACCCGGCGCCGCGGCTGATGTGGCGACACACGGAGAATAAGGTGGCCGGCTGATCTTGCCTGGGGCAAACGGGGCCCGTGTGCCTGCCTGGGGCGAATAGCCCGATGGACAGAATCACAGCGATGCGTTGATGATGGGGCATGGCGCATCATCAAAGCGGGTGGGTTAGCCAGCGTGCCCAGTTGTCTCGTCAGTACCTGAGCGAGATGGCTCGATGATCGGCCTCCGATCTTCTCTGCGTCATCTGGGCAGTCGGATGACGAAGCGCGCCCCGCCGCTTTCCGGTGCCCTCACCTCCATCTTGCCGCCGTGATCCTCGGTGATGATGAAATAGGACACCGAGAGCCCCAAGCCGGTCCCCTTGCCCACCGGTTTGGTGGTGAAAAAAGGCTCGAAAATGCTTCGGCGGGTCTTTTCATCCATGCCTGGGCCATTGTCCTCGATCTCAACTTGCACCCAGTTGCCATCGGCCTTAGTCCTGAGGGTAAACATGGGAGGCCCCTGATTCTCCTCCGCCATCGCCGTGGCGCCGACGCCGGCCATCGCTTCGGCCCCGTTTTTCAGCAGATTCATGAAGACCTGTTGAATTTTTCCGGCCTCGCATGGCACCTCGGTACCGGCCTCGTCATATTCCCTGATGATCCGGATCTTCTTGAAGTCGTAGTTCTTCTTCATGTCATAGTCCGCCTCGACCAGTTCAATGGTCAGGTCCAGCAGGGTGCCAAGATCATGGCTGGAGACGGAACGATCACCCTTTCTGGCGAAGCCGAGCATATTTTTCACGATGGCGGTGGCCCGCAGCCCCGAGTTGTTGATGTTGTCGATCATCTCGGGCAATTTACGCAGTTCAAGGTAGTGGCGCATGGCCGCCAGGGTGATGCCGGCGGTGTCGGCCGCTTTCCGGTTGGCGGGAAGATCCATGAAGAGGCGGTTGCTCAGTACGGCCGCGTTCTGCAGGATGCCGGCCAGGGGGTTGTTGATCTCATGGGCCATGCCCGCGGCCAGGCCGCCGATGGAGAGCATTTTTTCGTTCTGGACCAACATCTCTTCCAGACGGACGCGTTCGGTCACGTCATCCACACGGATCACTGCGCCCTCCACGCCATTGGTTACCAGGGGGAAGATGGTGACGTCTTCATAGCGGGTTTCCTGCTCCAATTTACGGGCGATCTTGGGAGAAGTGATCACCCGACGCTCTTTTATCGCCGTGCGGATATCGGCCATTTGGTCGGTCAATTCTGCGAATACTGAGCTCAGGGGCTTGGCAACCACCTGGTGGGAAAGACGTCCGGTGATCTGTTCGGCCTGTCTGTTCCACTGTGTGACCCGACCCCGGGTGTCCACCCCCACTATCGCGGAAGGCATTGAATTGATGATATTGTTGAGATAATTACGTAGATTGCGAAGCTCTGTTTCGGCTAATTTTTTTTCCGTAATATTTATGGCGATGCCGTGCAAACCGCAGACCATATTGTTTTCATTGTAAAAAGGTGTCAGGAATGAATGGAAAATGGCCCCCGAAACTTCTGTTTCATATTCACAGAATTGGCCCTTCAGGGCCGTCTTTGTTTTTTCTATGATTAGGGGATTGTCTTTATACAGATCGAAGACCGACATCCCGACAACGTCTCCGGATTGCATCCCTATTGTCTCCAGCTCCCGACCCTCCGATAGGGTGAAAATCCCATTTTCATCCAACGACCAGATGATGACGGGGAGTGTATTGTAAATGGCCTTGAGCTGAAAATAATTCTGCTGCAAAGTCTCTTCCGCCAGTTTCTTTTCGGTGATGTCTCTGTATTCCACCGCTCGAACTATACGCCCCCTGTAAGGAATATTCTTCCCTTGGATATTGAGGGGATAGATAGTCCCGTCTTTTCTAACGCCTTCGGCATCATAGGGCTGCCCATAGCCGGAGGCAATCTTCTCACGAACGGTTACTCTCGAGTCTGGGGCTACGAGCGTGTTGAGCGCATCCATGCCGATCAGTTCATCGAGGGTATAGCCCGTAATCTCGGAAAGGCCTTGATTGCACTCTAAAACGATTCCCTGTTCATGAATAAAAATGCCGCCAAAAGAGGCATCGTGGATCGTACGGTAGCGCTCCTCGCTTTCCCGCAGAACATCTTCCATCCGCTTGCGGTCGGAGATGTCCAGCAGAACTCCGCAGAAGACGAGGGTGTCGCCCTCATTGTGGGGGACGGCGTGACCCGAGAACCAGATCGTCTCCCCGTCAGGACGGATGAAGTGGCCCTCGTATGCCCAGGGGGCGCCGGTTTCGACGGCTGTGTGAAGCGAGTCGGTATAGGCCTTTTTTTCCGCGTCGGGGATATGGAGGTAGAAGTCCTTGAAGATGGTTTCCGAGTCCGGATCGAGTCCGAAGATTTCAGCGGTCTTGGCGCTGAGGAACTCGTTGGTGTAGATATGGTCGCGGGTGGCGCGAAACTGGATCACCACCCCGGGGACGTTGTCGGTGAGCTTTCTGAGCCGGCGCTCGCTCTCCCGTAATTTGCGCTCCCGGGCGTAGGTTTCGCCCACATCCCTGAACACCAGTACCACCCCGGCCATGCGTCCGTCGGCGTGGCGTATGGGCGCTCTGCTGTCGGCGATCTGGTATTCCTCCCCGTTTCTGGCGATGAGGCGGGTGGGGTTTGCCAGGCCGACGATACGGCCGCTGGAGAGGACCTCATCCACCGGGTTCTCCACCGCCTGGCCAGTGCGGCTGTTGACGATCTGGAAGATTTCCGACAGGGGACGACCGGCGGCCTCCCTTGAGGACCAGCCGGTCAGTTTCTCCGCCACGGGGTTGAGGCGGGTGATCGCGCCCTCGGTATCGGTGACGATGACGCCGTCGCCGATGGAGTCCAAAGTGATGCGCATGTGGGTCTCACTTGCAAGGAGTTGCTGCTCGCGCTGGCGGATTCTCTGGGCCATGGACCGGAGGTTTTCACCCAGTTCCTGATACTCAAGGGTTTTGGCTGGCGGCCATTGCAGGTCGTACTCCCCGCCGGCGATGGATTTAGCCTGGCCGGTATAAAACAGCACAAGCGAGCCAAGCCGTTTCGACTGTATCCACGCTACCGCCAGCGCCACCATCAGGGCGAAGGCCAGTCCGGAGGCCATCATTAAAAAAACCGATTGCAACGGCTTGAAGGCCATCGCGTAAGGCTGGGCCACCAGCACCTTCCATCCCATGCGCTCGACGTCCACCATGGACCCCACCATGTGGACGCCGTCCAGGTCAAAGGGCTGGGAAACCGATGCCGTTGAGCTTTTGCTTCCGCTGGCGGGGAGGGCGGCCAACTCCAGCTGCTCCCCCCAGCGTTCCTGTTGGGAGTCGGCCACGATGCGCCCCTGTCGATCCAGGACCATGGTGAGCAAGCCCGTCTCAACGGGCAGTTGGCTGATGAACTCGGACAAATTGTCCAGGGTGATCTCCCCTACGATGGCCCTGGCCGGCAGAGGCACCGCGAGGGCCACCGCCAGGTGACTGCTGACGGTTGACAGAAAGGTTTCCGACCAGACGGTTCTCAGCTCCTGTAGCGCGATCTTGTATACCTTGTGACCGGATATGTCGATTCCCAGCAGATCATCACGCCTTGAACGGCTGGCCCGTGCCAGGCCGATGTTGCCGATGGTCTTGTCCTCGCCTTTGACGATGTAGATGGTTTCGAAGAGGTCGCCCTCCCCGCAGCCGGCATCCAGAAAGGCCGTCAACTGGGAAGCCGAGTATGTCTCTTCCCCCACCAGCACATCGGCCAAGGTGACGAGTTGACGTTCACCCCCCATAAGATGGGCCAGTATCTCACCGGCGATGGAACGCGCCAGCGACTGGTGTTGGAGACTGATGCTGGTGCGCAACTGGGGCACCATAATCCACCAGATCAGCATTGCGATGACAACCACCGGCAGGATGGTTGCGCTGGTGATCTGAATCAGGACGAAGCGGCGCAGCGGTACGGGACCAGCCATGGGGTTACTCCAGCAAGACGAACTTGTGGTTGCGGACAATGCTGATGGAGGCATTCGAGCGCTTCACGTCACCGAAATCATCGGAGCTGAAAACGCCTTGAATCCCCTCGTATTCCCGTCGAGTAAAAATGACCTCCTTAAGGTTCAGGCCTTTCTTCTGAGCTCTCAGGGCTTCCAGTACGACCTAGGTGGCATTCTCCCGGGTGGTCGCCGAGACCCGGAAAAAATAATCATCCAGGCCGGAGAGCAGCTGGGTGGTGGCGGTGGGGCTGACGGCGACGAGGCGGGCATCATTGAGAAGGGGGGGTGACGGCCCGTGCCATGTCGCTGGTCATGGGGCCGATGAGAGCGGCAGCGCCTGCATCGATCAACTCCTCAACCGCCCGCCGGGCAACATCGGGGTTCTGCTGATCGTCCTTGATGATGAGCTGAACTTGGCGGCCGGCGATGCCGCCGGTACGGTTGCACGCTTCAACCAGCAGCTGGGCGGCATCCCGACCCGAGATGCCCAGATCCGCCGCCCGGCCGGAGGTGCCAGCCACGAAACCTATGCGAATGGGGGCCTCGTTTTTGCAAATTTAAAATACGCTGAGGATCAATGCACCAGACATCAGGCAAAGCCAGCACCGTGTTGCAGCGCGACAGGCCATTTGCATGGGCAATACCTTTCAGATAAGAGCAGATCCGGCAGCGAGGCACCATCGACATCGACCCGCTCCGCATCATATAGGGTTCGTTTTACAAATATTAAACCCTGGAAATGTATTTGCCGCAAGGGGTTATTTTCCTATAAGCTGGTGATGTTTCCGGTGGCAGTGGTTCAACTACCGGTTGATATTCAAGCGGTCGCTGGCTAACTCCTTCATGGGTGCTTGCGCCGTCGATAAAAAAAGCACGCTTTCTTTGCTTCAGACAATTTAAAATAGAGGCTCAGAGGACTCAATGAAAGAAGAGATTCCCGCAGATTTGTTGGAAGCATTTCTGGAGAACCCTTACGAGGGTCTGATCATCGTCGATGCCGACGGTATTGTGCGCTTTATGAGCGAGTCCAATGAGGGCGTTTATCCGATCTCGAGCAAAGACGCCGTCGGCAAGCACATTCGTGAGGTCAGCCCGAAGACGCTCTTGCCGAGAATACTCGCAACAGGCAAAGCCGAGATCGGTCGCAGTATGATTCTGCAGCGGAAAAATCGTGTCATCGCGCGCATTCCCCTTGTGAAGGACGGGAAGGTCATCGGAGCGGCCGGAAAGCTCTTGTTCCGGAGCCCCGAAAAGCTTAAGGAGTTGTACGACCGCATCGAGAACTTGGAAACCAAGGTCGATTATTTCAAGAGTGAGCTCGACCAGGTCTATGGGGGGCGTTATTCCTTTGACAGCATTATCGGCAGTTCTACGGCGGTGCGCAAAGCCAAGGAGTTGGCGAGGCAAGCTGCGGAGACCGATGCGGCCGTTATCATCACAGGCGAGTCCGGCACCGGCAAGGAGTTGTTTGCCCACTCCATTCATCAGGCCAGCCGGCGGCGTAAGCAGAACTTTGTGCGTGTCAATTGCGCCGCCATCCCTGCGGATCTCATTGAATCGGAATTGTTCGGCTACGAGTCCGGGGCATTCACGGGCGCCCGCAAACAGGGCAAACCCGGCAAGTTCGAGCTGGCCCACAATGGAACCATCTTTCTCGATGAGATCGGTGATATGCCCATGGCGCTGCAGGTAAAGCTGATGCGCGTTCTCGAAGACAAGGTGGTGGAGCGTATCGGGGCCAGAAAACCCAAGGGCATAAACTTTCGCGTAGTGAGTGCCACAAACCGCAATCTGAATAAACTGATCGATCAGAAGGCCTTCCGTCTGGACCTCTACTACCGGTTGAACGTCGTCAATATTCATCTGCCCGCTCTGCGGGAAATCCGGGATGACATCCCTTCGCTGGTCAATCACCTGCTCGCTCGGCTTTCCATTGGCGAACGGCCCGATATTCAACGCGTGTCGAAGGATGCCCTCGAGGCGATTCAGCAGTACCATTGGCCCGGCAATGTCAGAGAGCTGCGCAACGTCATCGAACGCGCAATGATCGTGAGCCGTAACAACGTCATCGAATTGGAAGACTTGCCGCTGGAAAAACTTCCCACTCCCAGAGCCAATACCACCACCAGGGGCAGTGTCGTTCCGTTGAAGATACTGATGGAGGAAACTGAGCGCCAGGCCATCGTGCGGGCGCTTGCCCACACGGAGAGCAACCGGGTCAAGGCTGCAGAGTTGTTGGGCATCCACAGGACCGGCCTGTATCAGAAGATGAAAAAATATGGGATATCCTGATCCAGTCACACCCTGGCAGAATTCAGCCTAAATAAGTGAGCCGGGCGGGTTTCAGCCTGCCAAAATGAATACAGATGAGTACATGTAGATGTTGTTCTGCAATTTTACCAAATTAAATTAAATCAAATATTTATATATCCAAACGCCTTTAATTTGTATAGGTTTATCGACAATCTTCCCATGGCCGTTCACCGTCACACGGCCCACGGCAAACCCTATTCAATATTAAATAACCATCTGGAAAAATAACGAAAATTTATTTCGTCGGTCCGTGCGTTGCTCAATGGCAGAGTTCTTGCCATTGAGCCGGGTGGGTTCTTTGAGCCACGGAACCAAAAGCCCTCCTCCAGGTGCGTCTCGTTGAACCGTTGCTGCGAGCATTGAAAAGTCATCAGTGGCTTTCCAGGAACCGGGCATTCAGGAGCTTCCGCGGGGCAGGGCGTACGGCCCTCTGCAGAAGTAAAAATAATTTTTCACAGGCCAGTTCACGTGAAGGAGTCGGAAGGCTATGAACAGATTATTGGTGGTGGGTTCAGGTTTGATGGGCAGCGGCATCACCCAGGTATGCGCCCAGGCAGGTATGGAGGTGGTGCTTTCCGATGTGTCGAAGGACGCGTTGGCGCGTGCGCTGGAAACCATCGCCTGGTCCGTCGATAAATTTATTGAAAAAGGGAAGCTGAAAGAGGATCGCGCGACCATCCTGAAGCGGATTCGAACGACAACGGATATCGACGAGGTCAAAGCGGTGGACATGGCCATCGAAGCCGTCTACGAGAACATGGATCTGAAAAAGGAGATTTTCAAAACACTGGATGAAACCCTCGACCCGACGGCTCTCATCGCCAGCAACACATCCGCCATTCCCATCACCGAGCTTGCCTCGGTCACCAGGCGGGCCGAGCAGGTGCTGGGAGTTCATTTTTTCAGCCCGGTCCCCATGATGGCCGCTGTTGAAGTGATCCGGGGCATCGCCACCAGTGATCAGACCGCGGAAGCCGGCCGGCAATTCGTTCTCCAGATCGGCAAAGAGCCCATCATGGTCAATCGGGACGTGGCCGGTTTCGTGATCAATCGCATCAACTTCCCATCGACCATCGAAGCGATGAATTTGGTCGAGGCCGGTGTCGCCACCATTGAAGATATCGACAAAGGACTGCGGTTGGCCTCGGGCCGTAAGATGGGGATTTTCGAGACCGGCGACATGGTGGGGCTGGATGTGACCTATGGCGGCATGATGGCCATGTATGCAGAAACCGGCGATGCGCGCTTCTATCCACCCCTGCTGCTGCGCCGCAAGGTCAAGGCCGGCCACCTGGGCCGGAAAACCGGCAAGGGTTGGTATACCTACGATGAAAAAGGCAATCGCAAATAGTTGCGAAGAGAATAGGAGTGCCGCAGATGGGCGACTTTATAATCAATCAGAAGGATCTTTTCTTCATTCTCAAGGATCAACTCGGCTACGGCAAGCTCTGCGAGCTGCCGCGATACCTGGACTTGAACGAGAAGGCCCTCGACCTGCTGGTCAACGAGGCGATCAACTTTGCCAAGGGCGTGGTCGATCCCCTCAATCAGGTCGGTGAAGCATATGGCCTGCGGTTCGAGGATGGGAAGGTCGTTTGTCCACCCGGATTTCGTGAAGCTTTCAAACGCTATGGAGAGGACGGCTGGACGGCCGCATCGCGAAACATCGACTATGGGGGGCAGGGATTTCCCCATATGATGCGCATCGTCATCAATGACCTGATGTACGGCGCCTGCCAGTCCTTCAACATGGCCCCCAGTCTCACCAGCGGGGCCGCCCACCTGATCGAGTCCTTTGCCACCGATGCGTTCAAAAATCTATTCGTGCCTAAGATGTACGACGGCACCTGGTCCGGCACCATGTGCTTGACCGAGCCGGACGCAGGCTCCAACCTGGCGCGCCTCGAGACCATGGCCTACCGGGATGGGGACCATTTCAAGATCAAGGGCAGCAAGATCTTCATCTCCTGGGGCGAGCACGATCTCACTGACAATATCGTCCATCTGGTCCTGGCGCGCATCGAGGGCGCTCCGGCAGGTGTCAAGGGGATCTCTCTTTTCGTCGTGCCGAAATTCCGCCTGAACGCCGACGGGAGTCCGGGGGAAGCGAACGATGTGGTCTGCACCAACATCGAAGAGAAGCTGGGCCTACATGCCTCCCCCACCGCCGCCCTGACCTTCGGCGGCAAAGACGATTGCACCGGTTTCCTCTGCGGGCAGGAGAATCAGGGGCTGGCGCATATGTTCCAGATGATGAACTCCGCCCGCATCAACACGGGAGTCAGCGGCATGGCCATGGCCAGCGCGGCTTACCAGAGCGCCCTGGCCTACACCAAGGAGCGCCGCCAGGGCCGTGACCTGATCGGACGCGAAGAGGGCAACGTGCCCATCATCAACCACCCCGATGTGCGCCGGATGCTTTTGTGGATGAAGGCCACGGTGGATGGGATGCGTTCCATGATCTACACCGGCGCCTACTGGTCCGATTTGGCCTACGAACTGCCCGACGAAAACAAACGCGGGTATTACTACAACCTGATGGATTTCCTGACCCCCATCATAAAGGCCTACTGCTCGGATATGGGCTTTCGCGTCTGTGAAACGGCCATGCAATGCCTGGGCGGATACGGCTATTGCAAAGACTACCCCATCGAACAATATCTGCGCGACGCCAAGATCATGTCCTTGTACGAGGGGACCAACGGGATTCAGTCCATGGACCTGATGGGGCGCAAACTGCAGGTAAAAAATGGCGCCTGCCTGGCCGCATTCAGGGAAGAGATCGAGGGCTTTTGCCGGGAGAATCGGATGGACGAAGAGATCGGAGACCGGGTAAGGGCCCTCGAAGGCGTCGTTGAACGCCTCTGGGACGCCTCGAACGAGATGCTGGCGCGCCAGAAAACCGATCCGCTCCTGTGGGCATCGAGCACCTATCCGGCGCTGATGGCCTTTGGCGAAGTCATCATGGCGTGGCGGCTTTTGGATATGGCCAGGCTTGCCCAGAAAGCGGCCGCCAAAAAGGGCCGCAAGTACGATTTTCATCGCGGCAAGCTTCTCCAGGCCAAGTATTTTGTGGATATCACCCTGCCGCAGACCTTGGCCACCATCGACACTTGTCTGAGACCCGGGCGGGAAGTTATCGAGATGCCCGTCAATGCCTTTTAATAAGCGAAAAGGGTAAATAGCATGCGCGATGTCGTTGTTGTCAGTGCCGTAAGAACCCCGGTGGGCCGCTATATGGGGGCCCTAAAAAATGTAGCCGCCTATGACCTGGCTGCTCTGGTGCTGAACGAGAGCCTGGCCCGCCTATGCATCGAGCCAAGTCAGGTGGACCAGGTCATCATGGGTCAGTCCTACCAGAACGGCGAGTACGTGAATATCGCCCGAATGGGATTGTTGACGGCGGGCTGGCCCGAGGCCGTGGCGGGCACGACCATTGACAGCCGCTGCTGCACCGGGCTTGATGTCGTGCGCCTGGCAACGGCCCTGATCGCCTCCGGGCAGAACGATATCGTGGTGGCCGGCGGTGTCGAGAGCATGAGCAATGCGGAGTTCTATCTGCCGGGCAGCATCAAGTGGGGGGTCGGCGGCAGCAAAGGGATGCCGCGCGGCCATGGCAACCTCTCCATGTGGGGGATGCCCTTTTACGATCGCATCCAGAGAGCGCGGGTCATGTCCCAGCCGGAGGGGCGCTACGGTATTCTGCCCTCCATGATGGCCTGGGCCGAAACCGCTGCCAAAGAGGAGCAGATCACCCGCGAGGCGTGCGACGCCTGGGCGCTGGGCAGTCAGCAGAAAGCGTGCGCCGCCATCGAGGCCGGCAGGTTCGCCGACGAAATCGTTCCTGTCCCCCTGGTGCTTCCAAAAAATGAGACGGGCCTGTTTGATCGCGACGAGAACCCCAGAGCGGATACGACCCTGGAAAAGCTGGCCAAGCTCAAACCGGTGCTTGGGGGCGTATGTACGGCGGGCAACTCCTCTTCCGAAAACGACGGCGCCGCAGCGGTCGTGCTCATGGCGGCGGACACGGCGAAGTCACTCGGGCTGAAACCCCTGGCCACAGTGCGCGGTTGCGTGCTCGCCGGCGATGACCCCCGCAAGGCCTATCGCACCGTACCCGTAGCCGTGGCCAAGGTGCTCAAGCGGGCGGGGCTAGATCTGGACCATATGGAGATGATCGAGATTCAGGAGGCCTTTGCCGCCCAGGTCCTCGCCGATCTCCAGCAAATGGGGGTCGGTCCGGAAGCCTATCACAAGGTCAATGTCAACGGTTCCGGCATCTCTTTGGGCCACCCCATCGCCTGTACCGGCACGCGGGTGCTGGTGTCGATGCTCTACGAAATGCAGCGGCGCGGCAGCCGTTATGCCCTGGAGTGCATCTGCGGCGGCGGGGGGCTGGGGATCGCCGCGGTGTTTGAGCACGCTGAATAGAAATTCAGAATACTTTTCCACAGATAAGGAAAGATCAACATGGATTTTATGCTGACCAAAGAACATCAGATGCTGCGCAAGGCGGTGCGTGAATTCGCCAGCAAGAAGATCGCTCCCTATGCGGACCAATGGGACCAGGACCACCACTTGCCCATCGACGAAGTCATGCGCCCCATGGGGGAGTTGGGCTTCCTGGGGGCCGTTATTCCGGAAGCGTACGGTGGAGAGGAGATGGGCTGGCTGGCGGCGGCCATCATCACCGAGGAGATCGCCCGGACCTCCAGCTCCCTGCGGGTTCAGGTAAACCTCAGTGGCATCGGGTGCGCCTACCCCATCTACAAATACGGCACGGAGGCCGCCAAAGAGAAATACGTCCCGAAACTGTGCACGGGCGAATACCTTGGCGGTTTCGCCATCACCGAACCCAACGCCGGTTCGGACATCTTCGCCATCGAAACCGTTGCCGAGGACAAGGGTGATCATTTCGTCATCAACGGTTCCAAGACCTGGATCTCCAACGCCAATCAGGCCGACCTGATCATCCTATACTGCTACACGGACCGCGCCAAACGCAGCAAGGGCCTGTCGGCCTTCGTGATCGAGCTGCAGAATTTCAACGGCATCAAAACCACCGATCTGGACAAGCTCGGCTCCCACAGCTCACCCACCGGCGAGATTTTCTTCGACAATACCCGAGTGCCCAAGGAGAACCTCCTGGGGCAGCCCGGTGATGGTGCCAACATCGTCTTCGCTTCGCTCAACAATACCCGTATCTCAGCCGCTGCCGGTGCGGTCGGCTGCGCCCAGGCCTGCCTGGAGATCGCCACCAAATACTGCAACGACCGCCAGCAATTCGGCCAACCCATCGGCAAGTTCCAGATGAACCAGGATTATATCGCCCAGATGGCCACCGAGGTGGAGGCCGCCCGCCTGATGGTCTACAAAGGGGCCTGGCAGAAGGACAACGGCAAGGAGAACAACGGGCTGGAAGCGGCCCAGGCCAAATACTTCGCCGGGGAGGTCGCCATGAAGTGCGCCAATTACGCCCTGCGTATCCTGGGCGCCTATGGGTATTCCACGGAGTATCCTGTGGCCCGCTACTACCGCGACATTCCCACCTACATCATGGTCGAAGGATCGGCCAATATCTGCAAATCGATCATAGCGTCCGATCAACTCGGCTATCGCAAGGCAAATCGATAACGATCAATGGGGTGTATCACTCACCTTGCCCAAAGGACGAAGCCATTTGAGCCGGTTGTCCCTTGATGTTACCGGCCCGGCGTCAAGCCTGCCATGAATGAAAAACAGCGGACCCGCTTGATAGCGTTGATGCATCTCAGCGAAAAGACCGGCGGCGTTCATTAACCAGAGAGCAGATGGAGGAAGGAATGGCACAACAACTCGCTAGCCGACGTGATGTCGATTTCAACCTATATGAAATGTTTCACGCGGAAGAACTCTGTAAGCTGGATCGCTACAAGGATCTGAATAAAAAGGTTCTTGACCTCATTATCACCGAAGCGCGCAGCTTTGCCATCAAGGAAATGCTGCCCACTTACATCGATGGCGATAAAATCGGCCCCCGGTTCGAGGATGGCCGGGTGAAGATGCCGGAGAGTTTCCAGCGCGCCTATCAACTGAGCTGTGAAAACGAGTGGACGGCGCCCAGCGCATCCCAGGAGCACGGTGGCCAGGGGCTGCCCCATATCATCGCCGCGGCGATCCGGGAGTACATGATGGCGGCCAACTGGCCCCTGTACTCCTTTCTCTCCATGGGCAACGGCACGGCCCGGATGATCGAGCTCTATGGCACCCCGGAGCAGAAAAAGCTGTATCTCGAAAATCTGTACACCGCCAAATGGGGCGGCACCATGCTGCTGACGGAGTCCGATGCGGGCACCGACCTGGGCGCTTTGACGACGACGGCCACCCGGAATTCCGACGGGACCTTCTCCTTGAGCGGCAATAAGATCTTCATCACCAACGGCGAACACGACCTCGCCGAGAACATCATCCACCCGGTGCTGGCCCGCATCGAGGGTGACCCGGCGGGTACCAAGGGGATCTCGATCTTCATCGTCCCCAAGGTGTTGGTGGACGGGAATGGCCGACTCGGTGAACGCAACGATATCGTCTGCACCGGCATCGAGGAGAAGCACGGCATCCACGGCAGCGCCACCTGCAGCATGGCCATGGGCGGCAAAGGCAGGTGCGTGGGTTATCTGCTCGGGGAGGAGCGCCAGGGCATGAAGATCATGTTCAATATGATGAATGGCGCCCGCATGGCCACCGGCGCCCAGGCCCTCGCCTACGCCTCGCACAACTACCTTGCGGCCCTGGACTACGCCCGCCAGCGTATCCAGGGCAGGGACTTGGCGGATTTCGCCAATCACGAAGCACCGTCGGTGCCCATTATCCGCCATCCGGATGTGCGCCGCAACCTGCTCTGGATGAAAGCCTACACCGAAGGGCTGCGCAGTTTGATTTACTACAGCTGGAACCTCATCGACCTGGCTCATAACGCCCCGGACAAGACGGCGCGCGAGGAGGCCGGCACCCTCCTCGAGCTGTTGACGCCGGTGATCAAGGCATACGGCTCCGACCGGGGTTACGAGGTCTGCTATCAGGCCATGCAGGTATACGGCGGTGCCGGCTACACGCGCGACTATCCGGTGGAGGCGATCACCCGGGACTGCAAGATCACCTCGATCTTCGAGGGCGCCAACGGCATCCAGGCAATGGATCTGCTGGGCCGCAAACTCGGGGCCAACAAAGGGGCGACCTTCATCGCCTTCAGGCAGAAGGTCCAGGCGACTGTCGCCCAGGCCCGTTCAACTGAAGCCCTGGCCCCCCTTGCGGACAAGGTCGACACGGCACTGAATCGGCTTGCAGAGATCTCCCTCTCGATCGGCAAGATGGCCCGCTCCCCCCAGATGAAGGTCGCCTTTGCCCATTCGGTTCCTTTTCTGGATGTCATGGGCGACGTGATTTTGGGATGGATGCACCTATGGCGCGCATCCGTGGCGACCTCCAAGCTGGAGAAAGCCAAGAAAAAGGATCGCGCCTTTTACGAAGGTCAGGTGAAAACCGCCCGCTATTTTATCCAGACGGTTCTGCCGGTCACCATGGGCAAGATGGACGTTATCGCCGAAGGAGATCCCACGGCCGTCGATATGGCGGAAGAAGCCTTTGGCGCTTGATAACCCGGTAATTTTCGTATCAAGTCTTTTGGCTATTAAAATCTGAAATAATAAGGCCTTGAGCCGAGGACGGACCGATGGATGCAATCGCCGGGTTAGTAATAGCTTTTTTGAGATCCAGATTTTGAACGGAGGAAGAAAATGGATATTCTCGTTTGTGTCTCCCGGGTGCCCGACACATCTGAAAATGAGATCGAAGTAAACGACGATGGTACGGATATCGAGCGGGATGATCTGGTCTATTCCGTCAACGAATGGGACAACTATGCGGTCGAAGAGGCGATCCAGATCAGGGATCGGGTCGGCGGCAGTGTGACCGTGGTCTCGGTGGGGGACGAGGACGCCGAGGAGATTTTGCGCCGAGAAATGGCCATGGGGGCCGACAAGGGCATCCTGCTGACCGACGAGGCCTTTGAGCAGTCCGATGGTTGGGGTCTGGCGAAGATATTGAAGGCCGAGATCGAGAAAGGATCCTACGATCTCATCCTCACCGGCGCCCAGGCCGACGGCGGTGCCGGCGAAGTGGGCGGCATGCTGGCGGCCGCGTTGGGGCTGCCCTACGCATCCCTGGTGAACCGGATCGAGACCAATGACGAGGGCATCACCGTGGGACGCGAAATAGAGGGCGGCAACATGGAGGTGAACACCCTCAGTCTGCCCTGTGTGCTCTCCATCCAAACCGGCATCAATGAACCGCGTTATGTGGGCATCCGGGGGATCCGCAAGGTCGCTTCCGTGGAGATCCCGGAGAAGGGGGCGGCGGATCTGGGGCTATCACCCGACCAGGTCGGCAGCGCCGGCGCCCGTGTGCAAAGGGAGGACTACTTCGTGCCCGAGCTCGGTGCCGGGGCCGAGATGCTGGAAGGCGACACAGATGAGGTCGTCGTAAAATTGATCGAACTGCTCAAGGCCAATGGAGGGCTCAAGTGATGGCTGGACAGATATTCGCATACATCAATCACAGTCATGGCGTTGTCGATGATACCACGGCAGAAATGATCACCGCCGCCCGGAAGATAGACTCTCAAGCGCTGCCCACGGCCATCGTCGTGGGCGATGGCGATGGGCTCGAAAAGGCCTGCGCCCAGGCCGCAGGGGTCTTCCCTGCAGTGTGGAAGGTCGCCGGGAGCGCCTTCGCATATCCCAACGCGGAGGTGATCCGCAAGGCGCTGATCGGCATTCTCCCTGGCGATGCTGTGGTACTGGTGGCCCACAACACTTTCGGGATGGATCTGTCCCCGGGCTTGGCGGTGGGATTGGACGCCGCCTTCGTGGCGGATGTGGTCGATCTGGAAGGTGTCCGGAACGGCAAGCTGAAGGCCGTCCGCCAGGAGTTCGGCGGCCAGGTGAGCACCCACGTTTCGTGCGCCATGGACAGGGGGCTGGTGGTGAATCTGCGGGCCGGTGCCTTTGCACCGGCGGAAGGCGGTGACGGCACAGGAGAGATCACGGATAAAAGCGCGGCGGTGGGCGATACGACCGCTGGGCGCGCCTTTGTGGAAGTCGTCGCGGCCGAAGTGGGCGATGTGGATATCACCAAGGAAGAGGTGCTGGTGTCCATCGGCCGCGGCATCGAGGAGGAAGACAATATCAACATCGCCCAGGAACTGGCCGAGGCCATGGGGGCCGCCGTCTCCTGTTCAAGGCCCATCGTGGACGCCAAATGGCTCGAAAAGTCCCGCCAGGTGGGAACCTCCGGGCAGACGGTGAAACCCAAGGTCTACCTCGCCTGCGGTATCAGCGGCTCCTTCCAGCACCTGGGCGGCATCAAGGGCAACCCTTACATGGTCGCCATCAATAAAAACCTCAAGGCGCCCATATTTCAGGTGGCCGATGTGGGCGTGGAAGCCGACATCCTCGAACTGCTACCGGAACTGACAGAGAAGATCAACGAATTATAGGCTTTATGGCGGCAGTACGACTGCCGCCCTTTGGCCTCTCCAAGTGATTATCCCGACATCCGTCCATATGAATAAATAACCAGAGGGCGTCGAAAGACCGGCACAAGCCGTTCGGCACCCTTATGGGGCCAACGTCATCGTCACCGCCTGCCCCTTCTGCCTGGTCAACATGGAGGACGCCATCAAGGTGGCCGGTCTGGAGGGTAAGATGGAGGCCATCGATCTCAGCGAACTGGTCAGTCGGCATCTGCGCACACCTCAGGATGGCAAGCGTGATCAACCAGCGCCCCGTTCATCGCAGCGGATCGGGATTTCCCACGGCGCCTTCCCGAGAAGCGAAGCTGTTCTTCGGCTGGTACCTCGTGGGCATTGTCTTCCTGGCCCATTTTATGTCTGTGGGCACCAGCCTCTATGCGATCAACGCCTTTATGCAACCCCTCTGCGAACTGCGCGGCTGGACCCGCACCGAGGTGAACCTGGCCCTGGTCTGCGCATCCATGGCGGGCTTCGTCATGCAATTCGTCTACGGCTCCCTCCTGCCGCGCATTCAAATCCGCTGGCTGATGATTGTGGGGGTCGTGGCCGCCGGCCTGGCCTTCGGCTTTCTCATGCGTGTGGCTGAACTGTGGCTGTTCTATCTGCTCTACGCCATCCTTTTTCTTTCCAACGGGGCCTATGGCGGCATTGTGGCCAACTCGGCCATCAACAACTGGTTTCAACGCAAACGGGGAAAGGCGCTGGGGATCGCCACCGCAGGGGTCTCCATGGCCGGCGCCCTCATCCCCCTACTCGCCATGCTGGCCATTCGGGCGCAGGGGATCCAGGTGGCGGCCATCTATATCGCCATCGCCATCACCGCCCAGGCCCCCTTGATCTGGTGGGGGGTCAGGGACTGGCCGGAGGCCTGCGGTCTCCACCCGGATGGGCTTCCCCCGGTCGAACCCCCCGCTTCCGGAGTCGCCGTCGGTCCCCATGGAGGCCCGGCCCCTTCGGGGTCGGCGTGGACGCCTTTCGCCCTCATCCGTACCGGAAATTTCTGGAAACTGGGGATCGCCTTCGGCCTGCTGATGTCCGGAGCTGTGGGGATCATGTCCCAGCTGAAGCCGCGCTTTGTCGATATCGGCTTCGGCGATTTGCACGCCATGCTCCTGCTCACTCTAACGGCCTTGATGGCGACGGCGGGTAAATATGCCTGGGGTTTGCTGTGCGACTATCGGACCCCGTGGCGGGTGGGCAGCGTAGTGGCCCTTGGCAACGCCGCGGGGTTGGGCCTGGCCCTGGTCGGCAGTCGAACGTCCGCAGTCGCCCTCTTCATCGTCATCTTCGGTTTCGCCATGGGCGGCATCATGGCGCTGCTTCCGGTGATCACCGCCAGCCTTTTCGGAAGACGCGCCTTCACCCAGGTGTATCGTTTCATGTCGCTGTTCCTGATGCTGCAAGTCACGGGCTACATCATCGCCGGCCAGAGCTATGATCGCTTGGGCTCCTATGATGGTGCCTATTGGGTGTTTATGCTTTTCGATATCGCTGCGGCGGTTCTTTTATGGTCCATTCGGCGCTAGCGATGGCAGTACTCAAACAGGAGGGAAATTCGGGGAATGGGGAGGGGATAAGCGAAGATGTCCGGAACCCGACAACGGGTCCCAATGTTGTCGGACCCGTTGTCGGGTGCTGGGGGGCTTGACTCAAGAGAGAAGGTTGCTTGTCCTCAGATTTATAGCTTTGTCTGCGCTATGACCTGCTTGGCCGCCCGTTCCAGAACGGGGACCCCCTGGGCGTATTGTTTGAAACGCTCATTCTGGGTCTGGCCGTGATAGTAACGATAGTAGATCTGCTGGATGATCACCGCCAGACGGAAAAGCCCGAAGCAGTAATAGAAATCGAAATGGTCCATCTGGAGGCCGGACAGGTGGCCATAGAATTCGACAAACTCCCGCCGGCTGAAGGCGCCCTTCAGGTGAGTGGGCATGGAGCGCATCAGGTGGCGTTCGGGGGGGTCCGAACTCTCTACCCAGTAGCCCAGGGTGCTGCCCAGATCCATCAGCGGATCGCCAAGGGTCGTCATCTCCCAGTCGAGCACCCCGATGATTTTCTGGGGGTTCGCGCTGTCCAAAATAATGTTGTCGAATTTATAGTCGTTGTGGATGATTCCCGGTCGGTCGGTTTCGGGCGGCATCTTCTCGACGAGCCAGGCCATGATCACCTCGCAGTCCGGCGCATCGGGCGTGCACGCCGCCCGGTAGCGTTTGCACCATCCGCGCACCTGGCGTTCGACATATCCGCTCGGCTTGCCCAGATCGCCGAGTCCGATCTTCCGGTAATCCAACGAATGGAGCTCGTACAGAACTCCGGCGAAGCGCTCGTACAGGGCGCGCAATTGTGCCGGCGAGGTCATGAGGCCCGGCGGGATCTCCTTGCGCAGAATGATCCCCTGGCGGTGCTCCATGACATAGAAGGGGGTTCCGATGATGCCTTT
This sequence comes from Desulfobacteraceae bacterium, assembly GCA_050291585.1. GTDB lineage: Bacteria > Desulfobacterota > Desulfobacteria > Desulfobacterales > Desulfosarcinaceae > JASJCL01. The sequence continues at coordinate 20,221 of JBNKKA010000022.1, forward strand.
GTCTTCGGAGAATGCCAGGGGGCGGGGGGCGTAGGGCCAGTGTTGCCAAAGGGCGGACAAGACCTTGTGCTCGCGCCCCATGTCATGGGCGGTGGCGGCCTTGGTGCCGAAGGGGGGGCGCCGCAGCACCATGCGCCGATCTCCGCAGATCACCAGATAGGTCAGATTGGAAGCCCCGTTGGGGTACTGCTGGATGGTCAGGGGGCCGTCCAGACCGGATATGGTGTCCTTTAAATAGGCCTCTATATTGGCGATGGGAAGCTCCTCGCCGGGTCTCACCGTTTTCGGTTGGTCATGATATTCCATCGCTCGCACCTGCCATTAGGTTTTTTTCCAAGAATGAAATCAGATACTGGCAGTATTGATCAACGCTGATCTTGCGCCGGGCATATTTGGGGCGCTTGAGATACCAGTCCTGGAGCATCGCTTTGATCAAGCTGGCCGTCATCAGGCAGTCTCTGGTGTTGAAAACCCCCTGATCAACGCCATTCTTCAAAATATCCGCGAACAATTGTTCCGTCTTGAGCTCACCTTGCACGGAAGCCCTGCGCTCCTCGGGGTCCAGATTCTTGGCCTCCATGTAGGAGAAGTAGAACCAGGGCTGCATCGCCTCGCTCAAATACAAGTGGGTCCGGATCGCCGTCGCGAGCTTCTCTGTGGGTGTGTCCACGGCGTCTACCCGCGACGCCAGCAAGCGGCGGGTGATGGTGCGGCGCTGCTGCTGCATCATGTGCAGCAACTCCTCCTTGCCCGAGAAGTAGTTGTACAAAGCACCGATGCTCAGGCCGGCCGCTTTGCTTAAATCTCTCATGCTCATGGCATGAAAGCCTTTTTCGTTGCTGATTTTCAGGGCGGTGTTGAATATCTTCTCGAGGTTTTTAGCGATGGTTTTCTCTTTTTTGATCTGGAACGATTTGCGCTCCTTGGCAAAGAGCTCCAGGCAATAGTCCTGCTTATGGGCATTGACCTGCTCGGCAAAGGTTTTGAACTCCATGGTATCCCGAATCTCAATCCATATATCCAGCCAGTGAAAAAACTATGGGACGATTTTGTTTTCGCACCCCTTCGATATCTGCCTGGCGACCGACCTCTTCTGCACTTCCATGAGCCGTCGCATGAGCGTTTCAGTGAACGGTTCTGTTCTCATAGCCCTTCAGGATCTGACGCGCAACCGAGATCTTATGGACCTCGTCAGCGCCATCGTAGATGCGCGCGGCGCGTTCGTGGCGATAGAAGAAGGCGAGCATGGTGTCGTCGGTCATGCCCAGGCCGCCATGGGCCTGCAGGGCCCGGTCGATGACGCGCTGCATGGTGTTGGCCACGACGAATTTGATCAGGGAGATCTCCTTGCGTGCGGCTTTGGCCCCGACCTGTTCAATCTTCCAGGCCGCGTTGAGCACCATGAGGCGGGCGGCCTGTATCTCGGCCGCGCTCTCCGCGATCCAGGACTGGATGATCTGTTTGCTGGCCAGTTTGCGCCCGGGTGCGATGGTGCGCTCCAGGACGCGGGCACACATCAGGTCGAAGGCGCGGTTGCAGATGCCGATCCAGCGCATGCAGTGGTGGATTCTCCCCGGTCCCAGACGGCTCTGGGCGATGGCAAAACCCGCACCCTCGGCCCCGAGAAGATAGCGCTGGGGAACCCGGCAGTTCTGATACAGGATCTCGGCGTGGCTGAAGTACCCTTTGCCTTCATGCCCCATGACGGGGATGTTGCGCACCAGGTTGAAGCCGGGCGTGTCCGTGGGGACCAGGATCATGCTGGCCTGCTGGTGGGGGGCGGCTTCGGGGTCGGTCACCGCCATGACGATGGCGAAGGCCGCCCCGTCGGCCGAGGACGTATACCACTTGTGCCCGTTGATGACGTAGTCTTCCCCATCCTTGACGGCGGTGGTGTCCATCAGGATCGGATTGGATCCCGGCATATCGACTTCCGTCATGGAAAAGCAGCTGCGGATCTTGCCTTTTACCAGCGGGTCGAGGAACTTTTCGGCCTGCTCTGGGGTGGCGTATTGATGTAGAATTTCGATGTTGCCGGCATCCGGCGCGTGGCATCCGAAAGTATACAACCCCAAGGGCGTGCGGCCCAGGGCTTCGAATATCAGGGCGCTCTCGGTGATGCTCAAGCCCATGCCGCCGAACTCGGCCGGATGCAGCGGGGCCCAGAGCTCCATCTGCTTGACCAGGGCTCGCTTCTCTTCCAATACGGGATATAGCTTGTCATAATTGTCCGCCAGGAAATCTTTCTCCAGCGGGACCAGCTCCTTGACCACGAACTCGTCGATCATTTTCAGGATGGTCTGCATTTTGGTCGAGATTGAAAAATCCATGCTTGCTCCTTGGTTTGGTGGTCTACACTCCCATGGGGGGAGGTGCTATCGATAGGTCAATAGTGATGGATCTCCCTCGATCAGGAGATGGGTCGTATTGTTGAAGACGGTCAAGGACAGTTTTCTGGGATTGTACTTCAGGCAGGTGATGGACGCATTCTGGACCTGCCAGCTGATCTCGGCCGTCTTCCGGTCCGAGAGGTCGAGGGCGTTTTTCACCACCGCGGAGATCGGTCCCCCCGAGGTGAACACCGCCAGGCGTTTTCCGCTCCCCTGCTCAGCCATGATCTGGTCGACGCCCTGATTGACCCGCCGACAGAAACGGGACCATGGTTCCACGCCCTGGGCATCGTCGTAAGCGCCGGACATCCACAATTCGACAGTTTCGCTGAAGTAGGCCTGAAACACCTTCTGATCCCGGCGCAGATCCCCTGTGGGCTGATCCGCTTTAGAATCCCGGGCCCTCGCTTTCCGGATTCGGGCTTTGATCAACGCCTCGGAATTGTATTCATCAAAGGCCTCCAGAATCGATGGGGCGGAGCTCTGAGGATGCCGGGCACCCAGCCTGCGGCAGACGGGTTCGGCCGTATCCTTCTGGCGCTTCATGGTGCCGCTGTAGATGGCGTCGAAATCCACCCCCTGCGCATCCAGAAAGCAGGCCAGGACCTCGGCCTGGCGGATGCCGTTCCGAGAGAGTTGGTCGTAGTCGTCGGCGCCGAAGGAGGCCTGGCCGTGCCTGATGAAATAGATCTCACTCATAGAAATAAACGCTCATAGAAGACTGGACACTAGGGTACTTTTTGGGGTTGCAAATGACGCTTCAGCTACGGAGCGTAACTTTTTACCTAAGGTAGCAAGGGGGCCTCCAGAGGTCAATAAAAAACGAACGATCGTTATTTATTTATTGACAACAGATCTCCAATCCTTTTAAAAATAGCCTACCCAGCGAGCCCAACTCTTAATCATCAACGCTAGAAGGCGCGGACATGAACATCCTGGTATGCGTCAAGCAAGTGCCCGACATCGACCGGATCGGGGTTTCGGAAGACGCCGGTGGCGGTGCCATTCTCGATGAATTCAGCGAATTCCGCATGAATCGTTTCGATGAGTTCGCCGTTGAAGAAGCATTGCGCATGAAGGAAGCGGACCGCTTCCAGACACCCGTATGCATCGATGTGTTGACCGTCGGCCCCGCAAGATCGCAGGAAGTTGTCAGGCGTGCACTGGGAATGGGCGCCCAGAACGGCGTCCACCTGAAAACAGGTTCTGATGAATATCTCAGCCCGGCCGTCATTGCGGCAGGGATTGCCCGCTATGCCGTCGATAGAAACTATGCGCTGATTCTGACCGGCAGCATGTCCGAGGATGGCATGCACGCCCAGGTGGGGCCCATGCTGGCGGGACACCTGAAAAAGCCCTGTGCCATACAGGCGGTTCATCTCGAGGTGGCCGAGGATATCGGCTCCGTTTTGATCGAAAAAGAGGTGGAAGGCGGCGTCCGTGAACGCCTGCGGCTGAAACTACCGGCCGTCGTGACGGTGCAGTCGGGCATCAATCGGCCGCGCTATCCGTCACTGTCCAACCTCTTGCGCGCCAACGCCCGGGATCTCGATACCATTGAACTGGCTGCCCTCGGACCCGCTCCCATGCATGCAGCGTTCATGGGCGCTGTCCTTCCACGTCGTGTCAGGGCGGGCAGAGTATTAAGCGGCACGCCGGTGGAAAAGGCCGAAGCCTTGGTGGCGTTGCTCAAGGGGAGGGCGTTGCTGAACTGATATGCGCTCAACTGCTGACATAGTTATCGTCGCGGGATGTGCCAATGGGCAGCCAGAGAAAGGCTTCTACGACACCCTGGCCTTCGTGGATCAGTTGCGTGAGCTCCAGCCGGGGTCGCTTTTACTCCTGCTTTTGGGAGAAGATGCCGCCAAGGTCGCCCGGGATGTGGCGACTGTCCATGGGCTCGATGGGGTCGCCATATCCGGGGCCGGGCTTTCGACCTATTCCAGTGAGGCCTATCGACGGGTTCTGGCGGCCGAATTGGCCGAGATCGGTCCCACCTATATCTGCACGCCCCAGACCGCCCAGGGGATGGAGTGGGCGCCCGCCGTGGCCGCGGAGTTGGGGGGCGACTGCCTCAGCGGCGTCGACGCCATTGACCGGGTTGATGGTCGGCTCTGTTTTCAAAAGGACCTATACGGCGGCAAGACAAAGGGGCGCTTCGCCCCCTCCGGGGAGACAACCCTCATCACGGTTCCTTCCGGCGTCTTTAAGTATACGCCCCAAAAACCGGCAGCGTCAGGTGAGGTCAGCACCAAAAGCATCGATTGCCACATCCAGGCAACGGTGCATCTGGGCAGCGTTCCGCCCCAAGGCGACTTTGCCGATATCAGCGACGCAAACATCATCGTCGCCGCCGGCAACGGTATCGGCTGCGAAGATAATCTGGTCTGGATCCAGCGCCTGGCGGATCTGTTCCCGCGCGCGGCGGTTGCGGGCAGCCGCCTGGTCTGCGACCGGGGCTGGCTCGACTACCAGCAGCAGGTCGGCGTCACCGGCGCCACTGTTGCGCCGGCGCTGTATATCGCCTGCGGCATTTCGGGTGCATCCCAGCACCGAGTTGGGATGCGTGGGTCGGAGTTCGTGGTGGCCATCAACACGGATGCCAACGCACCCATGTTCAACGAGGCGGACGTGTGCATCGTAGAAGATTTGACAGAATTCATCCCCCTGGTGCTCGTGCGATGCCGTCGGCGCGCAATGGACGGGGAAAACGAAGCGTAAGGGCTCAAGATAGCGCGGAAAGGAATCTCATGGTTTCATTTGATCTCGAAGGTCGGGTCGCCGTCATTACCGGGGCCAGCCGCGGCATTGGCGAGGCCATTGCCTTGACTCTGGCGGAACACGGCGCCCTTTGTCTGCTCGTCAGCCGTAAAAAAGAGGGTCTCATGGCCGTCAAACAGCGGATTGAAGCGCTGGGGGGGAGGGCGGAAGCCATCGCCTGCCATATGGGGGATCTATCCCGGATAGAGCGGCTGGTGGAGGCGGTCGGCAAGAGCTACGGTCGGCTGGACATCCTGGTCAACAACGCGGCCACCAACCCTTATTTCGGTGCCATGACGGGCGCTTCCGAAGCGGTCTGGGACAAGTCCTTCGACGTCAATCTCAAAGGCCCCTTTTTCATGATCAAACACGCCGCCGGTCTCATGGAAGCGGATGGCGGGGGGAGCATCGTCAACGTTGCCTCCATCAACGGCGTCAGTCCCGGCGTGGGCCAGGGGATCTATTCCATCACCAAAGCGGCAGTGATCGGAATGACCAAGGCCTATGCCAAGGAGTTGGCAGACAAGAATATCCGTGTCAATGCGCTGCTGCCGGGTTTGACCGAAACGAAATTCGCCGGAACCCTGATCGACACCCCGGAGATTTACGAGCGCGTCATGGCGCGTATTCCCCTGAGGCGGCATGCCCAACCGGAGGAGATGGCCGGCGCCGTCCTCTATCTCGTCTCCGATGCGGCCTCATTTACTACCGGAACGACCCTTGTCTGCGATGGGGGGGCGCTGGCCTGACCGAAACAGGACGCAATGCAGCCTATGGTTTTTCAACCGCCCGGGTGAAGCTTGAGGAAAGGAGATCGGCATGGAGGTCAAAGCAAAAGTAGTGGTGGTCACCGGTGGGGCAGATGGCATCGGCGGGGCCCTATGCCGACGCTTCGCCCAGGAGGGGGCCCGGGCCGTCGTCATCGCCGATATCGATGGGGATCGTGCAAAGGCGCTGGCCACGGAGATCGGCGGGCATGCGCTGCGATGCGATGTCGCCAATGAAGCCGACGTGGTGGGACTGATCGATACGACCCAGGAGAAGTGGGGGCCGATCGATCTGTTCTGTTCCAATGCCGGCATTATGATCAAAGGCGATATCGAGGTGGGCAATGCGGATTGGCAACGCATCTGGGAGATCAACGTGATGGCCCATGTCTATGCCGCCCGGGCGATGGTTCCGCAGATGCTGACGCGCGGCGGGGGCGGTTTTGTCGTTACCGCCTCGGCGGCCGGCCTGCTCAGCCAGATCGGATCCGCCCCCTATTCGGTAACCAAGCACGCCGCGGTCGGTTTCGCCGAAAACCTTGCCATCACATACGGAGAGCGGGGGCTATACGTCGCCCTGATCTGCCCCCAGGCCGTCCGTACGGAAATGACCCGCAAGGGGGGCGGCGTCGCGGCCGTTGACGGCATGATCGAACCCGAGCGCGTCGCCGATCATGTGGTCGACGCCATTGGGCAGGAGCGTTTCATGATTTTGCCCCATCCGGAAGTGACAACCTATATGCAGCGCAAAACTGCCGATTACGACCGCTGGATCGAAGGGATGCGGCGACTGCGCCAGCGGTATGAATACCCTGATTGAATCGATATTTGCCTTGGAAGGATGAACGAGCGGATTTTCCAATTGGCCCTTGCATCCGGGATAAATCCATTCTATTTTTTACCTATAGAATCACATTCAAGACCTACCCCTCTTCTCATATCACCGTACTCACAGCAAAAACCTACTCCTCAAACCAGAAGCTGACTCTTCAGACAAGGGTTTGATCCTTAGCAAGGTTTTCATTCATGGATAGCGCAATTGGGGCCCCATGAACTGGTACAAAATGCTGGTACCTGCGGACGCCGTTCTCGAACGGATACGACCCGGCATGAGTGTGTTCCTGTCCACCGGGACAGCGGAGCCGCGCACGCTGGTCAAACACCTCATGGCCGCCCGCAGCGCCAAACTCCAGGATCTCGAGCTGATCCAGATCGTCAGTTTTGCAAACGCCATCTCACTCAAAAACCTCCAGAGCCAGAAGTTCAGAGCCAGATGAGGCTTTAGAAAAGAATGCGTTGATGAGTGTAATTGCCGGTTTAATAATTATCATCGCCGAGCAGTCCCGGACCGATCACCAATGGGGAGGATTGGAGGGATGAGTTTTTTATACATGTAGCATGATCTCTACAATTCACCAAAACCCGTATCCTCCGTTCAACCCTCGCGCAAAACAGCGTGAATATGTAGTACATTCTCTACAGGTCGCTCCAATCCTTTACTCCCTTTTCAAAAGTAAAATAATTTCTAACTAATAGAGAATATATTGAAAAATGCTTAATCTGCGCTGACCTGTAGGGTGGCAGGTTATTTGCTCATGTATCCCTCAAACGGGTACGCGGTGCATTCCGTCCATCCCGTAGCCATGAGACACATAGCGAATTTAGGAGGTATAATGGATCCGATTCTGGTGGAAAAAAAAGCGCATATCGCCGTGGTTACCATCAACCACCCGCCGGCCAATACGTGGAACCTGGCGACGATGGAGGCCTTTGAACAGGCCATGGAGATGATCGAGGGTGACGGCGAGGTCCGGGTCGTCGTCATCACCGGGGCGGGGGACAGATATTTTTCGGCTGGCTTCGACGTCAAGGATGCCGCCAATGGCCCCAAGACCAGCCCGAAGGGCCGCGTCTTGTGGACCAAAATCGATCGCTTCCCCAAGCCCGTCATCGCCGCCATCAACGGTTTTGCCATGGGCGGAGGCCTGGAGCTGGCGTTGGCCTGCCATTTTCGCATAATGGCGGACGTACCCAAGGCCGTCATCGGACTCACCGAGCTGAACCTGGGCATCATCCCCGGATGGGGGGGCACCCAGCGGCTGACGCAGGTGGTGGGCAAGGCCAAGGCTTTGGACATGATCCTCTTCAGCAAGACCCTCACTGCAACCCAGGCCCTGGAGATCGGGCTGGTCAATCAGATTGCCTCCCCCGAAGCTCTGATGGATGAAGCGCTTGCCTTTGCCGCCAAGCTGGGCGAGCGTCCACCCATCGCCGTGAGCTGCGTGTTGAAAGCGATGTCCGCAGGCGCATACGAAGGCTTGGATCAGGGCCTCAGGGTGGAAGAGGAGGGCACCTATGCCGTGCGCGCATCCGAGGACTGCAGGGAGGGGTTTGCGGCTTTTGTGGAGAAACGGCCTCCGGTATTCCGTGGAAAATGATGTTCTATGACGGTCTTTGTTGAATTCTTTTCAATCCTGTCCGACTGGTTTGGCACCGGCGCCATAAACGTAGAACTGCCCGCAGGGGCCACATATGGCGATCTGCTGGATCACATCCGCCATGGGCAAGGGAGCCCAACGCCCGCCCAGATCTGGGATGAAGCCAAGGGGTGTTTCAGCGGCCGTATCCTTGCCACCCGAAATGGCTGCCCTATCAAGGAGCGAGGGGTGATGCTGCAGGACAGAGACCGGGTCAAGTTCTGGCCCATGATGGCCGGAGGGTAATCTTTCAGCAACTGGTATGTCCCCTCGCCATCAATTGCCTGTTCTCACAGACTCACTATCGACCGACGTTCTCAAATTGCTGATCAGCTGTAGCTGAAGAAGGGATGGAGGTAAGGCATCATGAGTGAAAAGAGATACAACCCCGGTGAATGTTACGACTACCCCCTCATCATCAAGAAACTGCTGACCCAGCCCCAGGCAGTGGCTCCGGACCATGAGATCGTCTACCGTGATCAGTGGCGCTACACCTATCGCGAAATGGTGGAGCGGGTGCACCGCCTGGCCAATTGCCTCTCCAGTCTCAGTGTCCAGGCGGGAGATACGGTGGCCGTCATGGATTGGGACAGCCACCGTTACCTGGAAGCGTATTTTGCGGTGCCGATGATGGGTGCCGTCTTGCAGACGGTCAACTGGCGCCTTGCGGGCGACCAGATTCTCTATACCCTCAATCATGCGCAACCAACGACCCTGCTGCTTCATACAGACTTCCTGCCCATCTGGAATCAGATTCACGACAAGGCGCCCAGCATTAAAAAGCTTATCCTGATCGGAGATGGGAAACCCGTCCCGGAGACGGATCTCGCCTCAGCCGGCGAATACGAGGAACTGCTGGCGGATGCCGGTACGCACTATGACTTCCCCGACCTGGATGAGAATACCCGGGCGACCACCTTCTACACCACCGGCACCACCGGTAACCCCAAAGGCGTCTACTTCTCCCATCGTCAGCTCGTGCTGCACACTCTCGCCGTGGCGGTCACCAGCGGGAGTTTCGAAAATCTCGGCGGCTTCCGCTCAAGAGATGTCTACATGCCCCTGACCCCCATGTTTCACGTGCATGCCTGGGGGTATCCGTACGTCGCTACCATGCTTGGGGCCAAGCAAGTCTACCCGGGACGCTACGAACCGGAGATGATGATCAAGCTGATCCTCACTGAAGGCGTCACCTTTTCCCACTGCGTCCCCACCATCCTGCAGATGATCCTGAGCAGCCCGGCAACCAGAGACCTGGATTTCTCCAAGTGGAAAGTCACCATCGGCGGTGCGCCCTTGTCCAAGGGGCTGGCCCGGGCCGCCCAGGCGGTGGGGATCGATATCGTCTCCGGTTATGGCATGTCCGAGACTTGTCCGGTGATCAGTGTCGCCCGGCCCAAGGACCACATGATGACGTGGGAACCCGAGCGTCGCGTGGACATTCTCACCAAGACCGGCCTGCCCATTCCTCTGGTGGAGTTGGAGGTCGTTGACCCGGAAGACAATATCCTGCCCCACGATGGCAATTCGACCGGCGAAGTGGTGATGCGGGCGCCCTGGCTGACACCCGGCTACTATAATGAACCGGAAAAGAGCGAGGCGCTGTGGCGCAACGGCTGGCTCCATAGCGGCGATGTCGGCCATATCGACCCTGAGGGGTATCTGAAGATTACCGACCGGATCAAGGATGTGATAAAAAGTGGTGGGGAGTGGATCTCATCCCTGGACCTCGAGGACGCTATGAGCCAGCATGAGGCCGTGCTGGAGTCCGCCGCCATCGCCACGCCCGATTCCAAATGGGGAGAACGGCCCCTGATGCTGATTGAGCTGAAGCCCAACTTCAAGGACAAAGTCAGCACCGACCAGCTGAAGACCCACATGGCCGCTGCTGCGGAAAAAGGAACCTTGCCCAAGTTTGGTGTTCCCGACAAATACATCATCGTTGACGAGATACCCAAAACAAGTGTGGGCAAACTCGACAAGAAGCTGATCAGACAGGAGTATTCTTGACCTCCAAAAATGTTCTTGGCCGCATGCCGTCGGTATCATTCGCGGTTGGTGGCAGCGCTTCTACTTCCGGTACTAAGGGCTCTGACAATGGGCGCATCTTTTTGGGGGTAAATCGAAAAAATGATAGTTTCATGTGAGGCGTGTGGGAAGCCCTACCAGGTAGATCTTGATCAGGTTGAGGGCGAATCCGGGTAATTCACCTGTTTGGCTTGCACCATCTCATTGCGGTTTTCAAACCCGGTTACGGTCAGACCATCGACGTGGCAACCTCCGATCTGGTTAAGGTACTTCATTGGAAGCTGGAGGAATTGAACAAGGATCCTCAGCTTCGAAAAATTGCTCTGCAAAAGGTAGGCAAAACCGGCTATACGGTGCGCTATCGTATTGCCAAGGATGGACTGCCCCTGGCATGTGGGTGCATCCCAATCCTGATGCCATCGGTATCCCGCTCGATGTGCTCGGAAAAAACTATTGGGTGAAGAATATCTGCTTTTTTATAAGGTCATACTGCCGGGCCTGAAAGGAATGATGACACCCATCGGGGGATGCTACAATTGGATCGAGACAGACGGCAGCAAACGCGAGAAGTATTTGTACAGCACGCCCATTGGGGATCCCGCTTCGCGTTTCCGCTTCCTGGCGGCCATTTACGAGGCGGTCCGCTCGGCAGTGGGCGATGATTACCCCGTGATGGTCAAGCTCGGTGTGGCGGATGGCTTTGCCGACGGGTTGTCTTTTTCCGAGGGCAAAGTACATGCACTGCGCGCCGCTGCCTTGGGGTTCGACGCCCTGGAAATCAGTCAAGGAGTGCGGGGCAACTTCTATGCAGAGACGGAGTTCCGTAAAGGCATCAAGCATCTGAAGGATGAAGCCTACTTTCGAGGATGGACTCAAGCCATATCCCGGCAATCCGCAGTTCCGCTGATAATGGTCGGTGGGCTGCGCAGTCTCTACCTGATGGAAACTATTGTTAGTGAAAAACAAGCGGACCTGGTCGCCCTGAGCCGACCTTTGATTCGTGAACCCGATCTCATCGACCGCTGGCAGCAGGGGGATTACGGGCCGAGCCGGTGCATCTCCTGCAACCACTGCTTTGAAGGCCTGCTTGAAGGCACCCGGCTTTGCTGTGCCTTCAAAGAGATGTAAATGGGGACAGGGCACAGCCGTAAAAGGCGTCGTCGGATCACACGATTAAAAAAGTAAAATGTGCTGTCCGGTCATCAGCGCTCTTGAAAGGATAGACGAATGGGATATTGGTTTACCAACCCAATGGTCAAAATATTGCTGCCCATGGGGAACTCCGCGGCCATTAAAGGACTGACGACCACCTTCAGCATGCCCAGGCTGATTATGGGCGCCAACGTATTCCCCCAAGGCAAATCCCGGGGGGCATCGGCCGTACGCAACTTCGCTCCTTTGTGCGAAAACAAGCGCGCTTTTATCGTCACCGATGACTTCGGAGGCAAGATCGCCAGGCGCGTTGCGAATAATTTGGAGGCGGCGGGGTTCGAAACCCAGATCTGGGCCGGCGCCCAGCCAGAGGCACCCCTGCCGAACGTGGAGGCCTGCGCCGAGGCGATGTCTCCTTTCAAACCCGACCTGATTGTCGCTGTGGGCGGTGGATCGGTCATCGATGGCGCCAAAGCCGCCTGGATTCGATATGCACGGCCAGACATCACGGATCTTGGAAACATCACCCTGTTTACGCCCCTCGGCCTCAGGAAAAAGGCCATCCTTGTGGCGGTTCCGACCACCAGCGGCACCGGCTCCGAATGCACCGCCGTTACCGTGGTCCATGATACCGAGGCCCACCGTAAGGTGCCTTTGGCCAATGGGGAGGTCATGCCTGATTTCGCCGTGCTCTGTCCGGAATTCACCAGCAGCATGCCGCCCCGCCTCACCGCCGGTACGGGCCTGGACGCGCTCTCGCATGCCATGGATGCTGTGGCAACCCCCGCCGCGAACGAGATAACGGATGCCTTGGCGCTGAAAGCCATCGGGATGATTTTCAAATACCTGCCCCGGGCCTATCACAACGGCGAAGACCGTGAGGCCAGGCACCGCATGCTGCTGGCTTCGAGTCTGGCCGGAGTGGCCTTCGGACAAAGTGGCGCGGCGTTGACGCACAGTTTTGGCCATACCATCGGGTCGATATTCAATGTTCACCACGGCCTGGCCGTGGGGATCTTTATTCCCTACGTGTTTCAATTCTACCAGGCGGTGTCCGACAAGTTCCTCGCCATTTGCGATGTATTGGACATTCCTCAAGGGGGCGCCCCCGCGCGCATGCAGGCTCTGGTCGAGAAGGTCAGGGGCCTGTTTGCCGAATTGGAGGTGCCTCAAAATCTGGCGGATATGGGCATCTCCTTGGAAGATATGGATAAGCAGATGGCCACTCTGGTTCAATATACCTGCGAGGACATCGATACGCTCTTTAGCCCCAGGCCCATGACAATTGCTGAGTGCGAACGGATTTTTCGATATGCCCATGCCGGCAAAGATGTCAATTTCTAGAATGAGGACGACTCAAATGCTTGGATACCACGGCCAGTTTCTGAAGGTCGATTTGGATCGGGGCCGGTGTGAGGAGATGCCGGTCGAGGCCAATCTATATGAGCAGTTTATTGGCGGCGCTTCCCTGGCGGCTGCCTTGATCTACGATCATGTTCAACCCGATATGGATCCCTTGGGGCCCGACAGTCCCCTGGTATTTGCCACCGGTCCACTGACGGCCACTCAAGTCCCCATGGTCAGCCGCTATGCCGTCTGTGCCATTTCTCCCCTCACGGGTTTCTGGGGCGAAGCCACCAGCGGCGGCAATTTCCCTTTCCGGCTCAAAGGGACCGGCTATGACGGCATCTTCATCACCGGTAGGGCCGAAGGGCCCGTCATACTCCACATTGAAAACGGGCAGGCGCAGTTGATTCAGGCCAACGACCTGTGGGGCCTTGACACCTATCAGACCCAGGCGGTCATCCGGGAAAAAATGGGCGGCAGCAGCGTCAGCACGGCCTGCATCGGGCCTGCTGGCGAACGGCAACTCAACTATGCCGCCATCATGAATGATCGCGGCCGGGCCGCCGGTCGTTGCGGTCTGGGGGCCGTGATGGGATCCAAAAACCTGAAAGCCGTCGTCGTCGGTGGGGGCCGTAAACCGGAATATGCGGATAAAAAAACGCTCAATGCCCTGGCCAGGGACGCCATGGCCGCCATCCAGGGTGACCTGATTTCGGTAGCCCTCAAGGAGTATGGCACCCTCTTTTACATGGACATGGCCATGGCCTTGGGAGACGTGCCCGCCAAATACTACCGCCAGAGCGTATTCCCTGCCGAAAAGATCAGCGGGCAGGCCTTGCGACAGAAGTATACGGTGGAGACCTATGCCTGTCAGGGCTGTCCTGTGGGCTGCGGCCGTGAAGTGAAAGATGTCCGCCAGGACCTCAGACGGGTGGATGGGCCGGAGTATGAAACCGCTGCCGCCTTCGGACCTTTGTGCATGAATTATGACCTTGAATCCATTGTCGAGGCCAACCACCTGTGCAACGCTTATGGGATGGACACGATCTCCACTGCTGTCTCCATCGCCTA
>JBNKKA010000023.1:0-33775 GCA_050291585.1 Desulfobacteraceae bacterium
GTGATCAGAGTATCGGCCAGCGATGCGGCGGGCAACACCACATCTCAATCGATAGCCGTTCTATACACCCCCAGCGAGACCCTTGCTATTCATGGTGGGCGATACTGGGATTGAACCAGTGACTTCTACCGTGTGAAGGTAGCACTCTCCCGCTGAGTTAATCGCCCTTTATTGTGGAACCTCTCATACGCCGAGTTGCACTTCCAAGTCAAGCCCATTTTCTGGATTAGGCGTCATCTTCATCATTGACGGAGGCCGACTTCTGACCTTCACTGAAATCGGCCTCGGACGACGGTGGGCGTGGCATTGTCAGTGCATCGTCTTCCGGTGACAGTTGATGCGGTTGTTGATATGTCTGTTCCCTCTCTGGGTCCATTGTCAGGGACTCCAAGTCCTCATGTGTTCCAGTATTGGGAAGGGCTTGTGGCGTGTCAGGGGGCTCCTGTTGAGTGTCACTAGACCCCTTCTCATTCGGTCCATCATCAAGGGTTCGGGTAGCTTCCGCCGTGTCTGGCTCAGGTTCACCCGACGGTGGGTCTTCTATTTCCGGTTCCTGTGCGGTTAGCTCCTCGATCTCCTTGGGTGTGGGTAGGTCCCTGAGGTTTTTGAGGTCAAAGACTTCCAGGAAGTGTTTGGTCGTGGCATAGATCAGGGGGCGGCCGGGGATCTCCCTTCGTCCGAGAACCCGCACCAGTTTTTTCTCCATAAGGACCCGCAGTACGCCGCCCGAGTCGACCCCGCGGATATGCTCCACATCACTGCGGATGATGGGCTGTTTGTAGGCGATGATGGCCAGGGTCTCAAGGGCGGCCCTGCTCAGGCGGGAGGGGGTGGGTTTGAGCAGGCGTTTGATGTAGGCCTGGCATTCGGGATGGGTGCGAAATTGATACCCGCCTGCAACTTCATGCAACTGGAAGCCGCGTTTGGGGTCGTCGAATTCACTCAGGAGTTCCCGCAGAGCACCGCGGATCGCTTTGGCGTCGGCCTCTTCGATGACGTCGGCCAGCTTTTCGATGCTCATGGGGTTGTCGGCAACGAACAGCAGGCTTTCTATGATGGTTTTCAAGTCCTCCATGATACCGTTTTCAGATCCATTTCAATAGAGGGTTATGCATCTTGTTGGCCCCTTCTCAAGCGTCGACGAAAAAAAGCCGGATAATGCCGCTTTGGGCATGCTGGGCGATCCGCAGGAGGGTCAGCTTGACCATCTCCAGGATCGCCAGGAAGGTGACGATCAACTCTCCGCGACTGGGATCGGCGTTGAACAATTCGTTGAAGCTCAGAGATCCCTTCTCTTCGAGGAGATCAGTAAGCTCACTGATCTTCTCTTTCACCGAAAATTTATCGGCGCGCATATCCACCTTGTGCATGCCACCGGTGGCCTTGAGGACTTTCTGAAAGGCATCGATCAGTTCAAACAAACCGATCTTGATCAGCTCATCCTCGGTATCGACGTCAAAGACAGGCTTTTCCGCCTGCCGCACAAAGGTGGCATCTCCGAGGATGGGGCGTTCGGCCAACTGCTCGGCCACGGATTTGATCTCCAGGTATTCCAGCAGTGGCCGCGCGATCTCCATGCGCGGGTCTTCCATTTCTTCATCCTCATTGCCGTGCACGGGCAGGAGGGTGCGAGATTTGATCTGGGCCAGCGTCGAGGCCATGAGCAGAAAATCACCGGCGCTATCCAGGTTCATCATTCGGATCCACTCAACATACTGGAGGTATTGCTGGGTTATCTGGGCGATGGGGATATCGTGGATGTCCACCTCATTTTTTTTGATGAGGTAGACCAGAAGATCCATGGGACCCTCAAAAAGATCCGTCAATTGAACCTGGTAAGCTGCGTTACTCATGCGCGAATTTTTTCCTCAGCGTATCCAGGTTGTCTAAAGAGTGATTTTCAAAGCGGATCGCACGGCTGCCATTGTCTCTTGGGCCACTTTGCGGGCTTTGGCGCTGCCGCTTCGGATCACCTCCTCTACGATTTCTGGGTGGGTTTCGTAGTGGCGCCGCCGTTCGTAGAGGGGGGCCATGGCTTTGACCAGGTGCTCAGCCATAATTTTTTTGCACTCCACACAGCCAATTTCGGCTTTTCGGCATTTGGGATCGATCTCGGCCGCAACCCCCTCTCCGGAGTACAGCTTATGAAAGTCAAAGACATTACAGATATCGGGATCCCCTGGGTCTTTGCGGCGCATGCGGTTGGGGTCGGTGATCATCTGAGACACCTTACGTGCGATCTCCTCGGGCGGATCCGAGAGGTAGATGGCGTTGTTGTAGCTCTTGCTCATTTTGCGCCGATCCAGACCAAGGATCTTGGGGGTCGGTGTCAGGATCGCCTCGGGTTCAGGGAATACGTCACCGTAGAGGAAATTGAAGCGCCGCGCGATCTCTCGGGTGATCTCCACGTGGGGCACCTGATCCACCCCCACGGGAACGGCGTTGGCCCGGTAGATAATGATGTCGGCAGCCTGCAGTACCGGATAGCCCAGAAAGCCGAAAGTGGAAAGGTCCTTGTTCTGAATCTGGACGATTTGATCCTTGTAGGTCGGGTTGCGCTCCAGCCAGGGGACGGGGGTGATCATGGACAGATAGAGAAACAATTCCGCGTGCTCGGGCACCAGAGATTGGACAAAGATGGTGCTTTTTTCCGGCGACAGGCCGGCACTGAGCCAATCGATAACCATTTCGCGGACAAATCCGGTGATCTTGCTGGTGTCTTCATAGTCGCTCGTCAGGGCGTGCCAGTCGGCTATAAAAAAAGAGCAGTCGTATTGATCTTGCATGGATACCCAATTGGCCAGGGCGCCATGATAATTTCCCAGATGGAGAGGCCCCGTGGGCCGCATACCGCTAAGCACTCTTTTTCTATCCGTCATGCGAAACTCCTCAAGATGATTGAAGGTGGCGCACACAGGCGCGCCTTTAATAAAAAACCGCATGATATAAGGGGGCCAATCCAGAATCAAGAGATTTGTCTGCGCGTAGATGCCGACCCTTGGAGGGATGGTTTGACTGGACGACAGGGGCTGTACGAACCTCAGGGCGACGCCATCTTTTTTCTAGCCAAACGCCGCAACAGGTCCCTCTCCTGGGTGGGGCCTTTGATGCGTTTGTCCAGCAACGCGTCTCGCACTGCCGTCAGGATGTCTCGATAGGCCGGCCCAGCGGGAAGGCCGAGTGCCTTGAGATCCTGGCCGCCGACGGTGAGCCGGATATGCCGCAGGTGGGTGAAATAGTGGGAGATGGCTCGCTGGACCCTGTCCTGGCTGGAAGCCGCCATCATATAGAGGATCAGCTCAGTGCGAAAATCGGTAAGGGCCCTGTCCATGTAGCTGTTGTCTAGTTTGCGGCGGTGTTGCAGACGATAGAGACAATGGTCGGCATCTTCACGTCCTTGACAGAAGGCCTGAATGTGACGTGGTGCCAACTCGAGGCGTTGGCCAATCTCAAATACGGTATCCAGAGGATAGGGGCGGGTAAGGACCATGAAGTAGACGGCCCATTTGAGATAGGGCTCTTCAAGGAAGAGTAGCTCGCGCCATGCGATCACCCGCCGGGTGGCTTCCAGGTGGGCGACCATGGCCTTGTCCATGGATAGTGAGGGGTGAATCACTTTCAACAGATCCAATTCGGCCATGCGGGTCAGCGCTGGGACGGGATTCTCCTCTTCCAAGATTTGGCGTAGCTCACCGAATACCCGTCGACCTCCCAGGCGTTTGAAAAAATTGCGCCGCACGGCGTTGTTGATCAGGCTGATGGTCAGTCGGCCGATGCTGAAGCCGAAGCGCTGTTCGAAGCGGATGGCTCGGAACACACGCGTCGGGTCCTCCACAAAACTGAGATTGTGGAGCACCCGAATGGCCTTGTCCTTGATATCTTTTTGGGCCGAGAAGAAGTCGATCAGGCGTCCCAGACGATTGGGGTTGAGCTGAATGGCCAGGGTGTTGATGGTGAAGTCGCGGCGGAAAAGGTCCAGTTTGATGGAGCTCATCTCCACATCGGGCAAGGCGGCGGGAAATTTATAGGACTCGGTGCGAGCACTGGCCACATCGATTTTAAAACCATCCTCCCTGATGATCACGGCGGTGCCGAATTTGTGGTAGGCATGGACGCGGGCGGCGCTTTTTTGGGCATAGGTCTTGGCAAAAGCGATGCCGTCGCCCTCGATGACCACATCGATGTCTTCATTGGCACGGTAGAGGAAGAGATCGCGCACGAACCCTCCGACCACATAGGCCTTGTAGTTGAGCTGGGCCGCCGTCTGCCCCAGATCTGCGAGCAACTGCATGATGTGCCGCGGCAGGCGTTCGCGCATGAAGTTGAGCACATAGCGTGTGCGCGCCTGCAGGTCGATCTTGGTGGGGTCCGGGGGGAGCAGGTGGTCCAGGGGCTGTTGGCGTACCAGGGTGTTGAGCAGGTCGGTGCGTGTGATCACCCCCACAACGGATTCGCCGTCCACAACGGGCAGTACGCGCTGCTTGTTCTCAATGATTTTGCTTTGGATCTCGGCCAGGTCAGCTTCGGGCGAGACCGTCCCCATCTCCGTAGTCATGTAGTCGCTGACGGGCACGTCACTGAGCTGGTGGTAGATCGCTTTCTCGATCACCTGGCGGGTGATGTAGCCTTTTAAACCCGGCGGCGGGGCATTTTCCGCCTTCACCAGGAGAGCGTTGATGTTGTAACGCGTCAGCAATTGTTTGGCTGCCTCGCAGGAGACCGTATCGTCGACGCTGATGGGGGGCTCGGACATGAGGTAACGGGCTCTTCGCCGGGAACGGATCTTGGCGTGCAGCAACCGGGTGAGTTCCTGCTCAGCCTGGGCCAGAGTGCGGTCTTTTATAGAGGCCGAGGCGGCGTAGGGGTGACCGCCGCCTCCCATGGCGGTGAGGATGGTGCCCACATCCACCTCGCGGATTCGGCTGCGAGCCACCACTTGGATTTTATTGTCCATCAGCGCCAGCACAAAAATGGCGCTGATGTTTTCCATTCTGACCATCTTATGCACCAAGAATGCGAGGTCGGGAACGTAGTTGTCCAACGACAGGCGTGCCATGACCACATCGACGCCGTTGATGTCATAATGACGGGCCGCTTGGATAAGATCGTTGAGCAGCCCCACTTGTTCCGGGCTGATTTCACGTGTGATCATGCTGGCGACGGTATTGAGGTTGGCACCCGCTGAGACCAGATAAGCGGCGGCGCGCAAGTCACGCGCCGTAGTGGATGGGAAGGTGAATGAGCCGGTGTCCTCGTAGATCCCCAGGCACATGATGGTGGCCTCCTCGGCCGATACGGACAGCCCCTTTTCCTGGATTCGCTCCGTCAGGATGGTGACTGTTGCGCCGGTCATGTCGAGGACTTCTCTCTGGCCACGAATATCGTCGCTTTTTGAGGGGTGGTGGTCGTAAATGTGAATTTCCAAGCCAGGTGAGGAGAGCAGGTCGGCCACGGCGCCAATGCGGTCTGTGCGGCGGGTATCTACCAGGACAAGGCGCTTGAGCTGGGAGGCATCTAGACGTTTGAGATCCACCATATTATAGAGATAGACCATGGACTGGATGAAAAAGTTGCGCAGGTTGCGCTCTTGGGAGCCGGGGAAGACCACGACGGCATTGGGGTAGAGTTTCTGCGCCGCCAGCATGGAAGCCAGGGCATCGAAGTCCGCATTGATATGCGTGGTAATGAGGGTATGGGGCTTTGGGGGCGGCTTGAGGGCCAAACTGTCCTCTATCTGTCCTGTCGATTTTATCTGGGGAGTCTCCAAGCAAGCCTTCTGTCGAAAGCAAAATTAAATCTTTTCCTCAAGAAAACTTAATAAAATTGAGAAACTGACGATTTAGGTTAGGACAGTACCACGATATCTCCTTTGCCGTAAACCGCTATGCCCAGCATATTGGGTTGAGACGTATAACTCAATGGGGATTCGCTTTGGGTTGGTTCAAAATATGCATTTAGTTGTGCTGAGGGTTTTCAGGCTCACGTGCCCAGCAACTCCCTCCATCTATAAAGCAGTTGTCGATTGATACGCATTATGCTACTAAAATCATGCAGAAAAATTCAGGCCTGTGCACTCAGTGGGCCCGAGGATTTGCCATCGATTACCTTTCAACCATGCGTAAGCAGACTCGTCTATTCGAGACGCCTCCGCTTTATTTTTATTGCACTTTTGAAGACAACCAAGACCGTCCGCCGTATCCTCCCTGGGGAGGGTTGCGCAGTGGGTGCGTTTGCACTTGGTATGGGTGTCGATCATCTGAAGCATTTGAAAATTAACGGCTTGTCAGGGCCATGGCGCCCTGACATTTCCTTTGTGACCAAGGGGGAGTAGAATGCCGGTCTACCTGTGGGAAGGCAAGAACAAGAACAATATGGTTCAAAAGGGTGAACTCGATGCACCCAATGAGGAGGCTGTCCGCGCCCATCTCAGCCGCGCACGCATTACGGCCACCAAAATCAAGAAAAAGCCCAAAGATCTATTTGAGAATGTGTCCTTTCTGCAGCCACCGGTCAAGGAGAAGGACGTCATCCTTTTTGCCCGCCAGTTCTCCACCATGATCGACGCGGGTCTGCCCATCATCCAATGCCTGGATATTCTGCACTCGCAGCAGGAGAACAAGACCTTCAAGGTCATGCTCAAGGAGATCAAGGAGTCGGTCGAGAGTGGTGCCACCCTGGCGGACTCCCTTAAAAAGTACCCCAAGCAATTTGACGACCTCTTCGTTAACATGATCGCAGCCGGTGAGGCCGGCGGTATTCTTGATACCATCCTGAGGCGCTTGGCCGCCTACATGGAGAAAACCGCCCGCCTGAAAAGCCAGGTCAAGGGCGCCATGACCTACCCGGTGGTGACCATGGTCATCGCCGTCGTAGTCGTGGCCGTCATCCTGGTCTTCGTCATCCCCGTTTTTCAGGAGATGTTTGCGGATTTTGGTGGAGAATTGCCCGGACCCACCAAACTCGTGGTCGGTGCCAGCGATTTTGTGAAGTCCAAGATTCTCTATATCATCATCGGTATGATCATCTTTGGCTTCGCATTCAAAAAATACTACGCTACCAAAAAGGGGCGCGAAACGATCGATGCCTTGATGCTCAAGCTACCCGTCTTCGGCATCCTGATCCGCAAGGTGGCCGTGGCCAAGTTCACGCGTACCATGGGAACCATGCTCTCCAGTGGCGTGGCTATCCTGGAGGCACTTGATATCGTGGCAAAAACCGCCGGCAATACCAGCATCGAAAAGGCGGTTTACCATGTGCGTAGCGGCATTTCGGAAGGGCGCACCATGGCGGATCCCCTCATGGAGAGCGGGGTCTTCCCTTCCATGGTGTGTCAGATGATCTCCGTGGGTGAGTCCACCGGCGCGCTGGACGCCATGCTGGGTAAGATCGCAGATTTTTACGACGAGGAGGTGGATCAGGCAGTGGATAACCTCACCTCCCTGATCGAACCTTTCATGCTCGTCTTTCTGGGAACCGTCATTGGTGGTTTGGTGGTAGCCATGTACCTGCCCATATTCAAAATGGCGGGTGCCATCTCATAAGCGTCGATGCGCCTTTAAGGGGGAGCATGCACAAAACTCCGCTTGACGGGCTATCGTCGGCCATAGCCCAACCTTCCTCGGGCGGGGTTGATACGTCCATCTCCACACTCACGGCCGGTGTGGATTTGCGCAACCCCCTCAAGTGGCTGATGCTCTGCCGCCTCCTGTTCTGCTCCTTCTTGCTGGGGTCCACGATCCTTCTGCAGGTGCGTCACAGCCCCTCCCTGACAACGCCTCCACTGTTGATTCTATACTGGCTCACCAGCGGTATTTTCCTGCTTTCATTTAGTTACGCAGTTTTTCTGTCGAGAGCCCGCCGCCTAAGGCGTTTTTCCGCCCTGCAGGTGGCCGTCGATACCCTCATCGTTTCCCTGGTCATCTTTGTGACAGGGGGCTTTTTCAGTGTTTTTTCCTTCCTCTATCTGATTGTCATTGTGTATGGCACGATATTGCTTGGCCCGACGGCCGGCCGTTTTCTGGCCGCCGCATGTACCCTTCAATACATCACCATCGTGGTGCTCGGATACCTTGGATGGATCCCACCCCTGGCCATCGATGCAGAGCTATACCGGCAGGCCATCAATGGGTCGGTCATCATATACCGCGTGACGGTAACCACCATCGCTTGCTTCGGCGTCGCCTTTTTGAGCGGGTTGCTGGTGGAGAAGGCCAACCGGTCGAATATAAAGCTAATGGCCATGGAGGACCATGTCAGAAGAGTGGACCGGATGGCCGCCATCGGAGAGATGGCCGCCGGTCTGGCCCATGAGATCAAAAACCCCTTGGCTTCTTTGGGGGGGGCCATCCAAATGCTCAAAGAGGAGATTCGATACGAGCCCGATCATGAGCGCCTCATGCAGATAGTCTTGCGCGAAACCGATCGCCTCAGCTCCCTGGTAAACAACTTCCTCATGTTTGCCCGTCCCCCCCAAGGCCGCGCCGTGCACGTGGCTCTGAATGCGGCTGTCAAGGAGACCTTGGGCCTCTTTGAAAAGGATACCGCCATTTTCGGCAAGGTGAAGATCCGTAAATCCCTGGCGGCCGATGCCTGGGTGGAGATCGATCCAGTGCACCTTAAACAGATTCTCTGGAATCTCCTTCTGAATGCCGCTGAGGCCATCGGTGAAAAGGGCGTCATCGATGTTCAGATAACATCCCCCGACGATGACACCGCCTGCTTGAGCATTGAGGACAACGGTGATGGTATGACCCCGGAAACCATTGACGCCATCTTCGACCCCTTCTTCACCACCAAGCCCAATGGCACTGGGCTGGGGCTTTCCATCGTGCACCGCATTTTAGAATCCTACCAGGCGCCGCTGGACGTTCACAGCCGTCCTGGGCGGGGCAGCCGCTTCACTATGCAGTTCAAGGCGGTTCAGCCACCCGTAAAGGGCTTTGCACCTCAATCATAGGGGCTTTTGCACAAAGCTGCACGGCAGGCTACCGGTGGATTGCATCGTCGTGCACAGGAGAGCATTTCCCCGGCCTATTGGCGCCTTTCCTCATCCTACAAAAACCTGCGGTAATCTTCACCTCCCAGTTTTCTCCAAGAATATTTTTCATATATTATTCTTGGCACTATTGTTGCTATATAATTGGCTGATGCCGGTCTGGTGGGACCAACGCATCTATGAAAATTAAGATCGAGCACAGCGAATATTGGATTGAGCACAACGAATAACAGATCGAGCACCGCTTGATAATGGCAAATCGCTCGAAAGGGCGAGACGCAAAGCCAACGGCCTAAGTTCTCAGATTTAGGGAGAATACGGCGGCAGGGCTGCCGAGCGTAGGGGATGTCCTTCACGGTGTCTACCTGCAGCACGGTAGAAAAACTTTGGAGGATACCCCATGTCACATCGCCCAAATTCCCGCTTACCCCTTGCCCGCAGCATCACCATTTTATTGTTGACCCTCTTTTGCACTGTCGCCGCGCATGCATCCGTGACCCTCGAGTGGGATGCCAACGATCCCAGCCCCGATGGCTACCATCTGTTTAGAAAGCTGGATGGCGGCGAGTACAACTACGATTCTCCCCTGGGCTCCGTAACCGGCACCCGCTTCGTCGATGAAACCACTGAGGCCGGTGAAACCTATTATTATGTGGTCAGGGCCTATGAGGGTGACAATGAGAGTGGTGACTCCAACGAGGTCACCTATACGGCACCGGTTGAAGATCCCAACGTCACCGCTGGCGATTCCAGTGACGACGAAGACTCAGGCGATTCTTCGAATGACACCGGCAGTGGTGACGGCAGCGATGTGACCGACACGGTCACTGATCAGGAAACCCCTGGCAGCCCCATCGGACTGACCCCCCTGCTGTCCGCTACCATGTCCGTTGACGGCCACCAGCATACAGCCACCCGCTGGCAGATCGGCCTGGATGAAAATTTTTCCAGCCTGGTCCTCGACCTGGTCAGTAGTGTCCTTTTGACTCGCTACCAGGTTCCGGATTTGGTCCTCGACCCCGAGACGGTCTATTACTGGAGAGCCACCTTTTTAGATAGTGATGAGGAGACCTTGGTCCAGTCCAGTCCGGCGGCGTTCGAGACCATCACGGCAGCAGATACCGACGATAAGGATTCCAACGGCTTTGCGGATGCACAGGAGATCAACAGCGACGGAATGGATTTGGATAACAACGGGGTCAACGATGGACAGCAGAATGACCTGGCCTGTGTCGCTACGGATAGCGGTGAGGGTCACATCGGGCTCAAGGTTGACAATAGCAACGCCCTGGTTGTGGGACTAAAATCGGTCTGTCCCACCCAAATCGCCCAAACGCGCAACCTCCCTGAAATGACGGATTTCGGTGCCGTCAGCTTCAAGCTCTACCTCCAGACAGGCCAGACCCAGGCGACCGTCACCATTTACTTCTCCGAGCCTGCCCCTGATGATACGGACTGGTTCAAATATAACGCCGAGATGGGATGGCAGCTTTATGGCGATGCCGAGTTCAGCGCCGATCGGCGCTCGGTGAGCTACACGCTGGTAGACGGCGGCACCGGTGATGACGACGGTGTGCTAAACGGCATCATCATCGATCCAGCCGGTCTGGGGTATCGTCAGGCTGCAGATAGCGACGCAACGACCCCTACCGCCAGTACGGCATCGGGGTCTAGCGGCAGCTGCTTCATCGGTGTCGCAACTCCCAGAGCTGCGGCTTCCACAGCCGGCACCTCCGGCTTGGTCGCCCTGGTCACCATCCTGGGCGCAGGGATCCTCGGCCGCAACCGCCCCTAAAGCAACCGCCACCATCGCTCAACACCAGCGAGCGTTAAAAAGCCACCGATCTTAACCACATCCTCCGGTTAGGTCGGTGGTCTTTTTTTGTGATCGGCTTCTATGGAATCTCAGCGAGGCGTTCTATTTTAGATTTGTCAGCAGAACTTGACACCCAGAGGCAAATAAGCTACCAAACACCACTTAGACCCTAATAGTTGACGTTTATTTTTGGAATCATTGGATATTCAGATGGGAATTGCCTCTCCACCGTTGTTGGGAGTCGGTAATTCCTCTTTTAATTTCAGGCTGTGAAAGCTGCGAATGTTGGTTGTGGCCACTGGATGACGCGGCAACTTAAGCGGCCAACCCAAGGAAACGCTCCGGGACAATTCATGGAAAAGACAAGCGAGATCATCGCCAGGCGTAGAGAGAAGCTGGACGAGATGAAGGCCAGCGGGCACAATCTGTTCCCCAACGATTTTCGAGTCGAGCACACCATCTCCGAGGTGGAGGCGATCTTAGCCGATCCAGAGGTGGCGGCGGATGAGACCGGGCCGAAACTATGCGTGGCCGGGCGCATCATGGCCATCAACCGTTTCGGCAAGTCGGCCTTTCTCCGCTTTCGCGATCGCACTGGCCAAATGCAGGCCTATGTCCGCAAGGATAAGGTCGGCGACGAGGCCTATGCCCTCTTCAAACAGATGGACGTGGGAGACTTCATTGGCCTCGCGGGCACCTTGTTCCAGACCAAGACCGGCGAATGGACCCTGCTTTCAATGCGCTGTGAACTGATTGCCAAGGCCACCCGGCCCCTGCCGGAAAAGTTCCACGGGCTTAAGGACCCTGAGAAACGTTACCGCCAACGCTACCTCGACCTGCTTATGAACGCCGATGTGCGCGAAACCTTTCTGCGGCGCAGCCGGACCATTCAGGAGATCCGCAGCTTCTTCCTCGAGCGCGATTACCTCGAGGTGGAAACCCCCATGATGCAGCCCATCCCGGGGGGGGCCGAGGCAACCCCCTTCAGAACCCATCACAATGCCCTGGGCATGGATCTGTTTTTACGCATCGCCCCGGAACTCTACCTCAAGCGCCTGGTGGTGGGGGGCTTCGAGCGCGTTTTCGAGATCAATCGCAATTTCCGCAACGAGGGGGTCTCGACCCAACACAACCCCGAGTTTACCATGATCGAGTTCTATCAGGCCTACGCCACATATAACGATCTGATGGCTCTGACCGAGGCGCTCTTCGCCCGGGTGACCAAGGCCGTTACCGGTGATGCCACCATCGTCTATCAGGGGCACACCATCCATATGGGCGAAGCCTTTCGGCGCATCGACCTGATGACGTCGCTTGTCGAGATCGGTGGTGTACCCGAGGAGATCCTTGATGATAAGGAGCAACTACTCGCCTTTGCCACCGAAAAGGGTGTAAAGCTGACCAAGACCGGGCGCATGGGCAAGATCATCACCAAGCTTTTCGATCTCTTTGTGGAGCCCAAGCTCATTCAGCCAACTTTTATTACGGGCTATCCCGTAGAGGTTTCGCCCCTCTCGAGGCGTAACGACGCCGCTCCGGACTACACCGAGCGCTTCGAGTTGTTCATTGCCGGTCGCGAGATCGCCAACGGCTTTTCGGAGCTGAATGACCCTGAGGACCAACGCGGTCGTTTCCTTCAGCAGGTGGAGGACCGTGAGGCCGGCAACGACGAGGCCCACCTGATGGATTCCGATTATGTCGAAGCCCTGGAGTATGGTATGCCTCCCACAGCAGGGGAGGGGATCGGTATCGATCGTCTTGTCATGCTGCTGACCGATGCACCCTCCATCCGTGAGGTCATCCTCTTCCCGCACCTAAAACTTAAGGCCTGACCATAACATTTAAATTACAGGGCATCATCAGCGCGGTTGGATGGCTGGCAAGCATCACACCGCCTGATTCAGGACCACTGCGATGGGTTTTGAACACTTTGTCGGTATCCGCTACCTGAAGATTAAGCCCTCCCAGGCTTTCATCTCCCTGATCACGTTGCTTTCCATCGCCGGGGTGACGGTGGGGGTGATGGCCCTGATCGTGGTGATCGCCGTGATGGCGGGTTTTGAGGACGATCTGCGCGGTCGTATCGTGGGGGTTGAGTCTCATTTGGTGATTGAACGCCCCAATGAGGCCTTTCGCGCGGACAATCCAGAGGTGGCCGCCGCCATCGGCAAGCTGACAGCCCTTCGGGGTGCCATGCCCTTTGTGGAGAGCCAGGTCATGCTGCGTTCTGCCGGACGGGTGGCTGGTGCGCGCCTCAAGGGGGTGGCACCGGCCGATGCGGCCACTGTTATTAAAAAGCTGGACGTGAGGGCACTGTCGATGCCTCTTGCGCCAGCCGATGAGGGGACCGCCACCACCGTCGCGGCTCCTCCCATGGTGCTTGGCAAAGAGCTGGCCCGCCACTTGGGGGTCATACGGGGAGATCCGCTTTACGTGGTCAACCCCCGTGGAATGCTCTCACCCATTGGTCATGTACCTGCCATGAAACGTTTCACGGTGGCCGGTTTTTTTGAATCGGGAATGTATGAATACGATAGCAGCCTGGCCTTCATGACCCTGGACGAGGCCCAGCACCTTCTGCGGATGAAAGACCGGATCCACGGCATCGACCTGCGTCTGGACGATCTATATACTGCCGAGGCTGTGGCCGCGGACCTGCGCGAACACCTGGACCCCAGCTATCACATCAAAACCTGGGGAGAGATGAACAAGAACCTGTTTTCGGCCCTGAAACTCGAGAAAACAGCGATGTTCATTATTCTGGCCCTCATCGTGCTGGTGGCGGCCTTCAACATCGCCAGTTCTTTGATCATGATGGTGATCGAAAAGACCAAAGACATTGCCATCCTCAAGGCCATGGGCGCCACCAGCGGCAGTATCCGTAAAATTTTCATTCTTAAAGGCATGGTGATCGGCGTCGTCGGTACCCTGGCTGGTACTCTGACCGGAGTGGCCATCTGCTGGGCGCTTAAACACTATCAATTTATTGAATTACCCGGAGACGTATACTATATCACCACTTTGCCCGTGGTGCTCAAGGTCCGAGACGTGATGGTCATTGCCGCTGCCGCCATCCTGATCTGTTTTCTGTCGACACTCTATCCAGCGACCCAGGCTGCCCGACTGCAGCCGGTGGAGGCCATTCGTTATGGCTGATATTCAAACCAATGCCATACCGGCCAATTCCTTGTTACGCCTGGAGGGGGTCGGCAAACATTTCAATAGCAGCGGTATACGCATCACGATCCTCGATGATGTGGACATGACCGTGCCACGCGGTGAGCGTCTGGCCATTGTAGGCGCATCGGGAATCGGAAAATCGACCCTCTTGCACATTCTGGGAACTCTGGAGCGGCCGGATCAAGGTCGCCTATGGGTCGAGGACCAGGATGTGTTTGCCCTTGACGACCACCGCCTGGCGCAATTCCGCAACGTCACCATCGGTTTTGTGTTCCAGTTTCACCACCTTCTGGCGGAGTTCTCCGCTTTGGAAAACGTCATGATGCCGGCCCTCATCCATGGTCAACCCAAAAAGCGGGCGGCCGATGCTGCAGAAGCGGTCCTAGTGCGCGTCGGCTTAAAAGAGCGCTTGCACCATCGGGCCAGTGAGCTGTCCGGCGGCGAACAGCAGCGCGTGGCCTTGGCGCGGGCTCTGGTCCTCAAACCCGCCCTTTTACTGGCGGACGAGCCCACGGGCAACCTCGATCAGCACACGGGTGCGCGGGTCCATGAGCTTCTCCTGGAGCTTAACGCAGAGCTCTCCATGACCATGATAGTGGTCACCCACAATCTTCAACTGGCCGCCCAGATGTCACGCTGTCTGACCTTGATCGACGGCAAACTCCAGGAAACTGCTTGTTGATGTTGATAAACCGCTATTGAAGTCGATGTCCTTGAAAACAAAGGAAAAGAAAGTATTGAAAGACCCTTCTCAAAGCTCTCGCGGTCCTTTTGGGACCCTGCATTCGATTCGCCATATCCTTGTGGCCCTCATCGTCCTGTGCCTCCTATGCCTTGCCGGCAACAGCCAAGCGGCCGATGGGGCGGTGCGCCTTCTGATCATGCCCTTTCAGATCAATGCCCTTGCCGAGTCTGCCTATTTGGGGGAGCAGATTCCCCAGGTGCTGGGCGACTATCTGCAGGGTGAGGGCGCCCAACTGGTCGAGGCCCCCGAAGGCCAGCCGGGAGCACGAGTCGAGGCCCTTACAACCGAAGCGCTACATCGCCTGGGTAGCGCCGCCGCTGCCGATCATGTCATCAGCGGTAGCTTTACACGTGTCGGGGACGACTTCAGCCTGGACGTGCAAGTCCACGATATGGGCAACCCCCGGGGGGGCGCCTCCTTTTTCTTAGAGGGTCGCGGGATCGAGAACCTTTTGGGTAAGGTGCGCGATCTGGGTCGCCAGATCGGCAACCACCTCTTTGACCGCCAGTTGGTGGCCGAACTGCATATCGAGGGCAACAAGCGAATCGAGAGCGACGCCATCCGCAAGGTGATCCAGACCAAGGTCGGGGATGTATTCAATCCAAAAACCCTCTCCGAGGACATCAAGGCGATTTTTGCTTTGGGCTATTTCCAGGATATCCGTGTGGATGCCCAGGAGACACCCCAGGGCCGTAGCCTCGTTTTCAACGTTCAGGAGCGCCCCACCATTCGCCAGATCAGCGTCTCCGGTAACCGGGTATACGAGGACGAGGAGATCCTCTCCAATCTGGATATCAAGACCGGGTCGATCTTCAATATTTACAAGGTCAAGAGCAATATTCAGCAGATCGAGTCCCTCTACAAAGAGAAGAACTACCACAACGTTCATGTGAGCTACGAGGTCCACGAACTCAAGAATAATCAGGCCGATGTGGAATTTGTGGTCACCGAAGGCAAGAAGGTGCGCATCAAAACCATCACCTTCGAGGGTAATAGCGCCTATGAATCCAAGAAGCTGCGCAAGCTCATCAAGACCAATGAGAAGGGGTTTTTCTCCTGGTTGACCTCGTCTGGCGAACTGAACCGCGACGATCTCAACCAGGATGCCGCCAAGCTGGCGGCCTTCTACCACAACAACGGCTATATCCAGGCGCGAGTGGGCGAACCGGTGGTCGACTTCGGCGACGACTGGATCTACGTGACCTTCAAGATCGAAGAGGGACCTCAATTCCGCGTGGGCCAAGTGGCGTTGGACGGAGACCTGGTGCTGCCCAAGGCCGAGCTGATGGACAAGCTCAAGATCGGCAAGGAGGCCTTCTACAACCGCGAGGTGATCCGCAACGATATCCTACTCCTGACGGACATTTACTCCGACGAGGGCTACGCCTATGCCGACATCTCTCCCCGGGTGGATGAGGATCCCGACAAGCTCGTGGCCAACATCACTTACCATATCGACAAAGGTTCCCAGGTTTACTTTGAAAAGATTATCATCAGCGGCAACACTAAAACCCGAGACAAGGTGATTCGCCGCCAGCTGCGCGTGTACGAGCAGGAGCTCTTCAGCGGCAAGGGCCTCAAGCGCGGGGTGCGCAACCTTTATCGCCTGGACTACTTCGAGGACGTGAAGGTCAATACAACCAAGGGTAGCGCCGATGACAAGATGGTGCTCAAGCTTGAGGTGACCGAAAAACCCACCGGCACCTTCAGCTTTGGCGCCGGGTACTCCACCGTGGAACACTTCTTCACCATCGCCTCGGTCTCCCAGCGCAACCTCTTCGGCCGCGGCCAGACCCTGGGTCTCAAAGGGGAGTTCGGGGCCACCACCAACCGCTACACCCTCAGCTTCACCGAACCCTGGCTCTTCGATATCCCCCTGTCCGCGGGTTTCGATATCTACAATTCCGAGCGTGACAATGACACATACGACCGCGAATCAAAGGGTGGCAAGCTGCGTTTTGGCTACCCCGTCTTCGACTACACCCGCCTCTACCTGAGCTATGGCTACGATGTGAGTGATATTTACAACGTCGACGATGAGGATGCCTCAGATAATATTAAAGATCTGGAGGGCATCAACATCACCAGCTTTCTCAGCTCGACCCTGCGTTACGATAGTCGCGATCGGGCCTTCAATCCCACCGAGGGCGGGGACCACAGCCTGACGGTCAAGTACGCCGGGCTGGGGGGCAATATCGGCTTCACCAAGTACCTGGCGGAGACCGGATATTACTTTCCTCTGTACAAGGAAGTGGTGGGCTTCCTCCACGGCAAGGGCGGATATGTGTACAAAAATCCGGGCATGGACCTACCCGACTACGAGCGCTTTTACCTGGGGGGCATGAACTCCCTGCGCGGCTTCGGCTCGCGGGACGTTAGTCCCACAACCATTAACGAAGACGGTAAGGAGGTCCAGATCGGCGGCACCCAGATGATCCAGTTCAACGCCGAGATCATCGTCCCTCTGGTGAAAAAAGCGGGCATCGTGGGAGTGCTTTTTTATGACACTGGCGACAGCTACGGCCCCCATGAAAATATCGATCTGTTTGACCTGCGCGAAAGCGCCGGCTATGGTATTCGCTGGTATTCGCCCATTGGCCCCATGCGACTCGAGAACGGCTACATCCTCGATCCCCTGGAGGGTGAGAAGACCAGTGGTCGTTGGGAGTTTGCCATTGGGGGGGCATTTTAATTCAACCAATAGTTTAGATCCAGCGCTAAAAGGCCGCTGGTTTGTTGAGATTAGCTTTTAAGGAGGCGTTATGCGATTGAGAAACTTCGTCTGTTTGACGGTGATGGTGTTGTTCGGTTTGACGGCTCAAGCCTTTGCCGCAGACGTTGCCAAGATCGGCATCGTGGATTTCCAGAAGGTGTTTGAGACCTCGGTGGCCGGCAAGGAAGCCAAAGCGGAGATCAACACTCAGGGAAAGAAGCTCGAGACCGACCTCAAGGCTAAAGGGGGGGAGCTGGAGGAGTTGAAAAAGCGCTTGGAGCGGGAAGCCCTGGTGATGAGCCGGGAGAAACGTGAAGAGAAGGAGCGCGAGTTTCGTATCCAGGTCAACGACTTCAAGTCCCTTCAAAAGAAGTACGAGCGCGACCTGCAGCGCACCCAGAAACGCCTCCTAGGCGAGATGAAAAAAGAGGTCCTTGAGATCATCGCCGATGTGGGCAAGGCAGAAGGCTACCTGATGATTATTGAGAAGATCGGTGTCCTTTACGCCCCCACGGCGCTGGACATCTCCGACACCATTATCCAAAAATACAATGAGGTTAAGGCCAAGGCCGGCAAGAGCAACTAAGACCGCGGTCGACTCAGCACGGGAATCCCCGTGCCGAGGAGCGGACAGGAACCATTTATAATGACGCTGACACTGCAAAAGATCGCCGAGATGACGGGCGCTACTTTAGTGGGTCCAGGACCGGACGCGATCACAGGCGGGGCGCCCTTCAAAAGCGCCGGGCCAAATGAGATCACCTATGCCGGCGAAGCCAAGTTTCTCAAACGCCTCGCCGACACCCGCGCCGGGGCGGTCTTCGTCCCCCAGGCCATTGACGGGTATGCGGGCTGCCAGATGGTGGTGGCCAATCCCCAGGTGGCCTTCGTCCAGGTGCTCAACCATTTTCATCCCCAGAAGCGGCCAGACGCCCGGATCGACCCGCGAGCGGTGATTGGCGCAGATGTTCAGATGGGTGACGGGGTTTTTATTGGGCCCTGTGCCGTCATTGGCCAAGGGGTTCAGATAGGCAATGACGTCGTCATCCACCCCAACGTGGTTGTGGGGGATAATGTTTACATCGGCGACGGCAGCCTGATCTATCCCAATGTGACCATCGGCGCGGGGACCCAGATCGGTCGACGTGTGATCATCCACGCCGGCGCCGTCATCGGCAGTGACGGTTTCGGTTTTGCTCCCGACGGCCAACGTTACCACAAGATCCCCCACACTGGGATCGTACAGATCGACGATGATGTGGAGGTGGGGGCCAACTCGACCATCGACCGGTCCACTTTTGACCGCACCTGGATTCAGCGCGGGGTCAAAATTGATAACCTAGTCCATGTGGGCCACAATGTGGTGGTGGGAGAAGACAGCGTCCTGGTGGCCCATGTGGGCATCGCCGGGAGCACCACCATCGGACACCACGGCGTCATCGCGGGCCAGGTGGGCATCGGCCCTCATATCAAGATTGGCAACCACGTCACCCTCGGCCCACAGTCAGGCGTGGCTAAATCGGTACCGGACGGGGAGGTGCTTTTCGGTTCGCCCGGCATCCCCCATCGTCAGTGGCTGCGCGTGCAGCGGATCATCTCCAATCTGCCAGAGTTGAAGCGCAAGCTGACTGAATTAGAGAGAAGGGTGGCAAAGATCACCACAGAGGTAAACGCCGACGATTAAGTCCAGATTCAAAAAGGGTGTGGCATCCCTTGGCAACAGGAGAGTGTGTATGGCGATCGCCGATATTCAAAAAGTAATGCAGTTGCTGCCCCATCGTTATCCCTTCCTTTTAGTGGATCGCATCCTGGAGCTTGAGGTCGGCAAACGGGTGGTGGGGCTGAAGAATGTGACCATCAACGAACCCTTTTTTCAGGGCCATTTCCCCAACCAACCCATCATGCCGGGGGTCCTGATTATCGAGGCCATGGGACAAGCCGGCGGCGTTCTGGCTGCCTCGGCCCTCCCTGAAGATGAGGCGGACCAGGTGATCATCTTCATGGGGATGGACAAGGTCCGTTTCCGTAAACCGGTGGTGCCGGGAGACCAGTTGATATTCGAACTCGAAGTGCTCAAACAGCGGCGCAAGATCTTCAAAATGTCCGGTGTAGCCAAAGTGGATGGTAAGGTCGTCGCAGAAGCGGAGCTCATGGCGGGCTTCCAGGAGGCATCATGATCCATGAGACAGCCATTGTCAGTCCCAAAAGCGAGATCGCCGCGGATGTGGAGATCGGGGCTTACACCATCATCGGTGATAACGTCGCCATTGGCGCCGGCACCCGCATCGGCCCCCATGTGGTGATCGATCCCTACACCACCATCGGAACCAATTGTCAGATTTTCCAATACGCCGCCCTGGGGGCCATCCCCCAGTCGGTCAAATTCGAGGGCGAGGTGTCGGAGGCCCACATCGGTGACAACACCGTCATCCGCGAGTTCGTCACCGTCCACAGGGGAACCGCTTTCGGGGGTGGCAAGACCACCATCGGCCAGAGCTGCTTTCTCATGGCCTACACCCACATCGCCCATGACTGCCGCGTCGGTGAGGGGGTCGTGATGGCCAACAACGCCACCTTGGCCGGACACATCCTCATCGGTGACCATGCCACCGTGGGCGGCCTGGTGGCCATCCACCAATTCGTAAACGTGGGTGAGTTCGCCTTCGTGGGGGGCAAGTCGGCGGTGGTCAAGGATGTGCCGCCTTACATGATCGCCGCGGGCGACCGGGCCAAGTTGCACGGTCTCAACCGCGTGGGCTTGAAGCGCCACGGTTTTTCGCCCCAAACTCTGATGGCCCTCAAGAAGACCTACCGCATCCTCTTCCGCTACGGATTGACCATCAACGAGGGCCTCGAGCGGGTGGCCGCCGAGATTGAACCGCTGCCTGAGGTGAACCGCATCGTGAACTTCATCAAGGCCTCGGAACGGGGCGTGACGCGCTGATGAAGGCGAATCGCTGGGTTGGACATTGCCATGGATAAGATCGGATTGATTGCCGGCGGTGGCCAGTTCCCTCTGATTTTTGCCGCTAAGGCCAGAGCCAATGGCTACCAGGTAGTGGCGGCGGCTTATCGTAACGAGGCCGATCCCGGCCTTGAAAGTGCGGTGGACGCCCAGGAGTGGTTCCACCTGGGACAGGTCAAGCGTCTGCTGCGTTTTTTCAACCGCCATGGGGTCACCCAGACGGTGATGCTGGGGACCATCCAAAAGACCCGCTTGTTCACCGACGTCAAGCCCGACATCAAGGCTCTCTCCATGGTGGCCAGCATGCGCCACACCCACGATGACGGGATATTACGGGCCTTTGCACGATTGCTTGAAAAAGAGGGCATCCACGTGCGTGCCTCGACCTTCCTGCTGCCCGAATTGTTGGCCCCCGCCGGCATCTGGACCCGTCGCAAACCCTCCCGGGACGAACGCAAGGATATGGCCCTGGGGTGGCAGATCGCCAAAGAGATCGGGCGCCTCGACATCGGTCAGTGCATCGTGGTCGGTGGCGGCAGCGTCCTGGCGGTGGAGGCCATCGACGGCACCGACGCCACTATCGCCCGCGGGGGCGACCTGGCCCGGGGAGAGGCGGTGGTGGTCAAGGTGTGCAAACCCAATCAGGATACCCGCTTCGACATTCCCGCCATTGGCGTTACGACCATCGAGACCATGCAGGCCGCAGGCGCCCGCGCCCTGGCCGTAGAGGCGGGTAAAGCCGTGGCCTTTGATCGCGAGGAGATGATTGCCGCGGCGGACCGATACGGCATGGCGGTGGTGGCCCTCACGGGGAGTGACGACCCCTTGGTTGCTTAAGGCGGTATCTGGTGTCTGGCATGCCCGAGAGGCGTTTTGCCGTTGAAAGGGCGCCCGGGGAAAGAATGACTGGAGCAATGAAGCTATGACGAATTTGCGTGTGGCGGTGGTGGGCGCGGGCTATCTGGGCCGCTTCCATGCCCAGAAATATGCAGCCATGTCTAATGTGGAGCTGGTGGGTGTGGTTGACCTTGATGCAACCCAGGCCGAGGCGGTCGCCAAAGAAGTGGGCTCGGAGGCATACACCGATATTGCTCCTCTGGTGAAGGCGGTGGACGCCGTTAGCATCGTCGTACCCACGGCCGCTCACTTCGAAAGCAGCCAGCCATTTTTAGAGCAGGGGGTCGACCTCCTCATCGAAAAACCCATGACCACAACCCTGGAAGAGGCGGACAAGCTCATCGCCCTTGCAGAGGCCAGCGGCGCCATTATCCAGGTGGGGCACCTGGAGCGTTTCAACTCGGCCGTGGTGGCCCTTGAAGACATCGTTGCCAATCCCCGCTTCATCGAGAGCCACCGTTTGAGCACTTTCAAGAACCGCGGCACCGATGTGAGCGTGGTGCTGGATTTGATGATCCACGACATCGACATCATCCTCAATTTCGTGCGTTCCGAAGTGACCGCCATCCACGCCGCCGGCATCCCGGTGATCACCAGTGAGATCGACATCGCTAACGCCCGCCTGGAGTTTGCCAACGGGTGCGTGGCCAACGTCACCGCCAGCCGCATCTCGGCCAAGAACCAGCGCAAAATCCGCCTTTTTCAGTCCGATGCCTACGTCTCGGTGGATTTCGCCAGCCACGAGATCACTATCATCCGTAAAGAAGGTGCGCCAAAGGATGGCGTGCCAAAAGAGGGCGAACTGATCCCCGGCATGGCCATCGACCAGCGCTGCTTCACCCACGGGGACGCCCTGGAAGACGAATTGAAATCCTTCGTGCACGCCGTGCGCCACCGCCAATCCCCCGAAGTCACCGGCGAGATGGGGCGCGATGCCCTCAAGATCGCCCTGAGCATCATGAACCAGATCGACACATCCAGCGCCAGACTGTTGGGGCACTGAGCAAGCTCATGACCTCTGCAACGGTGATGATCGTGGCCGGCGAGGCCTCTGGCGACGAACATGGGGCCAAGGTGGTTCGCGCTATGCGCCAGCTTCGTCCAGACCTCCACCTCATCGGTATCGGCGGAGAGAAGATGCGCGCCGCCGGGGTGGATGTGCGCATTCCCGCCCACACCCTAGCGGTGGTGGGGATCACCGAGGCCGTGGCCAAGCTGCCTCAACTGCTGCGGGCGGCGCGGGCGGCCAAGGATATCCTAAAAAAAAATCGGCCCCGCCTGCTGATCCTCATCGACTTTCCCGATTTCAACCTCCACCTGGCCGCCCATGCCAAAAAGCTGGGCATCCGAGTGCTCTACTTCATCAGCCCCCAGATCTGGGCCTGGCGCCCCGGTCGGGTGCGCAAGATCAAACGCCTGGTGGACCATATGGCGGTGATTCTGCCCTTTGAGGAGCGCTTCTACCACGACCACGGGGTTCCCGTGACCTATGTGGGGCACCCGCTCCTGGATGGTGAGATCGTTTTTCCGGATGCCGCTGTCCATAAAACCGCATCCAATGGGCCAGCGGTCATCAGCCTCCTGCCCGGTTCCCGCCACCGTGAGG
Source organism: Desulfobacteraceae bacterium (assembly GCA_050291585.1). GTDB lineage: Bacteria > Desulfobacterota > Desulfobacteria > Desulfobacterales > Desulfosarcinaceae > JASJCL01. The sequence continues at coordinate 22,918 of JBNKKA010000023.1, forward strand.
TGGAGAAACATCTACCTTTGCTTCTGGGGGCCGCCGAGCGGCTACACCAGCGCTACGGGCAGGTACGCTTTCTGATCTCCTGCGCCGAGAACATCGATGCCGCCCAGGTGACCCGGCAGGTGACGGCGCTTGGTGGACGCTGGCCCAAATTGTCTATTGAGGTCACCAGTGAGGACGTGCGGGCACTTTTCGCCCGCAGCACCCTGAGCATCGCGGTCTCAGGCACCGTAACCCTCCAGGCGGCCCTGTGGGGCACGCCCACCATCATCATCTACCGCATCTCACCCTTGAGCTATCGCCTGGGCAGGCTCCTCATCCGGGTGAAACATATCGGACTGGCCAACCTCATCGCCGGCCGCACCATCATGCCCGAATTGATCCAGGAGGAGGCCAGCCCGGAGAAGATCGCCGCTGCGGCGGACCTCCTCCTGAAAAGCCCCACGCGCCTTTCAAAGATGCGCGCCGACCTCATGGCGGTGAAGCAACTCCTGGGAAGCGGGGGGGCCTCACGGCGGGTGGCCGAGATCGCCATCCGGCTGCTGGATGATTCCGGAGATCAGGAGGCGTCATGCTGAGCCTCAAGCCCAGACATCTCTATCTGGTTTGGCTGGTGCGCCAGCGCTGGTGGCGCATGGCCCTGGCCATGCTGTGCATGATGCTCATGGCGACGGCTAGCGCTGCCATCCCCTTTCTCATCAAGAACGTGGTTGACGACATCTTCGTCCACCGCAACGCCGAGATGCTGCGCCTGCTTCCCCTGGCGGTGATTGTGATCTACGCCATCCTGGGCCTCTCCATGTACGGGCAGGAGTATCTCATGTCCTTCGTCGGTCAGGACATCGTACGCCATCTTCGGGATCGCCTCTACGCCCGTATCCAGGCCATGCCCATCGCCTTTTTTCAGCAGAATCAGACCGGTGTGCTCATGTCGCGGGTGACCAACGACGTCAACATCATCCGCAATATGGTCTCCTCGGCCATCACCGGTTCCCTGCGGGATGTTTTCACCGTCTTCGGATTGATCTTCGTGATCTTTTACCGCGATTGGAAGATGGCCCTGGCGGCCCTGGTCATCCTGCCGGTGGCCTACTTTCCCGTGGTGGCTTTGGGCAGACGCGTGCGCCGGGCCACCGGTGGCGGCCAGGAAGCCTTCGCCGAGATGAACACCCAGTTGCACGAGACCTTTTCGGGCAATAAAATCGTCAAGGCCTTCGGCCAGGAGGGTTACGAGAAGGAGCGTTTTTTCGCCAAAACGCGGCGCCTTTTCCGCCTGGAGATGAAGGCCGTGCGCTACAAGGCGCTGACCTCACCGGTGATGGAGAGTCTCGCCGGGGTGGGGGTGGCCTTCGTGATCTGGTACGGGGGCAGCAAGGTGATCAGCGGAGAGTCCACTGCCGGCACCTTCTTCTCCTTCATGGCGGCGGTGCTCATGCTCTATGGGCCGGTGAAGAAGCTCAGCAAACTCAACAACAAAGTCCAGGCCGGTCTGGTGGGGGTCGATCGTGTGTTTGATATATTAGAAGCGCAGACGGTGATTCCCGAGATCGCTGACCCCAAACCCCTGGAACGTCGCCCCCACAGCGTCAACTTCGATGCGGTCTCCTTCAAGTACGACACCGAGCTGGTGCTTCAGGAGATTGATATCAACGCTGCCCCCGGAGAGATCCTGGCACTGGTGGGCATGAGCGGCGGGGGCAAGACCTCCCTGGTCAACCTGATCCCGCGTTTTTTCGATGTCTGCCATGGCGCCGTGCGCATCGACGATCTGGACGTGCGCGATCTCTCCCTGGCCGAGCTGCGCGCCCAGATCGCCATCGTCACCCAGGAACCCATCCTTTTCAACGATACGGTGCGTAACAACATCGCTTACGGCAACCGGGAGGCCACAGAGGCCGAGATCATTCAGGCGGCCAAGGCGGCCTTTGCCTACGATTTTGTCATGAATTTTCCCGAGGGGATGGAGACCCGCATCGGCGAGCTGGGCAGCCGCCTTTCGGGGGGGGAGAAACAGCGCATCTGCATCGCTCGGGCGCTCCTCAAGGACGCCCCCATCCTCATCCTGGACGAGGCCACCTCCGCCCTTGACGCCCAGGCCGAGACCCTGGTCCAGAAGGCCCTGGAGAACCTCATGCGCGGCCGCACCACCTTCATCATCGCCCACCGCCCCTCCACCATCGATTTCGCCGACCGCATTCTTGTGCTGAAGGCGGGGCGCATCGTGGAGCAGGGCACCCAGGCAGAGCTGCTGGAATACGGTGGCGTGTATCGGGAGCTTCACGACATGCAGTTCAAGCCGAACGCTTCCGCTATCCCCTGATCTCTAAATTCAATCCACCGCAACATACCTCACAGGCGCCTGCCGGCCAAGCGCAGGTGCCACACCCGCCAGATGGCCTCCATGACGATGCGGCGCGACATCTTGGAGTGCCCCGCGAAACGATCTTCGAACACGATGGGCACCTCCACCCCCCTGAACCCCTGGCGAATGGCGCGGTATTTCAGCTCTATCTGAAAAGTGTAGCCATCGCTGCGGATGCGCTCCAGCCCGATTTTTTCCAAGACCGGCTGCGACCATAGGTTGTAGCCGCCGGTGAGGTCCCCCATGGGTAGCCCCAGGATGGCCTGGGCGTAGAGGGAGCCGCCGCGCGACACTATCCGCCGCCACGGCTGCCAGCCGCGCACCCCCCCGCCCGCCGTGTAGCGCGACCCCACCACGAAGTCGCTTTTTTTTAAGGCCGCAACCATACGGGGCAGGTAGATGGGGTCGTGGGAGAAATCGGCATCCATCTCGACGATGTGGTCGAAGCCATGCTTTAGCCCCCATTGAAAGCCGCCCACATAGGCCGAGGCCAGGCCGAGTTTGCCTGGGCGGCAAAGGGTGCTGATTTGTCCTGGATAGTTCGTGGATAGTCCCGTCACGATGCCGCCGGTGCCGTCGGGAGAGTTGTCATCCACCACGAGGATATGGGGGCAGAGGGTGGATCCCAGGATACGCTGGATACGGTGGATCAGGCCGGCGATGTTCTGGGCCTCGTTGTAGGTGGGGATGACGATTAAAAGTCGCATGGGACCTTCTGTGCTGCGCTTGTCAGCGGTCGCTTGGGGTTGCGGGCTCTGTGGTGCCGGGACCGGGGTTGCTGGTGCGGATATCGTCGGCACTTTGCGGCATCCAGCGGTGGCCTCCTTTGAACCCATAAGCGCAATAAATATAAAGGGTTCTGGTGGTATTGGGCCGTCCATCCCATCCCTGCCGATGGTCGTATAGGGTCACCGCCACCGGGGGGTCCACGGACTCGAAGAAGCGGCCCAGGCGGTTGGCCATATCCGGATGCTTGCCAACCCCGACGGCGGCCCTACCCATGAGCGCCGCATCCGTCCACCAATAATCATAGGTGTTGGGCCGTTTATCTCGGTTCAGTGCCACGGTGCGTGGTCTGCCGGGGGTGTAAAAGGCCAACTGGCTGGCCATTTGATAGTTCAGGGCGAAGATAAAAGGCTCCTGACCCCCGGGCATGTTATCCGCAAGCGCTCTAACCCGCTCCCCGATGGGTCGCCAATCGGCGAACTCCTGGGCGATGCGGTCCACCTTGGGGGGCAGGGGGATAAGGGGAAATACCACCTGAATCAGCACCACCAGGCATATGGCGCTGGCCGTCACCACGGTCCAGGGCCAGACGGGGCGGCTGCAGTACCGGGCTGCCATCAGCACACATGCGCCCAAATAGCCAAAAGCCGGCCAGTTGCCCTCCACTCGCGTGTGGGTACTCAAGACTGCGAAGAGCAGGAAGACGGGCATGGCCGTCATCCAGAGATAACGATCTATCCAAAAGCCCTGGGCGGTCTGCCAGAGGCGGCGGGTGTTGCCCAGCACACCGAGGAAAAGTAAAAATACGAAGGGGGAGAGGAGGGCCACCTGGCTGAGGACGAAATCCCCAAAATAACGCGGGAGGATCCAACTATTGCTGGCCACCCCCCCCTGATGGGCCACATGGCGGAAGGCGCGCCAGTCGTTGTCCAGGTTCCAGACCACCAGGGGCAGCATCAAGGCGATCCCCAGGCAGAAGCCGAAGTAGGGGCGCCAGCCCTGGAGGCGCTGGCGATGGCGGGGACTGCTGAGGCCGTATAGAAAGACCAAAGGGGCGAAGATGGCCATGGAGAGCTTGCTGAGCATCCCCAGGCCGAACCATAGGCCTCCCAGGCACCAGTGGCGTTTCTGGTTGTCTTCATAGCCGCGGGCCACATGGTAGCAGGCGCCGGCCCAGGCCAGGGCCTGAAAGCTGTCTGGGGTGATGATCAGGGTGCCCACATTGAAGAGCAATACCGCCTGGGTGAGGAGGACCGTGGCCAGGGCAACCTTTTCACCGTACCAACGACGCGCCAGGATGAGTAGATACGCGCTGGCGCCAAAGAGGGCGCCGATGGCCGGCAGGCGCACCGCGGTCTCATGGGTTCCCAGGAAGATGGTTGAAAACCAGATCATCCAGGCCACCATGGGGGGGTGGTCGTGGTAGCCAAAATCCAAGTAGCGGCTCCACTGCCAATAGTAGGTCTCGTCCGCACTGAGGGGGAATAAGCCGGCGTAGAGAATCCGAGCGACGGCCAAACCGGTGATCAGGGCCCAGGCGAGGGTGGCTTCAGAGTAAACCGGCCGGAAGTATTTTGATCCGCTTTGCATGGGCCCCTGAATTATCCTCCGGCGCATCGATTGTCAAGCGCCAACCCTATTGACATTGCAAGGAAATACAAATAATATAGATAGGTTGTTGAGAATATGTTCCAATTCAATAGAGGCAGGGCCTACCTAGCGTGAACACCCTCATCCATCGCTATCTCATCCGGGAGATGCTGCCCCCTTTCGGCATTACGCTAATCTTCTTCCTGTTCATCTTCCTCATGACCAAGCTCCTCGAGGTCACCAACTTCGTGGTCAACTACGACGTGGACGCCTGGATCATTGGCCTGATGCTGCTCTACTCGGTCCCTTTTTTCCTGCAGTTCGTCATCCCCATGGCCGTCATGATGGGGGTTCTGCTGGCATTCCTGCGCCTATCCAGCGACAATGAGACCGTGGCCATGAAGGCCTGCGGCATCAGCGTCTACCGGGTCCTCGGCCCAGCTATGGGGTTCAGTCTGCTGGGCACCCTGCTCACCGCCTGGGTGACCGTCTATGCCATGCCCTGGGGCAGCACTTCCTTAAAGCAGATGACGCTCAAGCTAGCGGCCTCCAGCCTGGAGGTGGGCCTCAAGGAGCGCAGCTTCAATGACCAGTTCCAAGATGTGGTGGTCTACGTCGGCGAGGTGGATGTCCACGGTGGGACCCTCCACCATCTTTTCATCGAAGATCGCCGCAACCCCAAGGTGATCAGCACCATCATCGCCCCCACGGGGCGCCTGCATAAAAGCACCGCCGCCCTCAGCGCTCATCTCCAATTGGATGACGGGTCCATCACCCAGGTGGATCTGGCCACCCGTAGCGCCAACGCCGTGCACTTCGATCGCTATGACCTGCGCCTCAATCTTCAATTGGACGCTGCCAAGGGGAAGGGCGAAGGCAAGCATCGCTCGGAGATGAGCCTAGCGGAGATGAAAAATTATTTGCGCAGCTACGGGAAGCGCGACAGTCGCTATTACCGAACGTTGATGGACTACCATAAAAAGTTCTCCATCCCACTGGCGGGCCTTGTCCTGGGTCTTCTGGCGGTCCCTCTGGGGTTCAAGTCCGGCGGGGCGCGCAAATCCTATGGGGTGGGCCTGGGGTTGATCCTCTTTCTGCTCTACTACATCCTTTTGACCGCCGGTTGGACCTATGGAAAGACCGGCGTTGTGCCGCCGCTGGTGGGGATGTGGGCCCCCAATGTGATCTTTGCGAGTCTGGGTAGTTTTTTTTTGCTGCGTTGTGCATCAGACCGCGGCCTGGGATTCGATCAATTGTATACCTGGTTCGTCCACCTGTTGCGCCGTAGACGGTGGCGCGACAATGGAGCCGACCGATGATGACCACCATTCACCGTTATATTTACAAGGAGATGGGGCGATATCTGGCCATGGTGCTGGCCTTGGTGGCGGTGCTCTATTTAGTGGTGGATTTTTTCGAGAAGGCGGACCAATTTGTCAAGGCGGGGCTGGGGACGGGCCGTACGCTGGCCTTTTTTGGCTATAATTTACCCTTTGTGATGGCCCAGATCGCACCCGTCGGCTTTCTGCTGGCGGTTCTGATCGTTTTTGGTCTGATGGGCAAAAACAACGAGATCGTGGCCCTCAAGAGCGGTGGGGTGAGCGCCTTCTATCTCATGCGGCCGGTCCTCTGGGTGGGGCTTTGTATGAGCGTCGGGCTGTTTCTCTTCAAGGACGCAGTGGTGCCCGTAACCCTCAGTCAGGCCAACCGGATCTGGGTCCAGGAGGTCAAGAAAAAGCAGCTCGACCGTTTGAGGACGAAAAACATCTGGTTGAAGGAGAAGGGCCGTATTATTCATGTGAGCTTCTACAAACCCCGTCAACAGACCATCCACGGGGTGACCATCAACGACCTGGATGCGTCCTTTCAACTGGTGAGGCGCCTGGACGCCGACAGGGGGCGTTTCAGTGCTAAGGGATGGGTGCTTTTTGATGTGCTCGAACAGCGCATGGATTCAGAGAATGGCGAGCCCGAGGTGCGTTTCTACGAGGAACTACGGTCTGACATCCAACTCGTACCGGACGATTTCAAACAGGCGGTGCGCAGCACCGACGAGATGTCCTTCCGGACCCTCATGAGCGACATCGAGGCCATTGAGGCCGATGGTTTCGATGCCCAAACCCAGAAGGTGGACCTGCATGCCAAGGTCAGCTTTCCCTTGATCTGTATGATCCTGGCCCTGGTGGGCGGTGGCATCTCCCTAAAAGGTAATCGCGGTGAAGGGGTTTTCGCGGGGATCCTCATCGCCATCGGGATCGCATTTTGCTATTGGTTCAGTCACAGCTTCTGCCTCTCCCTGGGGTATGGCGGTGTCCTGCCCCCCCTGGCGGCGGCCTGGGCCACCAACTGTGTTTTTCTCTGCGTCGGGCTCTTTGTCCTCTTGCAAGTGGAGTGAGCATGGTGGCAAGATCCCCATGGCATTCAGCCGCGATGGACTCATGGCGCAGCCGCCTGCAGGCCACTATGTCGGACGATGGTCGCAATTCAGGGCCCCTGGCACAACTGCTTTACGGCTGCTCAAGGCTGTATGGACGGATGGTGCAGGCCCGCGTGCGTCATCTGCAGCGCAGCGCCGGCGGTATCAAACGTCTGCCGCGACCGGTGATATCGGTGGGCAACCTAACCACCGGGGGGACGGGCAAAACGCCCATGACGGCCTATCTGGCCGGCCTGTTGCAGTCATGGGGTTTGACACCGGTGATCCTCAGCCGCGGTTACGGCGGTGCGGCGGAAAAAAGTGGCCTGGTAGTATCTAGTGGGCAGGGTCCGCGGGTGACGGCGGCGTTGGCCGGCGACGAAGCCTATCTGCTCGCCCAACGCTTGCCCACGGTACCTGTGGTGGTCGGGCAGGACCGTTACGCCATGGGAATCAAGGCGCTTGAACAGCTTAAGCCTGACTGTTTCATTCTCGATGATGGGTATCAGCACATTCAATTGCATCGGGACTTGAATTTAGTGCTCTTAGATTATAGACGTCCTTTCGGCAATGGTCATCTGCTGCCCCGCGGTCACCTGCGCGAGCCGCTGACGGCCCTGGAACGCGCCGACGCTTTGGTGCTGACGCGCAGCGACCTGAACGCCTCGGAGACGCCTGAATTGGAACCCGGGTGGGGCAGGAAGTCGGTTTTTCGATCCGCCCACCGCTCTGTGGTGACCCAACGCTGGGCGAGGGGGCAGGGGGCACCGGCAACCAGCGAGGGGCGCATTCCAGATGAACAGCGGGTGTTCGTTTTTTCAGGCCTTGGGGATAATGCCGCTTTTCGAGAGGTGTCTGCGGCGCTGGGTGGCCGGCAAGTGGGATGGCGTGCCTTTGGCGATCACCATCCCTATTCACAGGGGGATGTAGCCGACATTAAGGTGGCCGCCAAGGCGGCTGGAGCGTCGGCACTACTCACCACGGCCAAGGATTTCGTTCGTCTGCCCCAAGCAGTGGATTGGGGTGTCGAGCTGTGGGTGGCGGATGCGGAGTTGATTTTCGCCGGGGATGATTTTCAGTGTTTTGTGAGACGACGCCTGGGTGAACTGGTGAGAGCAGACCGGCTGGAGTGATGATGCCAAAGCGAAAATCCAGGCCGACGCCTTTTTCGAGTATCCCGGCCCCCCTTGAGGAGGTGCGAGCCTATGTGCGTGCGAACACACGCAAAGCGCAGCCCGGAGGCAACGCCCTGGCCAAAAAACTCCTTGGTCTGCTGTTGCGTGTTGCCGGCCGCCTGTCCTGGGAACAGGCCTATGCCTTAGGGGGCTTCATCGGTGCGTGGATGGCGGCCCTGAGGGTGCGCTGGGGGATAGCGCGCACCAATCTGGATATTGTATTTGGCGATAGCATCGATGCTGCCGAGAAGCACCGCATCTACCGGGCCGCGTGGATCAATTTCGGGCGCGTCATCGTCAATCATCTGCGCCTGCCCTATATGCCGCCGGACTTCTGGCGGAACCAGGTTCGTTTTCCCATGGAAAGCGCCCTCAGGGATCTTTACCGTGCGGGCCAGGGGATGATAATGATCTGCGGCCATCTGGGGATGATGGACTTGGCCGGTGGTCGCTTGGGCCAGTGTGGGTATCCCGTGGCGGCCGTCGCCAAGCCCATGCGCTCTACCCTCATCGATCAACTGGTGGTGGGGGCCCGGGAAGCGATGAATTTGAGCACCATCTCCCACCGCAACTCCGCCCGCCGGATTCTAAAGGGTCTGCGCGATGGCGAGGGGGTGGTCATGGTTGCCGATCAGAACATGAAGCGCAGCCAGGGCATCTTCGTGGACTGGTTCGGCCAGCCGGCCACCGTCAGCCCTGCGGCCGCAGTATTTGCCCGTCAGACCGGGGCACCGGTGGTGGTGGGGTTCCTGGAGCAGGTGGATCCCAAACGGTTTGTGATGCATATGAGCGACCCTTTGTCCTGGATAGAGGTGCCCGGCGATGCCGATACCGAGCTCATGGTCAACACCCAGAACCATGCCAAGGCCTTTCAAGAGATGATTCTGGAGAAACCCGAGCTCTGGTTCTGGATCCATAGACGCTGGAAAATTCAGCCGGATGGTAAAAAGTGGCCTTATCCATGAGAGCCTTGACGGGGAGACGCAGGATTAATCATTACCCCATCTCCTTAAAAAAGAGAAAAAAATGAAAATCGAAGTCGCCAACGGCGAGATTGTAGACAAATATACGATATTGACCATTAAGCTTGAGAAGGTTTCCGCGGCATCCAAACTGGAGAATATCCGCAAGGAGTTCGATCTTTTGACGAAAGCCCTGGATGTGCTTGACATCGCCGCTGACGATCCAGACCTGCTGGCCCTGCGTGAGGTCAACCTGAAGCTCTGGGAGATCGAAGACGCCATTCGGCGCTTAGAAGCCGAGGGGTGTTTTGATCAAACGTTTGTCGAACTGGCCCGTAGCGTATACATGAATAATGACCGCCGGGCCGAGTTGAAACGCAACATCAATCTCAAAACCGGTTCAGCTTTGTTTGAGGAAAAAGCCTATGAACCTTACTAAAAGGCTTAATTGCCTCGCTGATATGCATGGTGGAAACCCATCCTGTGTAGAGGGAATCGCCCATGCCTGAAAAGCTACCTCTGTCGGTTTCCCTCATTTCGTTCAACGAGGCCGATAACATTGCCCGCACCCTGGCCAGCATCGTCGACCTGGCTGCGGAGATAGTGGTGGTGGATTCCCATTCCAGCGATAACACACGCGCCATTGCCGCCGATTTTGGAGCGAAGGTATACGAGGAAGACTGGAAAGGGCATGTGGCCCAGAAGAATTCGGCCCTGTCCAAATGTACTCAGACCTGGATTCTTGCGTTGGATTGTGATGAGGTCGTCAGCTCGGAATTGCATACAGCCATTGCCGCCGCCGTCACGAAAGATACGATAGCAGGGTTTCGTATCAAACGGCGCAGTGAGTACCTGGGCAAACGTCTGCGCTACAATTGGTACCCAGACAAAAAACTGCGCCTGGTGAAACAGAGCGCCAAGCCGCGCTGGGAAGGCTACGATCCCCATGACCGCCTGCAGGCAACGGGTCCTGTGGGCGACCTTGATGGCGACCTGATCCACTATTCCTACAAAAACCTGGAGGACCATTTCGTTCGCCTGGTCCACTATGCTCGCATTACGGCCGAGTCCTACCATCGCAAAGGCCGGCGTTTTCACTGGTATCAGCTGGTGACCCGGCCCTTGTTTGCTTTTTTCAAGAAATACCTGCTGCGGGCCGGTTGCCTCGACGGCCTTCAGGGATTCGTGGTCGCCGTCAGCAGTTTTGTCTACGTCTTTTTGAAGTATATGTTTTTATGGGAACGTCAACATAATGCCCAAAACGCAACAGGCCGCCGCCATGCACCTGAGTGAACGCCAGATCCCGTCCCGGGGAGCAGTTTTTCTGCTGCTTCTGGGCAGCGCGCACCTGGTCTCCATCAGCGCCACTCAGATCCTCCTGGCAGGCTTGGTGATCTATGTCGGCTACCGGCTGACCAAACGGGAATACCAACTGAAGGTCTTTCCTGATACCGTCGCCTTTGCCATCCTCTTCGTTCTGGCCTCCCTGTCCGCTCCGCTGGGGGTCAACCCGCAGCGATCTCTCAATAAGATCTTCGGTTGGTGGATCTACCTCTTTTTCCCATCCATGTTTCTGCTGACCTACTACGAGGCGCGCATTCTCCCGCGCCTGATTTTTTACATCACCCTG
>JBNKKA010000024.1:0-33719 GCA_050291585.1 Desulfobacteraceae bacterium
CGGGGGTGCGCTGCACCGCCTCGCGCTACGAGAACGACTACCGCGACGACCGCTGCTGGTTCGACTCGATCGAGGCGATCGCAATCTCGGACACCTCGGCGCGCAGCTTGGTATCCTTGATACGCGCATTGGCCAACAATTTTTTACCAAAGGCCGTCATCCCTTCGTAGTCTTCATTGACCAGGTAAGCGTCCAGGACTACATGGGTGGCCGCACTGATCGATTTACTGGTGGGGTATTGATTAATGAAGCTGGAGTACTCCTTGATGGCGGTCTCATGATCACCGGCATCATAGGCCACCCAGGCGACGTTGAATAAAACGTCGGCCGTGTATCTCGATTTGGGGTAGGCCTTAGCATATTGTTTACCCATGGTGCGCAACCCATTGCGGGCATAGGCCAAGTCGTAGTAATTAAGCGCCTTCTTATGCTCTTTAATGCTATGATAATAAGAAGTTACGGAACTGTACAAACGTTCCTTGCGCGTCTTTGTGCCCTTCTTAGCATGGGCCACAAGGGCCTCGTATTGTTTGCCGGCCTCAAGGTATTGGCGGGAAGCAAAAAGGACTTCCGCATAGTTGGCCTGCATCTCTTTGTACTTGCGGCTGGCGCTGAAAAAACTCAGATAGATGTCATAGGCATCCGCCGCCACCTTGAAGCCTTCGGCGGATTTGGCAGTGCGGGCCTTTTTATGCAGATGGGTGATGATGTCACGAGCATAGAGTTCGTAGTCTTTGAAATTCTTCTTCTTGACCTTGGACTCGATCTGGCTATCGTATTTTTGCTGTCGAAGGGCACGGACAATGAGCTGAACGTCCTTGTCGGCATTCTTGTAAGTCCCTAAAGCCTGAACGCATTCAAAAATATTGCGGCTGTATTCGAGCAGTTTCTCCGGATCGTTGCGCATACGCGCAAGTTCGCGATAGATGGCAGCCGCATTGGCCCATTGTTTCTTGACGAAGTAGCGGTAGGCGAGCTTATCCAGTACGATGGTATAGGCCTGCCTGGACCAAGCGTGTTTGCGGAAGTATTCTAGGGCCGCCTCGGGGAGCGCCTTTTTATGGTGCTCTGGATAGCAGTAGGCCATGTCGATGAGGGATTCCAGGCGTACATCCACATGATTATAGGTGTCGATATCGACCTCTTTGCCTTCCTGATAGCTATTCACGGCGGCTTCGAAAAGATCCATGGCTGTTTTGAAATCGGTATTATTGATATGGCACCAGGCCAGCTTATAGCGCGCGATGCCGACAGCGGGACTATCCGGGTGGTCCAATACTGCCGTGTAATGGCGTTTGGCGATCTCGATATCCTCTTTGCCGATGGCGAAATCACCCAACAAGAGGTGGGCCTCGGGGACATAGTGGCTGTTGGGATGATCTTTGATGATGGCCCTGTACTGGGCCACCATTTTGTCGTGCTGGTTTAGTTCGCGGTACTCATGGGCCATGAAAAAATGAACCTTGTCGCGATCTTCAAACTCCGGGAAATGATCGAGAATGCGCTGGTAGATCTCAATGGCCCTAGTTTTAAGCATATTGGTTTCGAATTTGTCCAAGGAGGACAACTCACCGTCGCGGGTCCCTCGACGCAGGAAGTAAACAATGCGCGATTTTTCGATATATAGTTCAGCCAGGCGCAGGTATAGTTCCGGTAGGTAGGGTTTGCTGCGGGACCGATCGATGAGCACTTTGGTATTGCGAATCGCCAGATCAGCCTTCTGCTTGTCCCCCTCCAATTGTTTTATATATTTTTTCTGTTGGGCCTTCTTGTCCTCCTGCTGGTAGGCATAGTCCGCCTTGGTTGCCGAGTGAACGGCGGCAGCCGGAAGGCCGATTATAACAACGCCCCCCAGTAGAATCAGCAAGCCTTGTCTGAATAGTTGCACCATAGTTTCCATCACCCGATCTATTTAAAAAAGATATCCCACTCTTCCATGTTCTGACATTTATTCTCTAGCTCAATCTGATAGGTTGCCAGCTCGTCGTTCCAGTATTCGCCCTGGAAATTGTAGACGGCGACTTTACGGGATTTTTTCTTTTCAACATTAAGCTCCTGCTCCTCTTCGAAATGGATCTGTGAGACGCGCTGATACATGTCCAGGCCAATCTCGTATTCCATCAGGTGAGTGTCTTCCTCGTACTGGAGCAGATTGTTGGCTATAACGGCGTAGGCGTCGTCAATCTGAGTGCGGAGATCCTCTCTGCTCTCTGCCGACTGAAGCGCATAGATACCTTGGAGGTATTTCCGCATCTCAGCATTGTCGATCTGCTCCAGTTCAGCCTTCTCTTCCTCAATCAGGTTGAGGAAGCGATAGGTGTGGTTGATCTGGGGCTTGCTCAGCATCACCAACATGAGCGCATGGTTGTCCTCGGCTTTAGATCTTGCATAAACGTGCTTGAGGGCATCGCCGTAACGGGACTTGAACTCGTTGACCACCGATAACGCTCTTTGATAGTGGCAGACATCTTTGTAAATAAAAGATTTGAGGATGAAATATTCGGGTCGAAAGGCATCCTTGAAGCGGGGGGCCTCAAAGGAGAAGAGCAACCCCATGGCTTTTTCCGGATTTCCCATGCGGTAGTGGGCCCAGGCGCGCTCCAACAGGTTTTCGGACTGCTCCAAAATGCTCTGCTGGATCTGAGTGTACATGAAGTCGGCACTGTCATAGGAACCGTTTTCGTAGAGCAGCCGCGCCAGGGTTTTGCGGGCCTCGTTGCGCATATCGCGGGAGGCTTTGGGATGGGCCACGATCTGGTCCAGAATCTTGATGGCATCCCCGATACGGTCCTGGTAAACGTTGTAGAGCGCTTGCTGGTAGAGATACTTAAAAAAATAATAGGTCCAGGGTTTGATCTGCTTGAAATGCTGATTGCCCCATTCGAACAGGCCTCGTTCCCAGTCGTAAAGTCCCTGATAGTAGTTGACGAAATTGGCCATCTCGCCCTCTACAAACCCGTAATCCTGATCGCTCAAGGCAGTTTCAAGGATGAAACGTTTATCGCAAGGGGTTTCGCGAAGCAGGGTTTCAAAAACCTCCAGACAATAGGTGACGATCTTGGGGTTGGGTTTGCGCGGCAGCAAATGACCGATGACATCCACCGCGGCGTGGGTGTAACCCATGCGCAACAGGCAGACGCCGAAAAAGAAGGCGGCCCACTCATAGTCCTCGTCGTCGGGCGTCAGACGGCTGATAAATTCGTAGAAATAGGGGCTGGCGGCTTTGTATTTTTTCTTTTCAAACAGCTGGTAGCCCTTGAGGAACTGCTCACGCAGGTGGTTTTTCTCCACAGCCGTCAGCTTGGGCTTTGCCGGCGTTGCCGGTTTTTTAGCGGTTTTCTTTTTGACGGTGATCTTTGCAGGTTCGGGCTTAGTCGCGGCCGCTTTTTGGGGTGTGGCAAAAGCTTGTTGCCACCCAAAAACGGTGAGCAAACCGCAAATGACCACCAAACGAAGGTGTTTATTCATCTTTAGTACTCTTTTTAAGGTATTCGTTCATGCGCTCGACGTCGGAGTTCCGCTCTTCCTTGCGTGGCAGTAGATTGAAGCGGAATCCGAACCCGATACCGAAGTAAATACGGTTGTCAGTATCGCCATCCCACATATTGACCAGATCGCGAATCTCGAGGTTCATGCACAGATTCTCGTTGATGAAATACTTGGTCCCCAGACCGAAGCTGATGCTGTTGACCATCTCGGAGTCGGAACTTCCTTCGGGGTTTTGCCACTCGTAGTTGACCATCCCGCCGCCGGCAAAAACGTAGGTTTCGCGATTGATGATGCCGCGGTTGATCACGGCGGCTTTTCCGTAAAAGGGCCGGAAAACCAGATGCGAATGGACCATATATTTGGGCTCTGCATAAAGAGAGGGGGTGAGCTGTTCGGCGCTCTCTTCGATATCTTTTTTCAACTCCTTTTCAGAGGTGAAGATATACTGACCGCGAGCCACTTCCCAGCTAATGTATTCATTGAAGTTGAAGGTATAGCCCAGTCCAACGGGATACGCCTCGTGGAAATCTTCATTGGGGATATAGCCGCCGGAAACGCTGAGCTCGTGGTTGCGGTGGTAAATACGGTCCTGAATGGCGTAGACCTTCTCCCCCTCGTCATCGCCTGCACATATCCCTAGATTGATACTCCCCATTGCCAACAGAAGCGCCAAAACCCAAAAAACAACCTTTTTCATCAGTAATACTCCTTAGAAACCAACCACATCGAAAATAAAGGGATAAGATACAACGACAGTCGAGCCCTTGGGTTTTGGGAACTGCCAGGTTTTAATCGCGGCCTTGATACAGGCATGAATTTCATGAGAGTTCACTGTCGAGGACTTAATGCGCACTTCGCCCACTTGTCCGCTTGTCAAAATTTTCCACTCGAAGATCATTTTCCCCATGATGCTCGGGTTGCTGATCAGGGCGGTCTCGTAACAATAAGTGATCTCATCGAGGTGCTGGTCGATAACGCGCTTGACGGCTTGACGACTCATACCGCCCTGGATGAGCACCGACTTCGTCAGGCTGGCCGTGACGGTACCGCCCACCTGTTTTTGGCCGATCTCACCCTTTTCAAGGGCGGCCACCTTACCGGGTCCCGAAGCCCCGATACTGCGTAGGACCTGTTTAGACCCGCTGGTGGCGACGATACCGCCGGTGGGTACGGAAATTTTATCGCTCCCCAGCTTTCCTACAATGCCACCGACTTTGAAATTCGATTTCCCCACTCCACCGACAGCGGTAACCGCATCCAAATTGGTGACGGCTGCCACGGCGGCCTGGGGCTGAAATCCCACACTGTCACCAAGCATACTCAAAAGACCGGCCTGGTTTACATTCCGGTTGACCACGTTGCCCTTGCCGAATCCGCCGCCTGCATTGGGGTGGCGGCTGACTGAAGCAACCTTGCTGCTTTTCTTTTTTTTGCCGGAGGCCACTCGTTTGGGTTTAACCTTGGTTACCGGAGCGACCTTCTTGACAGGCGGCTGGGGCGGCGGCTCCACCTTCTTTGGGGGTGGTGGCGGGGTTGGTTTTTTCGGCTCGGGTTTGGTGAGTTTCTCCAACTCGGCGAATTGATCCTGATCCAGTTGGACGAAGTGGGTTTCAAGCTCGTTGTTATCATCGGCATTGAAACTCGGCATCAGCCCGAGGAAGGCGATAAATACCACATGGAACAGAAAGGATGTCGCCGCGTGTTTGTATGGATGGCGTTTCTCTTTGGGGGGTAGCTGGACGTCAATGGGAGGTGCCAAATCGCAGACCGAGAGGCGGTATTCAAAATCCCCGTCATGCAGGAGGACACAGCCGTCATTGGGAAGTTCGCGACGGAAGAGGTTTTTGCGCCGACGCCAGGGTTTCAGATCACGCATGAGACGGCTGGTACTGACAACGCCCTCTCCGGCGGATTCTATCCGGCCGGTAAGATGATCACTGAAATAAAACAGGGTGGCATTATTGCGCCGATTCTCAGCCAGACAAAATTTTCGTCCCTTATAGTCAATCGTGTAGCGCTGACGTTTTTTAAGGTAACTTATATCGAGGACTTGATCATTGCGCAGTTTGATTACCTGAATCTGGGTATCGCCGGTTGCCGGAGAAGTCCCCCTGGCAGCTACCAGTTTATCCCTTAATTTAAAATCCGCCTCGCAATCTGGTTCGTCGTCATCCTCTTCATCGTCGTCGTCATCGATTGCGGCAAAGGGCTGTTTCGGCGGCGCCGGTTCCTGGACGGGTTCCTCTTTCAACAACAATTCATCAGCCGTTGGAGGAGTGGATATTTCCTCGGGCTCGAAGACCTCCTCCAAAAGCGGTTCCGGTTCATCAGTAGATGCCGGCAACTCTCTGACAGACTCGTCTGGGACTATCTCAGGGACCTCGTCTGTCTCGGAGGCCGCCTCTGCATCGATCTCGGAGGCCAGGTCGCTAGGCGTCAGAAACCGTGCCACGCTGGTCGGGGCCGCCTTATCTGGTGGCGCCGAGGTCGACTCCAGAGGCAGGGGCGACGGGACATCGGCGGCGGAAATCGTATCGAATTCGTTGGCCTTGAGGCGCTGTTCATCAACCGGTTCAAGGTGGCACTGGGCCCCGGTTTTCTCGAAGACCGTTTTAAGCTGTTGGGCTTTCTGGTAGCTCAGATTTTTCTTGATAACGACGCGCGGCTGCCTGAACAGGGTCTCTACCTGCTGGGGTCCCGCGCGAAACAGGCGTTGGAGCCCCATTCGTACGGTTTCCGGGTTAGCTGTTGGACGCAGCTGCCCGTAAAAAACGATATCGTAATTGGCTGTGGCGGGATCTGCGTAAAACTGGAAGAAATCGGCGAAATCATCGCTGGAATCTTCCCCAAAATTCTCACTGACAGTTTCCTCTTTGGCAATTGCAAAGGATGCCTCAGGAGCGGGCCTGGCTCCAGGTTGCGGGGGATTGACAGTCCGCTCCTGTTTTGGAGCAGGCTTGGCAGTTGTCGATTTTATTGCCGGCGAGGTTGCCCCTTGGAATATCTTCTGCTTGGGCGCTGCCGTGTCGCCACTGACGGCTTTTATTTTGAGGGTGTAGGGGCCGATGTCCACCAGATCGAGGGGCCGCAGCATGGCGGTTTTCTGAAAAATACCATTTATGCGGACCCCATTGGCGGTTCGATCGGAGATGATGATCTGGCCTTCCTTCAGGTATACGTAGGCCTGGATGTCGGCAATCCCCTCTCCCTGTAGCAGTAGATCCGCATGTTCACCGCTGCCGAGGCTGATGCGCTCCTGGGCGAAGCAGTCCTGACCAACAAAATTTACACCTTTGAAGATGAAAATCTGCGCCACCAAGGAAGCTTCCGAGGCATCGCCTTTGGATGCTTTGGGGGCCGAGGAATCCTTTGAAATATTAAGGCTCTGGGTGGCCTGCAATGGTGGAGTCATTTAAGCACCGTCTTCTTCGTGGGAGTAATTTTTTTTGTCATCGGCTCCAGGGTTTCCGTCGCAATATCTTGTCCAAGTTCACGATCTGCATCGACACTGAAAGTTTCGAGAATTTCATCACGATAGTTCTCGCGATAGTGCAGCATGCTTTTGATTTCGCTTTTTTTGCGGTGCAGCAGATACACGGCTCCGGATTTGATGCTCTGGCCCAGGATATAGGAGTTTCCAAAGTCAATCCGGCGCTGCAGCTTGTCACTGCCCCCTCCGGCGGTTGCTGAGGCAGCAGGTGCCGCCGTCGGTGTCGCTTTGGGTTTTTTTGTGCTTTGTGCACTCGCGCAAACGGGGGCCGCGAGCACAAAAACAATTATCAGGATGGCTGGATTGAGAAGCTTATGTCGCACACACATTCTGGCCTCCACGAGGTCTTTTGCGGTCATGCCTATTTTTTTAAAACTGCAAACTGGAAATTGGGGAAACCGGCCATTCCAGCGGTTTTAATCACATTGTTGATCGATTTGAAGGTGTGCTGTTTATCGCACAGGAAGAGCAGCGGCTTCTTCTTTTCCGCCTGTTCCCCATCACCGTTTTCGCCCTTTCCATCTGGCGGGTTTATGGCCTCAACGCCATCAGGCTTGGTTGCATTCAAAAGGGAAGGGTCTTCGTAGATCCTACGCAGCTTTTTGTACAATTCAGATTCTTTTAAATTCTTGGGATCGAGTCCTATGATCTGGCCTTCCTGAACCGTGGCGATCACCTCGTCCTCCAATTTGAGGCTGTCCCTGGTGAATACCAACCGGATACACTCTTCGTGTTCCAATTTCGCTTCGGAGCGCGGCAGATCCATATTGGCGTCCAAGGTGATCTTTTCGGGATTATCGGAAAATGAAAACAATAAGAAAATCAAAATGATGGTAAACATGTCCATCAAAGAAGTGATCATCAGCCGTGGCGGGGTGAAGGGCTTCTGATATCGTCTCTTCGCACCAAGTGCCATCGTTATTCTCCTACCCTAGCGACGCCGAAAGAACGACGTTGGGGAACAGCGCGTCCGCCTCTGTTTTACGAGCTACATCCATGGTCTGGATGATCGTGTCGTAGAGGATCTCATCTTCAGGGATTAAAATCAGCGTATCACTCTTAGGATAGAGGTTTTTTATCTTTTTAAGATGCTCGCTGAATGCGACGTATGCCTGCTCACTGTCGGCACCGAAAGAAAACTCTGCGTCTAAAGCGGCCAGATCGCCTTCACTGAGATCTTTGCTGAGGGTCGAGATCTGAATGCCGTCTACCTTCAACTTGGTAACCACGGTGACAATGATCTGCTTCTCGGCAACCGCATCGTTGCTACCATCAGCGAGCACTGGAACGCTGGTGTTGATGGCTTTGATGTGAAAAAAGCTCGCCGACATCAGCAAAAATGGAATCAGGACCATGAACATGTTCATGATCGGGACCATGTTGATCTCGTCATCCATCTCTTTGCTTCGGCGCACCTTGGAGAAGCGGGCCATCAGATCCTCCCGTCACGCTTCAGCATGCTGAGGGTGTTGGCTAGGGCCAGCGCTTTCTCTTCAAACTGATCGATAAAAAAATCCGACCGATTGGTGAGGAGATAATACCCCGCCAAGCAGGGGATGGCGACCACAAGGCCTGCCGCCGTTGTGAGCATGGCCATGGAGATACCCTGGGCGAGGACCTCCTGCTTCATGGCCTCATTGGCGTTGCTGACGCTCTGGAAAGCGGTGATCAAACCCATAATGGTCCCCAGCAGGCCCAACAAGGTTGAAATATTGGCGAAGAGGGTGAGGTAGTTGACGCGCGCGCGGATTTTGGGGATTTCCATCAGGATTTTCTCTTCCATGGCGCGCTCGATGTCCTTGTCCTTACGGTCCGATTTCATCAGCCCGGCTTTGAGGATGCGCCCCATGGGATGGGTTTCTATGCGCGAGCACTCCTCAAGCGCGCCACGATAGTTGGCTCGCTCAAGGGGCATCATGATGCGCTTGAAGGCCTTGTCCATATTGAGCTTCAAACGAAGAAAAAGAAAACTTGAGCGTTCGCAAAACAGCGCCAAGGCGATAAGGGAGACCCCCAGGATGACATACATAAAAACGCCACCATTCTCGAGAACCGTAAACATGCAACTCCTCCTGTAATCAGGCAATTAAAGCTATCTTAAAGTTGTATAGGTGAAACGTGTTGGCGCACCTCGGCAATAACAGCAGAAGTACTGAGTGGCGATTCACCGATAAAAAAATGCGGGGTTAAAAATTAAATGATGAAAATAGGCTGGCTAACGGACAATGAAAAGCCAGGCTTCTCCGCGTCTACGTACTAGTCAGGATCAGAATTGCGTCGGCGATTGGTGTTCTGTTAAATCTGCCGGCGCGAGATTTAGCCTCTTTTTCTAAAAGGCCGTAACGTCTAGTTCATCAGGGTTAGCGCTAAAATCCGTTATCGTTGATGTCGGCGATGGAGTGTTGCTGACAATGATGAAAGAGTATTAGCAGAAAGCATACCATCGTATTTTTCCGATTAGGTAGCGGATCCAAATGGTGCTCGCATGCCCCAATATCAATTGGCGCAATCGATGGACATTGGGTGTATGTGCTTAGAATACGAATCGTTAAGTCAGCTTAGGCTGCCATTCAACAGCCTGATCCACACCTAAAACTTCGTCGACATCCCATAGGGGCGAATGAATAGCCGAAGGGTACGATTCGTATGATTACGTTTTTTACCGAGCGGAATTACCATAATTGCAGGCAGGCGGTTGGACGAATCAGAGAACAAACTTTCCCGCACTTTGACTTGGCGTTAACAGGACGACGGTCCGGTGAGGCGTCAGGGCGTCCTCGCCTGAATATGCTTTTGGATACACCGTATGGCTTTGGTTACATCGCCGCTGAAGTAGAAAGAGGATGACTTTAAAAGGGGGCTATCTGTGGGGAGGGCGGGAACAACAATATGACTGCTTTAGCCAGGCACGTAAAGATAGGCCGCCTTGGGTGCCCAACCATCTGTCTGAGCAAAGACCTGATGGAGAAAGCTCATCAAATAGCGCAGTAGCTTGAAATTATCCTCCTCCTCATAGACGGTGGATACTTTGCCGCTAATGCCGCCCAATTCTCCAGCCCAATCAACGGCGTCCTCAAAATTACCCAGACGGTCCACCAGCCCTTCTGCCTTGGCCTGTTTGCCGGAAAAGATGCGTCCGTCAGCCAGGGCGGCGATCTTTTCCGCCGGCATCTCTCGTCCGTCTGCGATGGCGGCCACGAATTGCTGGTGCATATCATCGATGACCCCTTGGAGGAGGGCCTTTTCCTGGGGCGTCATCTCCCGGGTGGGAGATCCCATATCCTTAAAATTACCGCTCTTTATCACCACCGGTGTCAAGCCGATGCGTTCAATCAACTCACGAAAATTGGTATAAGCCATGATGACCCCGATGCTGCCGGTGACTGTCCCGGGGTTAGCCACAATGCCATCTGAAGCGGCGGCAATATAGTATCCACCAGAGGCTGCCACCGCCCCCATGGATGCCACGACGGGTTTTACCGCACGCGTTTTCAACACTTCTGCGTAAATTTCCTGTGAGGGCCCCACGCCGCCACCGGGAGAATCGATGCGCAGCACCATGGCCTTGACGGCAGTTGCTTCCCGGAAATGCTTGAGACTCTCCAAGGTAGGGCGCGCATCCACAATGGGTCCATTGATCTCGATGACGGCGACCTTTTCCCCGCGCAACGCTTTCTCTTCTGGTGCAAGCCGCCAGATCAACGCCACGATGGTGATCACTGCAACCACGCCAAAAGCCGAAAGGCAAAGGATAAAAAAAAGAAGGGGATGTCTGCGGGTAAACATTTTTGCTATCACCTGTTGATGAGCGGTCTTACACTCACATCATTATTACGGTTTATCCATGGAACGCCGCCGTCCGTGATCCTGAAAGCACCAAGGCCGGCCCTGCTTGATGCAGAATGCCGGCCTGGTATAATTTCAAAGCACTGGATAGCGCCTTCGTTTCAAAAAATGAATCTGAAAATGACGCGCTTAGTCCCCGTTGAGCTTCTCCTGCAAGTTCTCACGCAGGATATCACCAAACTCGGTAGAAGCGTTGCTGTTCATGTTGCTCACATAATCAGCCAGGATGCTCTGATCATCTTCCATGTCGAGACGCTTGATGGAAAGGCCAATGCGGCGGTCATCGCTGTTAATGTTCATGACGCGTGCACTGACCACGTCGCCGATCTCGAACATGCCGACGGGGGTCTTGATCTTCTCCTTGCTGATCTCAGAGACATGGATCAATCCTTCGATTCCCTCTTCCAGTTCGACGAAGACACCGAAGTCCGTCACGTTGGTCACCGTGCCACTGATCTCCTTGGTGACCTCGTAGCGCTCGGCTACAGTCTCCCAGGGATCCTGGTTGAGCTGCTTGATCCCCAGCGAAAAGCGCTCGTTCTGCTTGTCGATCTCGAGAACGATGGCCTGCACCAGGTCGCCTTTCTTGAAGGCTTCGCTGGGATGTTTGATGCGCTTGGTCCAAGAGATATCGGAGATATGCACCAGACCGTCGATACCCTCATCAATGCCTATAAACAAACCGAAGTCGGTGATATTTTTGATCTTGCCCTCGATGGTGGTGCCCACCGGGTATTTGTCGCTGATGACATCCCACGGATTGGGTATGGCCTGCTTCATGCCAAGGGAGATACGGCGGGCATCGGGTTTGATGTCCAGCACCACGGCGTCCACCTCATCGCCCACGGACACCACCTTGGAGGGGTGGCGAATCTTACGTGTCCAAGACATCTCGGAGACGTGAATGAGGCCTTCGATGCCCTCTTCCAGCTCCACAAAGGCGCCGTAATCGGTCAAGCTGACAACGCGACCTTTGATGCGGGCTTCCACCGGGTATTTCTCAGCAGCCGTGTTCCAGGGGTCTTCGCTGAGTTGCTTCATGCCCAGGGAGACACGTTCGCGTTCCAGATCCAGGTTGAGGATCTTGACCTTTATCTCATCACTGACGGAGAACATTTCTGAGGGGTGCTTGACGCGGCCCCAGGAGATATCGGTAATGTGCAGCAGACCGTCCACACCGCCAAGGTCGACGAAGACACCATATTCGGTGATGTTCTTGACGACACCGTCCACCACTTTGCCCTCGTGAATAGAGGCCAAGGTCGCGGCGCGCTTGGTCTCGCGCTCCTCTTCCAAGAGCACCCGGCGGGAGAGTACGATATTGCTGCGCTTGCGGTTGTATTTGAGAATCTTGAAGCTGAAGGACTTGCCCACTAGCTCATCCATGTTACGGATGGGGCGCAAGTCGGCCTGGGACCCTGGCAGGAAGGCATTGACGCCGATATCGACTGAAAAACCGCCCTTGACGCGGCTGACGATAGTTCCATCCACGGTTTCATCGGCGTCGTAAGCGACCTTGATGGCTTCCCAGACTTTGACCTTTTCGGCCTTCTCTTTCGACAGGACGACGACTTCGTTTTCCTCGTCCCACCACTCGATCATGACCTCGACACTATCATCCACGGCGGCGGCAATGTTGCCCTCGGCATCTTTGAATTCGCGAATATTGATCTGGCCCTCGGATTTATAGCCGATGTCCACGAGGACGTGATCCTTGTCCACGGAGATGATTTTGCCGATGACGACTTCACCTTCGGCGAACTGTTTGAAACTCTCTTCATAGAGATCCATCAGCTCTTCCATGCTGCCTTCATCCGGAAAGTCGTCATAGCTGATGGCGACTTTGGCGTCCGCGTCAGCGGCCGCATCTTCAGCAGGAGTTTCCCCCTCAGGTGCTTCCGTCATGTCATTCTCGTTTTCGGTTTCTGTTGCGTTGTTGTCGATATTCTCCATTTAAAACAAAATCCCCCTTAGCCAAAATTTTAGTCAATCCATGTGGGATTGCGGACAATCCACAGGATTGCATAATCCTGCCCGTATACCCGATGGGTAGCGTGAATGCAACGATTAAATTCAGTTTCACCTACTTGGAACGCCTGTCAAGGAGAGGGGATAAAAGAGAGCATATGTTCTATAACCGCTTCAATATCCAAGGCCGTGGAGTCGATTCGGATGGCATCCTCAGCAGCCTTTAGTGGCGCCAAGGGGCGAGTGCTGTCATTTTGATCACGCCGCTGGATCTGATCCTTTACCTCAGCGAGTTCCTGACTGCTGGAAGGGACCAGTTCCTCGAAGCGGCGCCGTGCGCGCACTTCAAGATCCGCGTCGAGGAAAAACTTCACATCCGCGCGGGGAAAGACCACCGTACCCATATCGCGGCCTTCAAAGACCGCGTTTTTGGCCGCCCCTAGCTTCCGTTGAACTTTTAGTAAATATGCTCTCACCACCGGCCTCGCCGAGATGGTTGAGGCGAGCATGCTCAATTCAGGGGTGCGCAGACGCTCGCTGACATCGACACCGTTGCTCATGAGGTGCAGACTCCCCCCCTGACGTTGGTAGGCGAGGTGCAGCCCATCACAAAGACGCGCCAGTCCGTCATCATCGTCGGCACCGATACCGGCCTCTTGGGCCGCCAAGGCCACTGCTCGATACAGGGCGCCCGTATCGATGTAATCATAGTCCATGCGCTCTGCCAGCAACCGGCTAATGGTTGTCTTTCCAGCTCCGGCCGGTCCGTCGATGGTGATCAAGAGCGGACGTGATGGGGCCTGGCCCTTGGGTGACCTATCAGATGGGGTTAATTCTGATGTCATAGCTGCTCGTGGGTATCATTCGGATTGTTATTTTCTGCAAGCACCTGCCCCAGAGCAGCCAGGAAGCGTTCGTTCTCCTCGGGCAATCCCACATTGACGCGGATGTAGCGGTCGAACCCGTAAGAACGCATGGAACGCACGATCACCCCGCGGCGCAGCATCCGCTCAAAAACAAGATCCGCCTCCCGTTGCACATCGATGAGGAAAAAATTGGTCTGGGTGGGGTAGTGGGGCAACCCCATCTCATCCAGGCCAGCACCCAGCTGGATCAGGCCCGTATGCACCAAATCCACCGAACGCTCCAGGAAATCGTCATCGTCCAAGGCGGCCAAGGCAGCCGCCTGGGCAAGCGTATTGACGTTGAAGGGTGGCCGGATGCGCTGGAGCAACTCGGCCAGTGGCGCCGGCATCACGCCATAGCCCACCCGCAGACCGGCTAGTCCGTATACCTTTGAAAAGGTGCGCAGGGTGACCAGAGACCGGCTTCCAGCGGTGTGGCGTAAACTGTTGAAGCAGTTCTCATCGCTGGCGAATTCAATGTAGGCCTCGTCCACCACCACCACGGCATCTTCCGGCAGTCGTGCAAGAAAGGCCCTCATGGCGTCAACCGTTATGGCCGTCCCGGTGGGGTTGTTGGGGTTGCAGATAAAGACGAGTCGAGTGCGCTTCGTCGCCTGATCCACCAGAGCGTCCAGATCGATGGAAAGCCCTGCGAGGGGCACAAAAATTGGCGTGGCCCCCACACTGCGCACGGAAATCTCGTACATGAGGAAAGAGGAGTTGGGAATGAGGACCTCATCCCCAGGGCGCAGGAGGGTCTGGGCAAGCAGCCCAATGATCTCGTCCGAGCCATTGCCCAGAACCACCTGCTCGGGCGCCACCTTGCACTTGGCCGCCAGGCGGCCGCGCAATTCATGCCCAGCGCCATCCGGGTAGCGATGCAGGTCCGCAAGGCTGGCCTTAATGGCTGCCACGGCCGCAGGGCTGGGGCCCAGGGGGTTCTCGTTTGAGGCCAGCTTGACCGCGTCTGAGATCCCATATTCGCGCTCAAGCTCCCCGATGGGTTTTCCGGGCACGTAGGGGGCGATGCTCAGAATATGATCGGGCGCATTGTAGACGTTGTTCGATACATCCGGTGCTGGTTTCATCAGTTCTCAAGAAGCGGCTTTTATACCCGCTTCGATGGCCTCCATGTTGAGGGGAATCAATTTGGGTTTTTTCGCGAACTCGGTCTTCACACACTCACGCAGGCTATCGATGCCAACCACCTTGGAACGGGCCACGAAAGCGGCCAGGGCGACAATGTTGGAACACCGCACATTGCCTAACGCCTTAGCAATTTCCACAGTGGGCACCTTGAGTTGATCCACATCGTCGCGGCCGCAATCGATAGGGATCAGAGAGGCGTT
Organism: Desulfobacteraceae bacterium; assembly: GCA_050291585.1. GTDB lineage: Bacteria > Desulfobacterota > Desulfobacteria > Desulfobacterales > Desulfosarcinaceae > JASJCL01. The sequence goes on from JBNKKA010000024.1 coordinate 15,048, forward strand.
CACCAGAATGACGCCCTCGGGCTTGACCACTGGAGCGAATTTTTCCAGGGAGGGCCGGTTCATGGCGATGAGGTGGCGGGGGTTGCGAATAATGGGTGATCCGATGGGGCGATCGCCAATCACCACCGTGCAATAAGCCGTTCCGCCGCGCATCTCCGGGCCATAGGAGGGAATCCAACACACCTCGGCGCCCTCCTCCATGGCCGCATGGGCCAGCAGCTTTCCAATGAGCAATATGCCTTGACCGCCAAATCCGGCGAACATGATCTCACTCTGCATTGCGCCTCCTTATCCTGGCTCAAATAGCCGCCACTGGCGTGACAGCTATACCGAGGCTGCGCACAACCCCGGCGCCCTAATTCAGAAAGTCTTCCAGCCGCCAAGGCCTTACTCGGGAACCTTGAAATCACCCAATGGATAGTAAGGCAGGAGGGTATCTTCCGCCCACTGGATCGCATCCATGGGGGTCATGCCCCAGTTGGTGGGACAGGTGCTGATAACCTCGACGAAGGTGAAGCAACGGTTTTCGACCTGATGGATAAACGCCTGTTTGATCGCCTTTTTGGCCTTGTTGATATGCTTGGGTCTGAGCACCGCCTGGCGGGTCACGTATCCCGGTGTGGCCAGGCTGGAGAGAAGCTCGCACATGCGCATGGGCATGCCCACCTCGTCGGCCTTACGTCCGAAAGGCGATGTGGTGGTGCGCTGGCCGGGCATGGTGGTGGGCGCCATCTGCCCGCCGGTCATGCCGTAAATGGCATTATTGACGAAGATAGTGGTGAACTTCTCACCGCGGTTGGCGGCGTGGACGATCTCGCCCATGCCGATGCTGGCCAAGTCGCCATCACCTTGATAAGTGAACACCATCAGGTCGGGACGTACACGCTTGATGCCGGTGGCCATGGCCGGCGCTCGCCCATGGGCCGCTTCCTGGAAATCGCAGTCAAAATAGTTATAGGCCAACACCGCGCAGCCCACCGGGGCGATGCCCACGGTACGACCGCGAATGCCCAGGTCATCGATGGCCTCGGCCACCAGGCGGTGGATGATACCATGGGTACAGCCCGGGCAGTAATGCGTATGGGCATCGCTGAGGGCTTCCGGCCTTGAAAATAGCTTACCTTTTGCCATGCTGCTGCTCCTTGGATTTTCTCTGCCGTCCCTGGCCGTAAGTCATGGACTCTCAGCCCAACGGCAAATCGATCGAGTGCGTCGTATGCGCTTACTGCGCTTTGAGGGCGTTGGTGACCACCTCGACTATCTCCTCTGGGGTGGGAACTTCGCCACCGCACTTGCCGTACCACTGCACCGGTTTTTGCCCCTGAATGCTGCGCTGGACATCCTCCACCATCTGCCCCATGCTCATTTCGATACTCAGGACCACCCGGCAGCTATCGCGATTGGCAGCGGCGTAAACGGCCTGCTCAGGGAAGGGGAAAAGGGTCTGGGGGCGCAGCATGGCGACCTTGAGGCCATCGTCCCGCAAGGTGTCGATGGCGGTGCGGCACACCCGACTCATAGTGCCGTAACTCACAATGAGAGCCTCGTACTCGTAGCCATCGTCGGCGTTGTAGGTCTCCCAGCGCACTTCCTCTTTTTGCATCCGGTCGTACTTGGCTTTGAGCACCAGGTTGTTGTTGTTCAGCGCGACCGGATCCAGAAAGAGGGACTTGACCAGGTTGCGGGTCTGGCTGTTGCGGCTGTCCATGCCCGTGGTGGCCCAGCTGCTGTTGTCCACTGGATCGACCTTGAGATGGTCGGGGAACTCCACTGGCTCCATCATCTGGCCGATGAGGCCGTCGCCCAGGATCATCACTGGGTTGCGGTACTTCTCCGCCAGGGGGAAGGCTTGCATGACCATCTCGACGGCTTCCTGCACGCTGGCCGGGGCCAGCACCAGGAGACGAAAATCCCCATGCCCCATGCTCTTGGTGGCTTGGAAATAATCGCCCTGGGAGGGCAGGATGCCACCCAGACCTGGCCCACCGCGCATGATGTTGACAAACACGGCCGGACATTGGGCGGCTGCGATATAGCTGATGGCCTCGCTCATCAGACTGACGCCGGGGCTCGAAGAGGTCGTGAAGACGCGCGCGCCGGCACCGGCGGCGCCAAAAATCATGTAGGAGACGGCCACCTCGCTCTCTCCCTGGAGAAAAACACCGTCTACCTCGACCATGCGGCGCGAGAGATACTCGGCCACCTCGGACTGGGGTGTGATGGGATAGGCGAAATAATTAAGACACCCGGCTCGGATGGCGGCTTCCCCGATCGCCTCGTTGCCCTTCATCAACACTTTTGCCATGTCTACCCTCCTGTGCTCAGCTATTCAAGCTGCATATCGGTGCTCACCATTTTCAAGCTGAGCACTTGGCTCAACCTTTAAAGCTGGGCACTAAGCAGATTCGTCCTCGCCAACGGAAATCGTGATGGCCACATCTGGACACATATTACAACAGATGGCGCAGTGGATACAGTCTTCGGGACGCGCCTGGAAAGCGGGAAAATACCCTTTGGTGTTGACCTCTGAAGCGAGTTCCAGAACATTCTTGGGACACATTGCGACGCAGAGGCCGCACCCCTTGCAACGATCCGTTTCGATACAATGCCGATAAGCCATACGCAGACACGCTCCCCCTACTGATTTGATAGTGCGTTGCGAAAATCAAATGCTGCCGGCCTTCATCCACGGCGGCACCAGTTGGCGCTGCAAGGGTAAAACCGGACAACTCACCCGCTGGGTGTCTATCTCGCTGGCCAGATTACCCATGGCCGTAATGCCATACAGCGGCAGACCGCTTTGAGCGGCTACCTGCCGAAGAAACTCATAGCCCTTATATATGTCTTCCAATGAAGTTTCATCGATGAGGTTCGCGTTGCCAACCCAACCATTCACCTCGAGTTTGCTGCTCGTTTCGATCTCTCTGCGGACCCTGAGGCAGCCTTCCACGGTATCGGTATAAGGCCGATAGGGATTGGCCACCTGGAGGACTGTCAGCATTTTTCCATCCAGGGCATCGGCAAGGGCGGCCAGCACAGTGGCGCCCACATCGTCGCCGCCAACATCTAAAATGGTTAGGTCTGCGTCGCTACGGATGAGTCCGGCGACCCCACGATCCAGAATGGGTAGATCGGCCTGCATGTACTGCGCGGGGGGCAACACCAGGGGAATCTCAAGACGCGCCAGCAGATCGCGTGCTTCGCGGGTACGGAAATAGGGGTTGACCAGATCGAGATCGGCAACACGCACATCCCGACCGGCTTTCTTGGCCTGAACGGCCAGGTTGATGGAAACCTCGGTCTTGCCGCTGCCGTAATTGCCAACGATGATGACAATACCGTTGAGACTGGTTAACATACCCCTCCTTGGATGCGCCCCTGAACGGTCCTTCATCCAGATTATGCAACAGCGCACTGTATTGAGGAATGCCAGCAGTGTCAAGGGTTTTCCCTGAAACAGCAACGACCCGAGCGCGCTCCGAAAACTGTCCTGGAAACACCCTCCCCCTTGCCCTAAGGCAGGCCCTGCGGTTATGGTGGCTACTGCATCGATGGCACGCGCTGCAGCGGCCGTCAAGTTTCTTTCAAACAACCCCGCGACCGTCACTTAAGGACAAACCATGACACCCATCAAAACTGGCTTGGAGCACTTCCTCGAACAGCCCCCAAGGTCCATTATGGGCCAACGATTAGGCCTCCTGTGCAACCCGGCCTCGGTGGACGCCGGCCTGCAGCACGCTCGCCACCGCATCCATGATCTGGTAGGGGATCACCTCACTGCCCTCTACTCCCCCCAGCACGGGTTCTACGCCGAAAAACAGGACAACATGATCGAGTCGGGCCACCGCAAGGACCCGGCCCTGGGTCTACCCATCTTCAGTCTCTATGGTGAGACGCGTATCCCCACCGATGAGATGCTGGCCCCCATCGACATCCTCCTGGTAGATATCCAAGACGTGGGTACGCGGGTCTACACCTTCATCTACACCCTTTCCTATTGCATGGAGGCTTGCGCCCGTCTAGGCAAGCAGGTGGTGGTTCTGGACCGCCCCAACCCAGTGGGCGGAGAATTGATCGAAGGCAATTGCCTCGACTTAAAGTATCGCTCCTTTGTGGGGCGTTACCCCATACCCATGCGCCATGGCCTGACCATCGGTGAGATCGCAAAGCTCTTCAACGGCCCCTTCGGTATCGACTGCGATCTGACCGTCATCCCCATGGAGGGCTGGCATCGAGATATGCTTTTTGAAGATACGGGCCTGCCTTGGGTGGCCCCCTCCCCCAACCTCCCCACCCCCCGCTCCGCCCTGGTCTATCCCGGCCAGGTGATCTGGGAGGGCACCAACCTCTCCGAAGGGCGTGGAACCACCCAACCGTTTGAGCTTTTCGGAGCGCCTTTTCTGGATCCCGAGGCCGTGATGAACCGCCTGAGAGAGCCAGATCTTGGCGGAGCCATTCTGCGCCCGATTGTGTTTGAACCCACCGCCCAGAAGTGGGCCGGCCAGCGCTGCGGGGGATACCAATTGCATGTGATCGATCCGTCCGCCTTCAGACCCTACCGGACCAGTTTGGCCCTGCTCCAGGCCGTCAGCGGCCTCTACCCCAACGACTTCCAATGGAAAAAGCCGCCATATGAGTACGAATATGAGAAGCAACCCATCGACCTGATTCTGGGGGACCGGGCGATCCGCCGGGCCATTGAGAGGCAGACGCCCCTGGCCACCCTGGAAGCCCAATGGGCACCTGCCCTGACCGCTTACGAGGCGCTGGTCGCGCCCCTTCGAATCTATTCATAGACCGTAACGATACTCAAAAGGTTGATCGGGCCGCGGCTGAAAAATGCGCCCGTAGAATGAAGCGCGGCAAGAGGCTACAAGGGCAGCGATACGAAGGTCGCACAAAAAGAAAAGCCCCGCATGGCTATGGCCATTCGGGGCTTAAAAACTGAAGCTGAAAAGGATTAGGCTTTTTCGGTTTTCAGTGTCTCAATCTCTTTTTTCAGTTCACTGATCTCCTGCTGATATTTATCAGAGTCATCAGCAGCGGAATCATCACTGACGCCATCATCTTTCTTCCAAGTGTCTTTCAGCTCGTCAAATCCGAGATAAAGCGCGAGGCCGCCACCGAGCAGCAAAGATACAGGAATCGCCCCGGCAAGCAGTTGCAAAAACGCTTTAAACCAGATTGCCAGGCCGATGAGACCCAGTACAGATGCTACCGCCCCACCAATTAGCGTTTTCATAGAGTATCATCCTCCTTTGGTTAAAAACCAGTTCTTGAGTTGCAATTATTATTATAGTCAAAAAAGGTTGGCTTCTGTAGGGGAAATTAAGGTTCAAGCGATACCATAACCGGTTTTGGAGCGCAAGCCAAAATTTCCGCTGACGGGGTCTCCGCCACCCAGGGTAAGCTTATTGGCTCTTAAGAAGATTTCGTCAGTGACCACCATCATCTTCCCATGCGGAATAGAGTTTTGATATTTACAAAACTTCCCGCAATTTGGTACCTTTAAGTTTCGGGCTGTCTGGCTGACAGAAACCCGAGCGTCCACAGATGTTCAAGGAAAGGTAATTCCCTGTAGCGAAAAACTCAGCCCTTTTTAGATTGGAGAAGCCTTACTCACTATATGCCCCGTTCCGCCCCGTTTAAAAACGGCCTGACCACTATTAAGTGGCCCGCGGTACGGCTGTCCATTGACCTCCAGCGACAAGCTCACCCATAAAAAATGATGCCCTCAAACTCACACAGTGTAAAGCAAAAAATCCGCGCTGGCCTGGCGCGTTTTTTAAAGAACAGTCACGACCACTTCAGTATGCAGCTCCCGGCCCACACCGGCTGGGTCTCCACATGGCTGCGACGGCGCTTTTTTTCCGGCGTGGTGATCAAACCGGATCAGCTGGAAGTGGTTCGCCAGTTGCCCAAAGACGCCCTTTTGGTCTATGCCACCAAGTACAAGAGCCAGTTCGACTTTCTATTTTACCACACCCGTTATGGCCAACTGCGCCTGCCCACCCCCGAAATCGGCCTGGACTATAGCGTCTGGATCTGGCAGCCCCTCATGCGCATTGCGCGCATTCTCCTGGCAGGACTTGACCATCTCATCGGCAGTCACAAACTACGCGACCCTTACCGCAGCGGACACATCCGAAAAGAACTGGAAGCTGGTAAAGCGGCCTTTGTTTCCCTGGTGGAAGACAAAGGTTTTTACCGGCGCTTTGTTAAATCCAAGGGAGATCCCATTCAATACCTGCTTGATATCCAGAAGGACACGCAGCGCCCCATCTACATCGTGCCCCACCTGATGTTCTTCGGCAAGCGCCCCTTACCCTCAATCCCAGGTTTGATCGATCTGATCTTCGGCAGTGAGCATCGACCGGGGCGCCTGCGCCGCCTGGCGACACTCTTCCGTTCACCGGGGAAGGTCTTTGTGGAGATCTCCGAGCCCTTCAGCCTCAAACGCTTTCTCGAACACCCCGACTGCCTGGGCCGCAGTCTGGAATATCAGTCCCTCAGGCTGAGACGCCAGATGCTGCACCAATTCAACCGCCACCGCCAGACCATCACCGGGCCGATCCTCAAAACCAGCGAAGAACTCAAGGAGAGCATTCTCTCCGGGGAACGCCTAAGAGCCTTCATGGAGCAATACGCCCAGAACCGCAAGGAACCCATCTACAAGGTGCGTAAAGAGGCTGCCGGTTACCTGGACGAGATCTCCGCCGCTTATAAACCGTTGATGATCCGTATCTTGGATGTTGTCGTAGGCTGGCTGACCCACACCATGTTCGATGGGGCCGTGGTGGATGAAAAGGGGCTGGCCAAGTTGAAGGCCATGTCCCAGCGCGGCCCCCTGGTGTTGATTCCCTGTCACAAAAGCCACATCGACTACCTGATTCTCAGCTACATCCTCTACCACAACAACATGCCCTGCCCCCAGATCGCGGCGGGCAAGAACCTGAGCTTCTGGCCCATGGGGCCGATCTTCAGAGCCTCGGGCGCCTTCTTCATCCGGCGCACTTTTCGTGGGGCCGTTCTCTATTCGCGCGTCTTCGGGGAGTACGTCTATAAGCTCCTCGAAGAGGGCTACAACGTCGAACAATTTATCGAGGGTGGGCGCAGCCGCACCGGCAAACTGCTCATGCCCAAGCTGGGGTTGCTCTCCATCCTGATAAACGCCTACAAAAACGGCGCCTGCGAGGATATGATCATCGCCCCGGTCTACATCGGCTACGACCGGGTCATCGAAGAACAGGCCTATCTGCACGAGATGGAAGGCGGCAAGAAAGAGCCCGAAAACCTCAAACAGGTGGTGCGCGCGCGCAAATTCTTAAAAAAGCGCTACGGCAAGATCTATATCAACTTTTCAACCCCCATTTCCATGAACGATCTACTGGACAGTTTCCCCACGCCACTTGCGGATATGCCCTCCAAAGATCAGAACGCCCTCATCCGCAACCTAGGCTGGCGGGTGATCAATGCCATCGACCGTGTGACCGTCGTCACCCCACACTCTTTGGTGTCGGCCGCCGTGCTCAACGCCCCCGGGCAGCGCTTTACCTTGACCGATATTCTGGCCAATGTGGAGGTCTATCTACACGTCCTGGTGTCTCAGAAAGCTCACCTGTCCGACACCCTGGCCTACGACCAGTCCCACGCCATCCGCCACGCCTTCGACACCTTCATCCAGCGCAAGTTCATTGAGCGGGTCTCCGAAGAGAAGAACGCCCCTCTTGAGGAGGCCATCTTCGCTACGGTGGAGAACAAACGCACCTTGCTGGAATATTATAAGAACAACAGCATCGGTTATTTTGTGCCTTCTATCCTTGTGGCTATGGCGATCCTGGAACGCGATGCCTTTCAGTTCACCGCCAATGAACTGCACACCTCATACGCCTTCTTTAAAGAGTTTTTCAAATACGAGTTTGCCTTCAACATCGACCGAAGCAACGAATACTTCGTCCGCAAGGTGATCAAAACCTTTATCGACGACGCCATCCTCATGCCCCATCAGACCCTGCCCGACACCTACAACCTCACCTCGGCCGGCTACCGCAAGATCAAATTATTCGCCGACTACCTCAAACCCTATTTTGAGGCCTATTGGGTGGTGCTCAATTTTTTCAAGCGCTACCCGCGCAACGCCATGGATTCCAAAGAGCGCCTTAAAAAGATCCAGGCCATGGGGAACCGCATGTACAAACGCAAGGAGATCGAACGGCCCGAAGCTTTAGGGAAGCTCAACTTTAAAAACGGCATCGATTTCTTCACCACCCACAAAGTCAAAGGCAGTGAGGACGAAGCCCAACTGGCCCATTACGAGACCCTCATTCAGCGCCACCTTCAACTGCTTCAAAAATGAAAACCGGAGCTTGAAACATGAAAGCCGGAGCTTGAAGCATGAAAGCCGGAGCCTGAAGCATGAAAGCCGGAGCTTGAAGCATGAAAGCCCTGATCCTTGCGGCCGGTTTGGGTACGCGCCTGCGGCCCCAAAGCCAGAAACTGCCGAAACCCCTTTTCCCCATTGGTGGCAAACCGCTCCTGGACCGTCACTTGGCGCGATTGGCCCAGGCGGGTGTTACAGAGGTGGCGGTCAACACCCACCACCTGCACGAACAGATTGAAAGCTTCCTTGGCCGGGGCCACTGGGACCTCGAGATCCATGTGAGTCATGAACCCGAAATCCTGGGCACCGGTGGGGCCATGAAACGGCTGTCCGATTTCTGGGGGGCGGACCCCTTTTTGGTGGTCAACGCCGATGTGGTCTGCAATCTGGATCTGGCGGTCCTATACCGCGCGCACATGAATAGCGGAAGCCTGGCCACCTTGGTGATGCACGATCACCCCAAATTCAACAGCGTGGCCGTAGATGCGGCCGGGGGCATCGTGATGATGCCTCCCCGCTCACGGGTCGAACGTCCTGAAAACACTAGCCTGATGGCCTTTACCGGCATCCACGTCATCGATCCAGAGGTGCTGGGGCACATTCCCGGAGACCAGCCCTACAGCATCATCGACGCATACCAAAGCGTGCTCGACCACGGGCAGAGGCTTAATGCCCATCTGCCCAAAACCCTCTATTGGCGCGATATCGGCACCCCCGATCAGTATCGCCAAACAGCGTATGAACAGCTCGCCCCCGAGGCTTTTGATAAGGCATTCGACAGACCGAAGCCATCCAATGAGGCCGTGAACCGCACCCCCCTGGCCGGGGACGGCTCGGACCGGCGCTGGTACCGTCTGGAGAAGGGTGCAGAGCGCCTCATCCTGGCCGATCACGGGCTGCGCGATCAGGACCCTCCGGCCGAAGCGGACGCCTTTGTGGCCATCGGCCGCCACCTTGACCGCCGGGGCCTAATGGTTCCGCGCATTCATCTGGCCGATCCATTCAGCGGCCTGGTGTTTTGCCAGGACCTGGGAGACGAGAACCTCCAGGCGCGCGTCGCCGCCATCTCCGGAGTGGATCGGTCAACCCGTGTCGAAGCCCTCTACCGCCAGGTGATCGACGCCTTGGTGGACCTGGGCGTCAGTGGCGTAGAGGGGTTCGATACCGCCTGGACCTATCAGACGGCGACCTATGACCGTGACCTTATCTTAGAAAAGGAGTGCCGCTATTTCCTGGAAGCCTTCATCAACGGCTATCTGGGGTTGCAGACCGCCTATGGCGAACTGGCTGCCGAGTTCGAAGAACTGGCAACCACCCTCATGGAGAACAAGGTCCCCGGCCTGGTGCACCGCGACATGCAATCGCGCAATATCATGGTGCACGCAAAACGCTGCTACTTCATCGATTTTCAGGGCGCGCGCCCCGGCCCTCTGCAATATGACGTGGCTTCCCTGCTCATCGATCCCTATGTGGCGCTCTCCCAGGCGATCCAGGAGCGCCTCTATGATGCCTTTTCCAGGCTGGTCTGTGAAAAGCTGGCCTGCGACCCGGAGCTGCTAATCCGCGGCTATCGCCTCTGCCGGATCACCCGCAACCTGCAGATCCTGGGCGCCTTTGCCTATCTCTCCCAGGAGAAGGGAAAACCCGGCTTCGAGACCCATATCCCCGCTGCAACCGCCGGCCTCGTCAAAAATCTGAATCAACCCGGCATCCCCCCCTGCCCGCGTCTGAAATCTCTGGCGGCAAGGGCGTATGTCGCTGTCACTCAAGAAAAGGAATAACCTCATGTCACAAATTAAAATGAGCAGTCCCATTAAAATGATGATGAATGGCCTGCCTGGGAATGTGGCCGCGACCATAGCCCGCCACGCCCTCGAGCAGGCAGAGATCGAACTCCTGCCTTACTCCCTCACCGGACCTGAGATAAGGGATAAAGAGATCCTCCTGGGAGAGACATCCATTCAACTGGTGCGGCCCGATGCGCGTGCGGCCGTTGTCGCCGAATTAAGGCAGACCCACGGCGGCTTCATCAGTGTGGATTTCACCCACCCAACCGCAGTCAACGACAACGCTGACTTCTACTGTACCCAGGGGCTACCCTTTGTGATGGGGACCACGGGCGGAGACCGACAACGATTGCGGCGCAGTGTGGAAGCCTCTGAGATCCCGGCGGTGATCGCCCCCAATATGGCCAAGCAGATCGTCGGTCTCCAGGCCATGATGGCTTTCGGCGGCGAACAATTCCCGGAACTGTTCAAGGGGTATCGGATGACGCTCGAGGAGAGCCACCAGCAGGGCAAGGCCGACACAAGCGGCACGGCCAAGGCCATGGTGGGCTATTTCAATGCCATGGGGGTCAAATTTGCTGTGGACGAGATCGTTCAGGTGCGCGACCCCGCTGTCCAGAAAGATACGTGGGGTGTCCCGGAAGCCCATCTGAAAGGCCATGGATGGCACACCTATACCCTCACTTCCCCTGACGATACCGTCATGTTCCAGTTCAAGCACAACGTGAACGGACGCGACATCTATGCCCCGGGGGCCTTTGATGCGGTAATGTTCCTGGCCGGGCGGGTGGCCGAAGGAGATAAGGGCCGGGTCTTTTCCATGATCGATGTGCTACGCCAACCGGCTGAGTAGATCTGTATGAATGAAGCAGCTCTCCAGGATTCCCGCAGGAGCCATCAACCCGATTATCGCTTGACGCGCGTCATTTGTGAGTAAATGCCCCATCGGAAATAGTCAATTTGTTGGTGAACGTTTATAAAGTTCATAGCCACGTGGCCGATGATAAGGATGAACATCGCGCCACAATGGGCGAAGGCTTCTTTCATATTTATTAGCAATGCATTGATATTAAGCACAATTTCATCCCAATGGACCCGACCCCGACGCGCTCATGTTCACCCGCTATCTGAACAGGTGCAACAGACGGCGCGAATCTGTTGTGTACAGGGGCTTTAACTGAAACAGGGGGAAGCATGGACGTCAAGTATATCAACCCTTTTGTGGTCGCCATCAAAAATGTTTTCAAAACTATGATTGACGTGCCTTTCAAGCTGGGAAATCCCGTCCTGAAGAAGGGTGGCACCCCTGCCTTCGAAATCAGCTGCATCATTGGCCTATCGGGAAATGTGAGCGGCTGTGTGGTGATCAACCTGTCCACCCCTGTTGCCCTGCAACTGGTCTCGGCACTCCTTGGCGACGAGGTCACTGAGATCGACGACGATACCATCGACGCCATCGGCGAGATCACCAACATGATCGCCGGCAACGCCAAGACCGACTTCCCCGGAGAAAACAACGCCATCTCTGTCCCCAGCGTCGTCATCGGCAAACACGAAGTCTCCTACCCATCGGGAATTCCTATCATTGCCATTCCCTGCGATACCGACGCGGGTCAGATGATGGTCGAAATCGCTATTAAGGCAAAAGAATAGGGCTATTGGCTTTACCAATAGCTTGTGACAAAAAGGCTTTCTTTGAAAAACAACCTTCAAAGAGGGCCTTTTTGCATGCAGTAGGAATAAGGTAAGGTATAGACCCAAAAAGGGAAGACGCCATGGGCGCCTTCCCTTTTGATTTTTTGCTGGGCCTATCTTCCTGAATCAGGCGCCCTCGGCCACCAACTCGCAAACCTTCTCCAAAGCCGCGTCGAGGTGTTCGGGCTGGGTCCCGCCGGCCTGGGCCATGTCGGGACGCCCGCCACCACCGCCGCCCACGATGGCTGCCGCGGCTTTGACCAGGTTGCCGGCGTGGAAGCGCCCCACGAGGTCCTTGGTGACCCCAACCAATAGCAGGGCCTTGCCCCCCGATTCACACCCCAGGGCCACGATGCCCGAGCCGAGTTTGTCCTTGAGCTTGTCGGCCAGATCTCTAAGTGCCGCCGGGTTGTCCACCGAGACACGCTTGGCCATCACGGCGACGCCGTTAATGGTCCGGGTTTCAACCCCCCCACCACCTCCGCCGCCAGCTTCGAGTTCGGCAACGCGCGCCTTGAGCTGGATGACTTGCTTCTCGGCGCTTTTATGGCTGCTGAGGAGTTGATCGATGCGGGCCTCGACTCCATCGGCCTGAATCTTCAGCCGGTGGGCCACGGCCTGGAGCATCTTGTGGGTCTCCTGCACATGGGCCAGGGCTGCCGCCCCGCTGAGGGCCTCGATGCGGCGTACACCGGCTGCCACGCTTGTCTCGTGGACGATCTTGAACAGGCCAATATCGCCCGTATGCTGGGTGTGGGTGCCTCCGCAGAGTTCTTTGCTGAAATCCGCCAGGGTAATCACCCGCACGCGGTCGCCGTACTTCTCCTCGAAGAGGGCTGTAGCTCCGCTCTTGAATGCCTCCTCGGCACCCATCTCCTTGATGACCACGTCCACGTTCTGAGCCACCCGCTGGTTGACATAGCTTTCGATGGCCGTGAGCTCATCCGGAGTCACCTGAGCGAAATGGGTGAAGTCGAAGCGCAGCCGCTCAGGTGAAACCATGGAACCGGCCTGCTTGACGTGATCCCCAAGCACTTCTCGCAAAGCGGCATGCAGAATGTGGGTAGCGGTATGATTGCAGGCCGTGGCGCGTCGCAGAGCTGCATCCACGCAGAGACTGACCCGGTCGCCTTTCTTCAGGGTCCCCTTTTCGATGGTACCTCGGTGGATGAACAACCCCGTGGGGTCCTTGATGGTATCATCAACAACCAACTCAAAACCGTCGGCCGTGATTTTGCCTTTGTCACCCACCTGACCACCGGATTCTCCGTAAAACGGGGTCTGGTCGGTGACCACCTCAACGGCCTCCCCTGCACCGGCGCTCTCAACAGCCTGCCCCTCTTTGACCACCAGGAGAACCTCGGCCTCGGCGTTGATATCGCCATAGCCCAGAAAATCTATTTTTACCCCTGCGGCGTTGAGATCCTTGTATGCTTCGCTCATGTCGGTAAAGGCAACAACACTGCGCGATTTCTCTCGCTGGTTGTCCATGTGCTGGTTGAAGCCATCCATGTCCATGGTAAACTTGTCTTCGCGGATCACGTCCTGGACAATATCCACCGGGAAACCGAAGGTATCGTAGAGTTTGAAGATCAAATCACCCGGAATCTGCGTCTCCCCCTTGGCGCGCAGTTCGGAAAGACTGTCGTTGAGCAGTCGCAGGCCATGGTCGAGGGTCTCGGAGAAGCGCTGCTCTTCATTCTCGATCACGTTGGTGATAAAAGCCGATGCTTCGCCCAGCTCGGGATAATTGGGCCGCATGATGTCGAAAACCACCTTGGTGGTTTCATGCAGGAAGGGTTTGGTCAAGCCAATGTTGCGGCCGTAGCGGATGGCCCGTCGCATGATACGCCGGAGCACATAGCCGCGCCCATCATTGGAGGGCAACACACCATCGCCGATGAGAAAGGCGGCCGCACGGCTGTGGTCGGCGATGACTTTCATGGCCACGTCCGTTGCGCGGTCGCTGCCGTAGGCGGATTCGGACAATTCCTCGGCCCGCTGGATGATGGGAAAGATCAGGTCGGTTTCGAAGTTGGTTTCCTTGTTTTGCAGGAGGGACGCGAGGCGCTCCAGCCCCAAACCGGTATCTATGCTGGGCTTGGGCAATGGGGTCAGCGTTCCACTCTCGTCGCGATCGTACTGCATGAAAACCAGGTTCCAGATCTCCAGGAAGCGGTCGCAATCGCAGTCCACGCTGCAGTCCGGGCGGCCGCAGCCAAATTCCTCTCCGCGGTCCAGATGGAGCTCGCTGCAGGGACCGCAGGGACCGGTGTCTCCCATGGCCCAGAAGTTCTCCTCTTCACCGAGACGCACCATGCGGCTCTCGGGAATACCGATGCCCTTATGCCACAGGTCCCAGGCCTCGTCGTCGTCGGTGTAGACCGAGGCCCACAGCTTATCGGCGGGCAAGCCGTAGCCATTGGTCAACAGGTCCCAGGCAAACTCCACGGCCTTCTCCTTGAAGTAATCACCGAAAGAAAAATTGCCCAGCATCTCGAAAAAGGTATGGTGGCGGGCTGTGTAGCCCACGTTTTCGAGATCATTATGCTTGCCGCCGGCGCGCACGCACTTCTGGGAGGTGGTGGCGCGCTGGTAAGCGCGTTTCTCCTCTCCCAGAAAAACACGCTTGAACTGCACCATACCTGCGTTGGTAAATAGTAGGGTGGGATCGTCCTGGGGTACCAGCGAGGAGCTTCTGACGATACGGTGACCGTGTTTCTCAAAGAACTTCAAGTAAGTGCTGCGTATATCGTTGCCCTTCATGCCTGTCTCCATTGTCTAAGGTTCGCGCTCGCGTTGAAAGAAGGGGGCCGGAGCGCATCAGACTTCCTTGTCCGCTGTCTCGGTCCCGTCTTCGCCCTTGCTGGCCGAGGTGAGCCCCATGGCCACACGCACTTTGGTGTACAACTCTTCGAAGAGGTCAGGGTTCTCCCCAAAAAACTTCTTGACGTTCTCGCGCCCCTGGCCGATGCGCTCGCCATTGTATGAGTACCAAGAGCCGCTCTTGTCGATGATCTCGGCCACGACCCCATTGTCCAGCAAGTCCCCGGCCCGGGAGATACCCTCCCCATACATGATGTCGAACTCCGCTTCCTTGAAGGGCGGCGCCAGCTTGTTTTTGACCACCTTGACGCGGGTCTTGTTACCCGTGACCTCGGCCCCATCCTTGATAGCGCCAATGCGGCGAATGTCCAGGCGCACCGAGGAGTAAAACTTGAGGGCGTTACCGCCGGTGGTGGTCTCGGGATTGCCGAACATCACCCCGATCTTCATGCGAATCTGGTTGATGAAGATGATGGAGGTCATGGTCTTGCCGATGGTACCGGTGAGTTTGCGCAGGGCCTGGGACATGAGACGCGCCTGGAGTCCCATGTGGCTGTCGCCCATCTCCCCCTCGATTTCTGCCCGGGGCACCAGGGCGGCCACCGAGTCGATCACAAGGATGTCGATGGCGCCGCTGCGCACTAGCATGTCGGCAATCTCCAGGGCCTGCTCGCCGGTGTCCGGCTGGGAGATGAGCAGTTCATCGCAGTTGACGCCCAGTTTACGGGCATAGGTCGTGTCCAGGGCGTGCTCGGCGTCGATGAAGGCGGCGATGCCTCCCTGGCGCTGGGCGTTGGCCACGGCGTGCAGGGCGAGCGTCGTCTTGCCCGAAGACTCTGGACCGTAGATCTCGGTCACGCGCCCGCGGGGTAACCCACCGACCCCCAAAGCGCGATCCAGAGCGATGGAACCGGTGGAGATCACCGGAACATCGATGATGGGGCGGTCGCCAAGCTTCATGATGGCGCCCTTGCCAAACTGGCGTTCGATCTGCTTCATGGCAGATCCCACCGCCTTCTCTTTTTCAGGTGCGATACTCATACCTTTCCCCTCCTCTTGGCAGGGCCACGGGCTGATGCCGCGGCCGCTGGTAGCTTTTTAAAATGATGCCCGCTGATCGTTGAGCATGTCATGGTCGTCGCTTTTTTTAAACCTACCATAACGCTCGGTTGTGACAGATGCGGTCACACGCTGGCGATCTTGGCGCTTTTTGAAAACAGAAGATTTTTTTATACCGCCCTCAACGCATCGGAATTGAGCGATGCGTGGGATAAGATCGTATACCTGGCTCCCTGGGGGCGCAATTCGCTACGATAAAGCACCACTCGTTCAAGATGCATCTCAAGCGGTGTAAAATCCCCGCGCTGCTCCAGAACCGCCACCAGCTTATGCGCCGGGAGCGGTTGTTTAAGCCGTCCCAGGGTCAGATGGGCCTTGAAGCGACGCCGTTGCGGGGCAAAGCCGACCCCTTCGAGGGCGATGTCCACGGCCGTCTGCAACGCCATGAGGTTCTCGGTATCGCCGCTGAGCCCGGCCCAGATCACGCGTGCCTTACGCACTCCGGGAAAAACGCCGAGGCCTTTGATGGCCAGCGTCAAGGGTCTCTGCTCCCGGGCGACCGCCTCGATGGCCGCGCCCATGGCGGCGCCGATGGCCGCCACCTGGTCTTCACGGATGTCCCCCAGGAACTTGAGGGTCAGATGAATCCCTTCGGGACGCACCCAGCGAACCGAAGGCAACTCCGACCTCAATCCACTCTGCAGATTGGATAGAGTTCGCCGGGCGGTTTCCGGCAGTTCCAAGGCGATAAAGGTCCGAATCATCCTCTGCCTCTCATGGGGAGGCCCTTTACACTGGCAAGGTAAACTGGGGTTCACCCAGCAGGAAACTGCCCCCTTGGATCCAGCGCTTCAGGGTGTCGGCGATCTCACGGGCCTTGACCACGCTGGAGAGGGGTACCGTCTGGACCTCCTTGCCATCCACCTCGATGCTGCCACTCTTCAATTGGGCATAGCTCACCCGGCCATAGTTACGGTTCTTACCCTTGGGGTAGTCGTTGCCGTAGTCCACCACGTGGGTGAAGAGTTGATCGTCCCTCACGGCAGTATAGGCGGCCATCTCCTCATTGAGGATGGGAATGGGAACCCCCAGCCCCACGGCGAGAGAGACCCCATAGCCCTGGATACCGACCCCCACCAACCAGGCCGGGTCCATCTGCTTGAGGTCGCCCATGACCCACAGGGTGCCCGCCGGAAAGATGGGCGCGCCCCCTTGCGTACGCTCCACGGCCGGCTTGTGCTGGGTGCCCGGCCAGGTCACGTAACCCACGCCACCCCCCAGGAAAATGCGCGTCCCCAACCCGATGGTCTTGTAGTAGGGGTCGTTGAACAGGGGGCTGAGTTGACCCGCCGAGCAATAATTGGCGTTGCCCCCCCTGGGTTTGAGAGTGCCCATGTAAGTATATATGGTCTTCTTGGTAAAATTGACGGCGCAGTTGTAGTTCTGATAGCCGTTGCGCGGATTGCACAGGGTGGCGCTGGGCAGGGTTTTGATATTGATCTTCTTCTCAACCGATTTGTTGGGGTAGCAGTCGGTGCCATAGCCTTTGGCCACCAAATAGATGTCCTTGCCCGCCACAAGGTCCTGGATAACGTGGCCACCGCCATAGGAGAACTCACCGGGGTAGACCAGATTCTGGGGGTCGTCCTCACAGAGTTCGGTGGCCCCGATATAACAATCCACGGCTGCCACCCCGCCGTAAGCCGGTACGTTGTTGAGCCAGGTCTTAGCGGCCTTGATCCCGGGAACGCTGTGGCCAAAATTGATAAAGGCTCCCGAGGAGCACATTGGGGCAAAGGTGCCTGTGGTGACCACATCCACCTTCCGGGCGGCCCCCTCGGGCCCCTCCTGGGCGACGATGTCTATGATCTCCTCGGCGGTGACCACGACCACCTCACCCGATTGTATCTTGGCGTTGATCTCAGCGTAGGTTTTGTTGACCGTATACTTCGCCATTGAACTATTCACTCCTGTGATTGACTATTGACCCCATTATCAGGCGCTGCCCACCCAAGCCACTATGAACTCGGCAGCGCCTTCAGCTTCGAGGTGATGTTATTCTCGATCCATTTATCGTCCCACCACTCTATGGGATTCACGTAGGTGCCGCCCACCAGAATGCCATAGTGGAGGTGGTCACCACCGGCCAGTCCGGTGGTGCCCGTCTTGCCGATGATCTCGCCGCGCGCAACCATCTGTCCCACGGTCACGTCGAGGCTGCTGCAGTGGCCGTAGAGGCTGAAGAGGCCGAAACCATGGTCGATGATCACCGCCTGGCCGTAAATACCCAATTGTTCGGCAAAAACCACCTTGCCGGCGTTGGCCGCCGGGATGGGCGAGAGGGCCAAGGAGGCCAGGTCAATGCCCATATGGTACTGATGGTCGATCACTTTGCCTTTGTGGCGGTATTCGCGGGCGTCGGCAAAGCGGGCCCGGCTGGCGGCGTTGGGCAGGCGCTCGAAGCGCCCCTTCCAGAAGAGCTTGGCCTCGCTTTTGGCCGTTACCTTGTGGATCGTTTCACCATTGGCCTTGCGCAGTGCGCCGTTGACCTGCAGAAACTGCTGGACCGGCGGCAGGCCGGCGTTGTCTGGCAGATCGGCGAGGAATTCGGGCATCTTGCGTTCCAGAAATCCATCCGAGATATTGAGGACATCCTTGCGGAAAGTGCGCTTGTTGATGTGATGGGGGATACCCAGTTGTCTCAGGTTGCCGGCGATATCGCGTGCCTGGAGCTCCAACTTGGTGCCGGGCCCCTGCTCATGGTTGAGGGCAAAAAAGGCCAGGTGGATGGCGGCGTCGCTGCTGTACCCGGAATAACCGCGGAAAAAGCTCTCACCCACTTGAATGCCACTGGTGGGGCAAGCCTCGGAGAGCCGGTAAATAACCAGGCCGGCGCCGCCTTGGTAAAGGTTGTGCACATGGCTG
>JBNKKA010000025.1:0-33023 GCA_050291585.1 Desulfobacteraceae bacterium
AGGCCCTCCCCACAGCCCACCACAACAGTGCCATCGGCCGAGATCTCATAGGCGTTGTCCTCAACAATACCGCCAGTGGTGTCTCCTAAGCCCCTGAAATAGGCGCCATGGGCCTGGCTGACCATGAACAGAATTAGGCTCACGGTAAAAACCCATCCTCTTGTCCTCATCATCCACTCTCCTTGTTTGGTAAACTGATGGGCCCTGCTTCCCCCTCTTCCCAGCGCAACGGATGGCTATAACGGTTGTATAGTGACCCTGAAAATCGGAGGCGCCTCAGGTGGAAAATGAATCTGCAGGAGACGGTCCGAGTGCTCTGTGAGGTCAGCGTTTAAAGGAGAAGAGATGCGTTCTGGCTGGGATCTACTTGAACATGGGGAGAAAAGACGGTCAGTAACTCAATATACACCGTAGTTGGTAGAAATACCATAGCAGAAAATTCAACCCCGGGTCGGATGGAGGGCCAGCGACGGTCATATGGCCAAGTGGCCCGGTTGCGGCAGGCGTTTGTCAGCGGCGCAAGGTGGACTGGCGAATGACCAATTCCGGAGTGAGAATTATGGTATTGGCGTCCACCTCCGGAAAGTCCAGTTCCGGTTCATGGAGTTTGCGGATCTTGCGCACGGCGAAGGCGCCCAGTTCACGGAAGTCCTGACGAACCGTCGTCAGGGGGGGGATAAAGAAAGCAGATTCGGAGATGCCGTCAAACCCGGCAACCCCTAATTGTCGGGGCACGTCAAGCCCGTGTTGAGAGGCGGCGTTCAAGACGGCCAGGGCCATCTGGTCGTTGGCGACAAAGACGGCATCCATTTGCGGGTATTGGGTCCGGAGGCGTTCATAGGCCTCCATACCGCTGGCAGGATTCCATGCGCCCTCGCTCGATTGGTCGTCGTGAACCGACCGGCCGGCGTCGAGGAGGGCCTGGTTCCAGCCCCTTTTTCGTTCCCTGGCTTCGAACCAATCCAAAGGGCCGCTGATGTGCCCGATGTGCCGGTAGCCCTGCTCGATAAGGTGGCGGGTGAGCGTATGGGCGCCAAGGTAGTTGTCCACGGAGATGGTGATGGGGGCTGAGGAGGAGTTGCCCTTGAGAAAAACCATGGGGGGACAGTGCTGTGGGATCTTTGTCTGCACTTGGGCCCAATTGTTGCCAACCTCCGGCGCCGCATAGATGATGCCCATCACCTGGTGGGCCATCAAGGACTGGATCCGGGGTTTCAAGTTTTTTGATTTGAAGCTGGGCAATCCTTTGAGGATCAAGTTCAGGCCATGTTTCTCCGCTTCCTGGGTGATCCCCTTAAGGCTATTGGAGATGCCCTTGTGCTGCAGTCCGGCGAGAATAACCCCTAGATTGGTGCTCTTTTGACGCATGCCTCTGGCAAATGCACTGGGCTGGTAGCCCATCTGATCGATGACGGCCAGGACCTTTTCCCTAGTGCTGGCTGACACATCGACCCGATCATTCAGCACTCGGGAGATGGTCTGGGTGGAAACACCGCAGGCGCGGGCGACATCTTTAATGGTGAGCTTGGGTCGTGACAATTGCTGCATCTAGATCCCACAATCGAATTCGCGTTTGGAGACAATCCCTTCAGGCGTCGATTTCCAGCTGTGATCGACGACGACAAAGCTAAGACAAGGAAGGGTCGAAAATTATTACTGTGTTTTGAAAGTGAGTCAATAGCTAATCCAAAACCGGATAAACCCGCATTTATTTTTACCCACCCTCATACCCATTGATAATTTTTTTTTGCCCCTCAATTGCCTTTTGATTTAGGCCCCCGAGAGCATAATAATAAATCAAATATGTATGTTGGGACTCATTTCTCACCTGTTTGGTGCTCGAAATAAATGCGCCATTAATCATAGCTAAATCACCCTCGCTAAATTGGATATTGACAAAGGCTAAAAAGCCAGATTATTGATATGTTATCGATAACGGTATCGATAACGGGAACGTTAACGACAACAGATAGATAACTGTTGCCCCCTGCCGTGTGAGGAAGACAGATGATTGAACTATCAAACAATGAGGTCTGGTTGCTTACAGGAAGCCAGCATCTTTACGGACCGGAGACACTTGAACAGGTAAGCAAGAATGCTGAGGCGATCGCCACTCATCTCAACCAGGATCACCGGATTCCGGTGAAAGTAATTTACAAACCGGTTGTCACGACGAGCGAGACCATTCGCACGGTTTGCCTGGAGGCCAACAACCATCCCCAATGCGTCGGCCTGATCTGCTGGATGCATACCTTCTCACCGGCCAAGATGTGGATCGCTGGACTAAGTGCCCTGCTCAAGCCCTTCCTGCACCTACACACCCAGTACAACCGCGAAATCCCCTTCCAGAAGATAGACATGGATTTCATGAACCTTCACCAGAGTGCCCACGGTGATCGGGAATTTGGCTTTATCGGCTCCCGACTTCAACTGGATCGCAAGGTGGTGGTGGGGCACTGGCAGGCTGCTGAGGTGGCTGAGAGCATCGGCACCTGGACCCGTGCGGCGGTGGCAATTGCCGACAGCCGGAAGTGCCGTATCGCCCGCTTTGGCGACAATATGCGCGATGTGGCCGTCACCGAGGGCAATAAGGTCAGTGCCCAGATCCGCTTCGGCTACGAGGTGCACGGCTACGGTGTCGGCGATCTGGTGGCCTCTGTGGCCGAGGTGGACGATGCGGCCATCGACGATCTGGTCGGCGTCTATATGAACAGCTACACGGTTTCTCAGGACCTGCGTGAAACCAGGCGCTTTTCCATGCTGCGCGAGGCCGCCCGCATAGAAATCGGCCTACGAAGCTTTTTGGAGGCAAATGGCTGCAGCGCTTTCACCACTACCTTTGAGGACCTGCATGGCCTCAACCAGCTGCCGGGGATGGCCTGTCAGCGGCTGATGGCCGACGGATACGGTTTTGGCGCCGAGGGCGATTGGAAGACGGCGGCCCTGGTGCGCGCCATGAAGGTGATGGGTGCCGGTCTGGATGGCGGTACTTCGTTCATGGAAGATTACACCTACCATATGCCGGAAAATGGGCCTGCCAGAGTGCTGGGCGCCCATATGCTCGAAGTTTGCCCGACGATAGCGGGCGGCAAACCATCCTTGGAGATCCATCCCCTCTCCATCGGCGGCAAGGCGGATCCAACTCGGCTTGTATTTACGACGCGCAGCGGCCCGGCGGTGAACGCGACCCTGCTCGACATGGGCAATCGCTTCCGAATGGTGGTCAACACAGTTGAAGTGGTGGACAATGAAGCAGCCTTGCCCAATCTACCGGTAGCCAGCGCCTTCTGGGAGCCGCAGCCCAGCCTGGAAGTGTCGGCGGCCGCCTGGATTTACGCCGGCGGCGCCCACCACACGGGCTTCAGTCAGGCGGTGACCAGCGACCATCTGATCGATTTCGCGGAGATGGCCGGAATCGAGTGCCTTGTCATCGATGGGCAGACCGATCTCGGTGCATTCAAACGGGAATTGCGGCACAACCATCTGTATTTCAGCATTGCCCGGGGAATTTGATGCCCCTACCAACCGAATTTAGGAGGCTGCCATGGGCACCACATACGTGATCGGACTCGATTTCGGAACGGACTCGGTGCGCGCTGTACTGATCGACACAAGCTCTGGAGTTGAGGCCGCGACAGACACCTTCTACTATCCGCGTTGGGCCGAGGGGCGCTACTGCGACCCCATCTCGAATCAATTCCGCCAACACCCTCT
This sequence comes from Desulfobacteraceae bacterium, assembly GCA_050291585.1. GTDB lineage: Bacteria > Desulfobacterota > Desulfobacteria > Desulfobacterales > Desulfosarcinaceae > JASJCL01. Next base: position 3,715 of record JBNKKA010000025.1, read on the forward strand.
GGACCACCTCGAGGGGCTCAAGCAGACCGTGCGCAATATCCTGGCCAAGGGGCCGGACGCCTGTGCCCAACAGGTCGCCGCCATCGGCGTCGACACCACCGGCTCGACACCGGCGGCCGTCGACCGCGAAGGCAAGGTTCTCGCCCTGCGTCCGGAGTTTGCCGACAATCCCAACGCCATGTTCATCCTCTGGAAGGACCATACGGCCGTGGCCGAGGCCGAAGAGATCAACACGGTGGCCAGGACCTGGGGCGGCATCGATTTCACCCGCTACATCGGCGGCATCTACTCCTCCGAGTGGTTTTACGCCAAGATTCTGCACACCTTACGTGAGGACGAAGGGGTCCGAAAGGCCGCCTACACCTGGGTGGAACACTGCGACTGGGTTCCGGCGGTTCTCACGGGTACGACGGCTCCGGATCTTCTGAAACGCGGTATCTGTGCCGCAGGGCACAAGGCCATGTGGCACGAGAGTTGGGACGGCCTTCCCAGTGAAGCCTTCTTCCAAGCCCTGGACCCGCTGCTCACCGGGCTGCGCGAACGGCTCTACGATCGGACCTATACTGCCGACCAGGCGGCGGGGGGGCTCACCGAAGCGTGGGCCCGGGAGCTCGGCTTACCGGAGGGAACGCCGGTGGGCATCGGGGCCTTTGACGCCCACATGGGCGCGGTCGGCGGCGGCATCGAACCCTATAGCTTTGTGCGGGTCATCGGCACCTCTACTTGCGACATGCTGATCGCCCCGCCGGATGAGCTTGGGGATAAGCGCGTGAGAGGCATCTGCGGTCAGGTGGATGGCTCCATCATCCCGGGCATGATCGGCATGGAGGCGGGTCAATCGGCTTACGGCGACATCTATGCCTGGTTTCGTGACCTGCTGCTCTGGCCCACACGGCTGGTCGGCGACAGCGACAGCATCGACCCCCAAACCGCCGACACCTTGGTCGCAGAGATCTCCGATCGTCTGATTCCGGCCCTCAGTAAGGCCGCCGAAAAAATCCCCATTGGCGAGTCCGGCATCGGCGCCGTTGATTGGCTCAATGGCCGCCGGACGCCGGACGCCAACCAGGCCCTCAAGGGAGCGCTTACCGGTCTGACGCTCGGCAGTGACGCACCCCGGGTGTTCCGTGCCCTGGTCGAAGCCACCGCCTTCGGCGGCAAGGCGATCGTCGATCGATTCCTGGCAGAGGGGGTACCGATCAGGGAAGTCGTCGCCATCGGCGGCGTGGCCCGCAAATCGCCCTTCGCCATGCAGGTGTTGGCCGATGTCCTCAACATGGAGATCAAGGTGGCCAAAAGCGAACAAACCGTTGCCCTGGGCGCAGCCATGTTTGCCGCGGTGGTCGGTGGTGTTTTCGTCACTATCGCCAACGCCCAGGCGGTCATGGGCTGCGGCATCGAAACGGTGTATTGGCCCATCGCCGAGAATGTGGCCCGCTACCGGCCCTTGTATGACGCATACCGTAAGGTGGGCAACTTCATTGAAACGGAGCTCACCTGAGATCCGCATTGGCTGCCGGTTACTTAGGTTGCCTGCGGTCTGAATGGTGGAACCTTGAGAATTTAGGCTTGGACGACAGTGGAAATCACTAAGGAATTACGCTTCAAACATATTGTATTTTGCAATCTCAAGCGCAGTGTAGCAGCGAAAATCTTTGCTGAAGTGGCATATCCAGCGCAAACCGAAAATCACCCAAGGAGGCAATAGTGAAAATGAAAAGGCTGTCCATCCCACTGATGATTACCCTGACCCTATCCCTGTTCATGTTCAACAATGCCATGGCTGCGCAGAAAATCGGCATAGCTATGCCTACCAAATCTTCCCAGCGATGGATAGATGATGGGAACAATATGGTGAAATACCTCGAGGATCTCGGTTATTCAACAGATCTGCAGTATGCTGAGGATGTAATTGAAAACCAGTTGTCCCAGATCGAGAACATGATCCTGAAAGGTGTCAATCTCCTTATAATTGCCTCCATTGACGGTACGACCCTTTCCAATGTGCTGCAGCAGGCCGCGGATATGAAAATACCCGTAATCGCCTACGACCGTCTCATCAAAAAATCCCCCAATGTAGATCTCTATGCGACGTTCGATAACTTCCAGGTGGGTGTTTTACAGGCCAGTTATATTGAACAGGCCCTCGGCTTGAAAGATGGAAAAGGTCCCTACAATATAGAACTTTTCGGGGGCTCCCCGGACGATAACAACGCCTATTTCTTTTATGACGGTGCCATGTCCGTGCTCCAGCCGTACATCGACAGTGGGAAGCTCGTTGTTCGCAGCGGCCAATTGGGCATGGACAAAGTTTCCACACTGCGCTGGGACGGATCTGTTGCTCAGGCGAGAATGGATAACCTGTTGAGTGCATTCTACTCAACGGAGAAAGTCGATGCCGTGCTGTCTCCATATGATGGACTTTCCATCGGTATTCTCTCTTCGCTCAAGGGCGTTGGATACGGCTCCAAAGATCAGCCGATGCCGGTTGTAACCGGTCAGGATGCGGAGATCCCCTCCATCAAGTCGATTATCGCCGGAGAACAGACACAGACCGTCTTCAAGGACACCCGCGAGCTGGCAAGTATTGCAGCCAAAATGGCCGATGCAATCCTTCACGATAAAAAGCCTCCGGTCAACGACACCAAAACCTACGATAACGGTTTCAAGATCGTTCCTTCCTACCTCCTAGTGCCGCTCAATGTGGATAAAAATAATTGGGAGAAGATACTGGTTGAGAGCGGATATTACGACAGGAAGCAGATAGTGAAGTAAGCGGTCTGCCGTTGTGCTGTGATGCCTGCCAATGAGGGGGTGTCACAGCCCCTACCTTTCACGAGAAATTATTTTTTTGGTGAGAGCGATATGTCCGAAACCATACTGGAAATGCACAATATTACAAAGACATTTCCCGGTGTCAAGGCGCTCGATAACGTCAATCTCACTGTGCAGGAGGGTGAGATTCATGCCCTTGTGGGGGAGAACGGGGCGGGAAAATCCACCCTGATGAAAGTCTTGAGCGGTATTTACCCGGCCGGTGATTATGACGGTGATATATATTTCCATAGTGAGAAGTGCCGGTTCAGGGAAATCACTGACAGCGAGGCGCTTGGCATCGTCATCATTCACCAGGAACTTGCCCTTATCCCTTTTCTCTCCATAGCCGAGAACATCTTCCTCGGCAACGAACAGGCCCGCCATGGGGTGATCGATTGGCACCATACACACATGAAGGCCAAGCAGTTGATGGATACAGTTGGACTGCAGGAATCTCCGGATGTGCTGGTAACCAATATTGGTGTCGGTAAGCAGCAATTGGTCGAGATAGCCAAGGCATTGTCCAAGAAGGTGAAGTTGCTCATTCTTGACGAGCCGACGGCCACCTTGAATGAAAAAGACAGCGAAAAGCTGTTGAAGCTTCTCCTTCAATTCAAGGGCCAGGGGATATCGTCGATCCTTATCTCTCATAAGTTAAACGAGGTGGAGCAGGTTGCCGACGCCATAACCATTCTTCGCGACGGGGCTACCATTGAGACCCTGGATTGTAAAAATGGTGATATCAGCGAGGACCAAATAATTTTCGGTATGGTGGGACGAGATATGACCCATCGGTATCCGAAGCGGGATATCACTCCGGGACGTGAGATCTTTGAGATTGAAGCGTGGACTGTCCACCACCCGCTTCACCCGGACCGGAAAGTGGTCGACAATGTCTCCTTGAATATTCGAGAAGGCGAGGTTCTCGGGATTGCCGGCCTGATGGGGTCGGGGAGAACGGAACTGGCTATGAGCATTTTCGGCCACTCCTATGGACAGGATATAAGCGGTACTGTGAAAAAAGTCGGCAAGCCGATTGACATTTCCACTGTCGAACGAGCCATCAGCAACGGCCTTGCCTACGTGACCGAAGACAGAAAGACTTACGGCCTGATACTGGACCAGGACATTAAGAATAATATTACCCTGACCAACCTCAAGAGCGTTACCAGAGGTCTGGTAATTGACCAGAATCAGGAGATTCTACACTGTCGGGGGTTTAAAGAAAGCCTCAATATAAAGTGCTCCAGTATATTGCAGAAAACCCTGAACCTGTCAGGTGGAAACCAGCAGAAGGTCGTACTGAGCAAGTGGCTCTTCGCACAGCCCGACATCCTTATCCTCGATGAACCTACCAGGGGTATCGACGTGGGTGCAAAATACGAAATTTATACCATCATCAATAAACTGGCCACAGAGGGCAAAAGTATCATCGTCATCTCTTCTGAACTCCCCGAACTCCTGGGTATCTGTGACAGGATTTATGTCATGAACGAAGGCCGGATCGTCGGTGAACTGGCAGGGGCGGATGCGTCCCAGGAAAAAATTATGAAATGCATTATGCAGCAGATTGAAGAGAGGATGTATGTCACGGGTTAAAAACATCATCCAGAGCAATATCAGGCAGTATGGCATGTTAGTGGCCCTGATTGCGATAATGCTCTTTTTCCAAATCATCACGGACGGGATACTCCTGAAACCGCTCAATATCACAAACCTGATACTGCAGAACAGTTATATCCTTATCATGGCTATCGGTATGCTGCTGGTGATTGTGGCGGGCCATATCGATCTCTCGGTGGGCTCGATTGCTGCCTTAATCGGAGCGACAGCCGCTGTCATGATCGTCAATTATGAGATCAACTTTTTGGTCACGATTCTTGCCTGTCTTGTACTTGGTTTTGCCATTGGTGCCTGGCAGGGTTTCTGGATAGCCTATGTGAAGATACCAGCCTTTATTGTCACCCTGGCCGGTATGCTCGTGTTCAGAGGGCTCACCATGGTGATGCTGCAGGGCGCTTCGGTGGGACCGTTTCCAACCGGGTTTCAGAAGATCAGCTCCGGATTTATCCCGGATTTGCTTTATGGTTCAAAGCTGCACCTAGCGACCCTGGTCCTCGGCGCCCTCTTTTCCAGTTCGTGGTTATTTCTTGATTACCGAAAACGGTCAAAACGACTGGCGCATGGATTTGAGGTAGGCTCAATCACCATGTTTCTTGCCAGGAACATCCTGATTGCAGCCGCCGTCATGTACTTCTGTTATCTGCTCTCGTCCTACAAAGGGCTGCCTAATGTTCTGGTCGTACTGTTTATCCTAACCCTGGCCTATACCTTCATGACAACACAGACTGTTTTCGGCCGCCAGATCTATGCTCTGGGAGGAAATGAAAAAGCCGCTAAACTCTCTGGAGTCAAAACGGATAGGATGGTGATGCTTACCTTTGCAAACCTTGGCCTGCTCTCTGCACTTGCCGGCCTTGTTTTTGCCGCCCGACTCAATGTGGCAACGCCAAAAGCGGGTACTGGATTTGAGCTTGACGTTATCGCCGCCTGTTTTATCGGGGGTGCGTCCGCAACGGGAGGTTTAGGAACAGTGATAGGCGCCATTATCGGGGCCCTTGTGATGGGGGTCATGAATAACGGCATGTCGATCATGGGGGTCGGGATAGACTGGCAGCAGGCAATAAAGGGCATGGTTCTGTTGTTTGCTGTCTTTTTCGATGTGTATAACAAGTCAAAAAACTAGCCTTGGACGGAAAACATGACCAAGACAATATGTGATCGATCTATACTACGGAGCTAACCTTAAAAAATGCGCTAACTTTAGAGTATCGGTTGTCTCCGGTTCGAAAGGTGGAACCCGGGGAATAAAGGCTGGCATGAATAAAGGAGTGTCCAGCCCAGGCAACGGCAGACCGAAGGTTTTTTGCCGCAGCCATCTGTTCAATTCGCTGTGAATCACAAAGGAGGAGTGAAATGAAAAAGTGCTTTCTGATTGTTGCGTGTGCCCTGTTTTCCTGCGTTCTGATTGCAGGAGCGGCCCAGGCCGCGGGCAAGATTGTGGTCGGTTTTTCACAGATTGGCGCCGAGAGTGCCTGGCGGGTGGCCAACACGGAGTCGATCGTCTCGGAAGCAAAAAAACGTCCCAATATCGAGTTGAAGTTCTCCGACGCCCAGCAGAAACAGGAGAACCAGATCAAGGCCATTCGCAGCTTCATCTCCCAAGGCGTTGACGTCATCGCCTTCTCGCCGGTGGTCGAAACCGGATGGGAGCCGGTGCTGAAAGAAGCCAAACGGGCGCGTATCCCTGTGATCCTCTCCGATCGTGCCGTGGACGTCCAGGACGACTCTCTGTGGGTGACCTTCATGGGTTCCGACTTCGTCGAGGAGGGTAGACGTGCGGGCAAGTGGCTCATGGAGAACTACGACCGCCTGAAGAACCCGGACAAGAGCGGCGATGTGGTCAATGTCGTCGAACTCCAGGGCACCGTGGGATCCGCCCCGGCCATCGACCGCAAAGTCGGTTTTGCCGAGGTGACCAAGGGATCCAAGTTCAAAATCATCAAGTCCCAGAGTGGTGATTTCACCCGCGCCAAGGGCAAAGAGGTCATGGAAGCCTTCCTCAAAGCCGAGGGCAAAAAGATCGACGTGCTCTATGCCCACAACGACGATATGGGTCTGGGTGCCATTCAAGCCATCGAAGCATACGGACTTAAACCCGGCAAGGACATCATCATCGTCTCCGTGGATGCCGTACGCGGTGCCTTCGAGGCCATGCTTGAAGGAAAGATTAATTGCACGGTGGAATGCAGCCCCTTGCTCGGTCCCCAATTGTTCGACGCTGTAGAGGATCTCATGGCCGGCAAAAAGCTGCCCAAGCGGATTGTCACCAACGAGGGCGTTTTCCCGGCTGAAGTCGCCGCCGAAACCCTGCCCACCCGGAAATACTAAACCGATGGATGGGGCCGGTTGCCGGGCAATTCGGCGACCGGCCCTTTTTAACTGTCCGTCCAGAAATGATGAATCTCGCCGGAGAGATCGGGATGAAGCGTTCCTTAGATGAGGTGTTGATCGATATACGGGGGGTGAGTAAGGCTTTTCCCGGCGTTCTCGCTCTGGACCGGGTCGATTTTCGCCTGCGCCGTGGTGAAGTGCACGGCCTGATGGGAGAAAACGGCGCGGGTAAATCGACCCTGATCAAAGTACTCACCGGCCTCTACCCCAAAGATGAGGGTGAGATTCTGATCGAAGGCAGACCCTTGGCCCTGGCCTCTCCCCAGGAGGCAGCGGCCCACGGCATCAGTACCCTGTACCAGGAGATCAACCTGATTCCGGCGCTTTCGGTGGCGGAGAATATCTACATCGGCCGCGAACCCAAGCGATTCGGTCGCATCGACTGGAAACGGATCAATAGTGACGCCCGGGTCGCCATCCGCAAGCTCGACCTGGAGATCGATGTCACCCAGCCGGTCTCCTCATTTTCGGTGGCCATTCAGCAGTTGGTGGCCATCATCAGGGCCCTGGAGATTTCGGCCAAGGTCCTTATTCTCGACGAACCCACCTCCAGCCTCGATCTGGCCGAGGTCGAGCAGCTGTTCAAGGTGATCAACCGTTTAAAAGCGGACGGCATCGGCATCCTCTTCGTCACCCACTTCATCGATCAGGTCTACGAGATTACCGATCGTATCACCGTCCTTCGCAACGGCGCTTTCATCGGCGAATTCGAGACCGCAACACTTCCGCGAATCGAGCTGATTGCCCACATGCTGGGCAAGGACCCGGCCGCATTCTCCCAGGAGATCGAAACGGCCGCATCCAGACGCCCAAAGGGTGACACCTCGGCCAAGCCGCTGCTGGCGGTTCAGGGACTCGCGCGCAAAGGGTCGATGTCGGCCTTTGACCTCAAGATCAACAAAGGCGAGGTCCTGGGACTGGCAGGGCTCCTGGGTTCCGGTCGCACCGAAACGGCTCGGCTGCTGTTTGGCATCGACCGTGCCACCAGCGGCAGGATTCGGCTGGATGGCGAAGAGATCTATATCAACTCCCCGCGCAAAGCCATTAACCACCTCTTCGCCTTTTGTCCCGAGGACCGCAAGGACGAGGGCATCATCGCCGACCTCACCGTCCAGGAGAATATCATCCTGGCCCTGCAGGCGCGTTTGGGGAGCTTTCGGGCACTTTCCCGCCACCGCCAGAATGAGATCGCCGAGCGCTATATCAAATTGCTGAGTATCAAGACGCCGTCCACCTCACAGATGGTCAAGAACCTGAGTGGTGGCAATCAACAAAAGGTGATCATCGCCAGATGGCTGGCCACCGATCCCCGTTTTCTGATTCTTGACGAGCCCACCCGTGGTATTGACGTCGGGGCAAAGGCCGAAATCGAGAAGTTGATTATCGGTCTCAGTGAGGAGGGCTTGGCCATCCTCTTCATCAGCTCGGAGTTGGATGAGGTGATCAGCTGCAGCGACCGTGTGGTCGTGCTCAGGGATCGCAAGGTCCTCACCGAACTGAGCGGATCGGAGATGGATGAGGCCAACATTATGCGCGTCATTGCCCACAAGGAAGTGACACCATGAAGCCGGTACGCATCCAGAACCAAAACTTCCAGCGCATGCTCTGGCCCTTGGTGGCCCTTGCAGGCATCCTGCTATTCAACCTTATCTTCACGCCCGGCTTTTTCCACATCGAGATCAAGGACGGTCATTTTTTCGGTTCCCTGGTGGATATCGCCAATCGCGCCTCACCGGTGATGCTGCTGGCCATCGGCATGACGCTTGTGTTCGCCACCGGCGGCGTCGATTTGTCCGTGGGGGCGATCATGGCCATCTCCGGGGCCATCGCCGCCACCGTTATCCGTCCCGATTATGTCAAAGGGGTCCTTGAATACGGTGAGCTGCAACCCCTGCTCCTGGTGATCGGCATTCCCCTGGTGTTCTCCTTGATCGCCGGCCTGTGGAACGGTCTCTTGGTAGCCTATGTGGGTATTCAACCGATTATCGCCACCCTCATCCTCATGGTGGCCGGCCGCGGCATCGCTCAGCTGATCACGCAGGGGCAGATCGTTGTCTTCATCCACGAGCCTTTCCAATTTGTTGGCTCAGGCTTTTGGTTGGGTTTGCCCTTTCCCATCATCCTCGTGATCCTGACCGGAATAACCACCTATCTCCTGACCCGCAGAACGGGCCTCGGCCTGTTCATCGAGGCCATCGGCGCCAATAGTGTCGCCAGTCGCTTCATGGGCATTCGCGAGAAGCAGATCACCCTGGCCGTCTATATCTTCTGTGGCCTTTGCGCCGGCCTCGCCGGCTTGATCATCTGTGCCGACATCAAGGCGGCCGACGCCAACAATGCCGGCCTTTTTCTCGAACTGGATGCCATTGCCGCGGTGATCATCGGCGGCACCATCTGGGGGGGGCGCTTCACCCTCATGGGATCCATCGTGGGAACCCTCATCATCCAGAGCCTCACCACCACCATCCTCACCCGCGGCATCGCTCCGGAAGTCACCCTGGTCTTCAAAGCGGTGGTGATTATCGTCGTCGCCCTGATCCAGTCTGAAAAGTTCCGCGGCCTTTTTTCCCGGCACCTCGCCGCCCGGACAATTGACCGCCCGGGTAATTCCAGGCATAAGTTGAGAGCATCATGAATCTGCGCCTGAACTCAAAAAACATACCCATCCTGGCCACCATCGCCGTCTTTCTCCTCATCTACCTGGTGGGCTCGGTGATGTATTCCAACTTCTTCTCCCTGCGGGTCTTCGTCAACCTCTTCATCGACAACGCCTTCGTCGGTGTCATCGCCATCGGCATGACCTTCGTCATCATCTCCGGTGGCATCGATCTGTCGGTGGGTTCGGTGGTGGCCTTTACCGGTGTGCTGGCGGCGAAGCTGATGCACGAATATGGCGTTCACCCCTTCTGGGTCTTCAACCTTTGCCTTCTAATAGGCGCCCTCTTCGGTATGACCATGGGCGGCCTGATCCACTTCTTCGAACTGCCGCCCTTCCTCGTCACCCTGGTGGGGATGTTCCTCGCCCGCGGGTTGGCCTTCCTGGTCAGCCTCAACGCCATCCCCATCAAACACCCGCTCGTCGACGCCATCATCGATTTTGGCGTCCCACTGGGCTTTCGGACCTGGCTGCCCGCCACGGCGATGATCTTCCTGGTCGTGGCCTTTATCGGCATCTATCTTCAGCATTACACCCGTTTCGGGCGCAATACCTACGCCATCGGCAGCAGCGAGCAGTCGGCCATCCTCATGGGCCTGCCGGTGGGTCGCACAAAGATCCTAATCTACACCTTCAACGGCCTGCTCTGCGCACTGGCCGGCGTCGTCTACTCCCTGTATACCTCCTCGGGCTATCCCCTGGCCTGCGTGGGCCTGGAACTGGACGTCATCGCGGCGGTGGTCATCGGCGGGACCCTTTTGACCGGAGGGGCCGGTTATATTGAGGGAACACTGATCGGGGTGCTGATCCTGGGGTTGATCCAGACCTTCATCACCTTCCAGGGAACGCTGAGTTCGTGGTGGACGAAGATCGTCATCGGTATCCTGCTCTTCATCTTCATTCTCCTGCAGCGCTACCTGTCGGCTGCCGGCGCCAGGAAGTAGCGCTCACTGTCAGCCATTGCTGCAATGCTTAGGCGGGTCCCGTCCAAACAAAATCCGCAAAAACAACAGAGACTTTTCTTGTGTCTATCGCATGATGTTGCCGGAATTGGTTCCGCGCCTTATAGAAGCGGGCCGCAAGCTTCTTTACGCGCCAGCGTCTCGGCATCGATGATGCGGCGCAGATCGGCGATGAGGGCCGGCGCTTGGGTGTACTGCTGGCCGTAATCAAGATTGAAGGCGTAATCGAAGTCGGGGGGATTGTCCCCCTGGTTGTGCTGCAGGATGGTCTCCAGCTTGTCCAGGCCTTTGGCCAGGCGGGCTTCGGGAGAACTTGCGGTTTCGTACTCCTCCCAGAGGGCCAGCAGTTCGGAGCGCAGGGCCTCGGGCAGCGGATCGATGAGGGAGAGCAGATCTTCGCGCTCCTGAATCGCTTTTGCGGAGCCATCGGTCTGTTCGATGGCGGGAATGTCACCATTGATGGCCTCCCCCAAATCGTGAATGACACAGATCTTGAGCAGGCGGAGCAAGTCTATCTCGTGGAAATTGGGGGCCAAGACAAGGGCCATGAGGGCCAGGCGCCAAGTGTGGGCCGCAACGCTTTCGGGTTTTCCAGAGCTGGTCCAGGCACTGCGATAGGTGTGTTTGAGGGCCTCGGCCTGTCGCAGGAAGTTCAGGATTGAATGAACCTCTTCAATTTGCATGGGCGTTTTTTCCTTTCATATCTACTCGGGTGATTCGGCTTGCATGGTCAAATACCTCCCATGATCCGCCTTTGGCTCACGGGCCCACCGGATACACATACATCTGCACACCGGGGGACTTCGCCTGACGCTCGGCGTAGGCCGGATCGCTGGTGGGTTCAAACCCCATGCGATGGTAGAGGGCTGCCAGGCGCGGGTTGTTGGTCAGAGAAATGATACGGTGATAGCCCCTGGCGGCCATGGTGGCCACGAATGCTTCAACGGTGTAGACCCCCACTCGCTGGCTGCGGAACTTGGTGGAGATGGCCAGGGCCCCCAGTTCGACGGTCTCCGCGTCGACTGCCAACGCTTCAGCACAGCCCACCACGATGTCGTCGATGCGGGTGATGAAGAAGTTCTCCGCGTTGTCTTCCACATAGGCGCGGCTGCGCACCTTGATATAGCCTTTACGCTTGTAGAGGTTGAGGATCCCCAGGACCATCTTGACATCGGCCGCGTCGGCCACCGGGTCAAAGCGTTCGCTGAAGTTGTTGGCGATGAGGGTGCCGGACCCCTCGATGGTGAAGAGTTCGTGTTTGATTTTGTTTTTGCCGGCCGGCAGGATGTGGACACGGTCGTAGGCGCCGCTGTCGATCTCGTGGCAGATGCGCGTCATGACGCCTTTAAAATTTGCATTGGTGATGAGATCGCCGTAGCTCGCAAGGGTATCCCGGGCGGCGGCCGTGGTGAGGGTGTTGATCCGCCGCCCGGCGGCGTCGCAGAGAGGCTTGCGCTCCAGAAAGATCAACTTATGGGCCGCGGTATGATTGTCCAGCACATGGGTGTAGAAATCGGTATCCGCCGGAACACGCTGGATGGTGGTCTCGGGCAGACGCGCCTCCAGAAGCCGGAAGTGCTGCTGGTTGGCGAAGCGGTTTGCCATGTTGTGGACCAGGGTGGTGGCGATCCCCTGGCGGGTGAGGAATTTGAGGTCGGCCAGGATGGCGTCCAGGTGATCGCGCAGAATCCCCTCCCGGCAGGCAATAACCACCAATCGGCCCCGAAGGGCCTGGGTGTATGCATTGATATAAAGTCTGGGCATCGGTTTAATCGATGGGCGGCCGGTTCAGGGGCTCAACCGGTGGTGAGCCGTACACCGATCCATTGGTGTTGGCTGCAGAGGTCCACGGCCTTTCGGCAGTCCAGGGATCCCTCACCAAGGTGAATCTGCAGGTCCGCCGGGGCAGCCGTGGCGAAAAAGTCAGCCAGTCTCCGGCCCGGAAAAACCACCCCTCGGGCCAGAAGATCGAGCCCCATTTCGCGGGCCACCAGGTTGAACAGCTTGAGTGTGATGGTCCCCAATGTGAGTTCTTCGGCCCCGGTCGCTTCCTCCTGAGAGATGGCGGCACGCAGGCCGCTAAAAGTACCTCCCTTGCGCAGAGTGGCCCCCACAAGGCCGGGCATGGCGGCCGATAGGGCGATCACGGCGCCATCCGTTACCCTGGCCGTGTCCGCGTTATCCACTGCCTTGGCGTTGAGGAAGAGGGTCTGGATGCGGTCGTCCAGGTAGTCCCGCGGGATGCCGATCTGGTCGCAGAGCAGTTGGGCCAGAGTGCCGCCCACGCGTACCTCTTGGCGCACACCGCTCTCCAGCAGGTGCAAAAGGCCCTTGGGGTCTTGGGTCGCCAGGGCAAGGGTGGGTCCGATCATTTCAGTCCGTTTCATGGGGCAACCTCCTATGCAGTTCAGGTGCCGATTGGTGCGCTTCCCTATAGAAGCACTTTTACACCTGGAGGGCAGGATACCCAATCCAGAAGCAAAGCTCAAGAGAGGTTGCCAATCGCCGTAACGTAAAGAGGCCCGCCGATGTATCGGCGGGCCTCTGCAAATACGTCGAATAAAAATGCTACCAGTTGAAAACCGTGTCCAACTCCGCGTCGGTCACCCCGAAGGTCACGTTGTGGGGGGCCAGAGCTGTGTTTTTGAAATAGTCGGGCAGACGGTCCTGGGCGCTGGTGAAACCCGCCTTGGCGTTGAAGTCGCGCTCCACCGTGAGGATCTGCTTGCCCAGGGCGACCACGTCGTCGCCGGTGAACTCCTTGCCGCCGAAAGCGGTGAACATGTCGAGCATGGCCTGGAAGGTCTCGGGCTGATCGAGGATGGCGAAGGCGATGAAGACGCACAGACCGGCGGCGTCGATGGCGGCCGTGGCGATCTGCAGGTTGCGCGAGAGTTCCACCTGGCCCTCGGGCTTCAAGGGATCGACGCTGCCGCCGATGCTCAGAATATTGGTGGCCACCGCGTAACCGGCCGTGTGGTCGGCCCCCATGGGGCTGGTGGCGTAGGTCACGGCCACGCCCTGGACGGCGCGTGGGTCGTAGGCCGGCATGGCCTGGCCCTTGACCACGGGCACATGCTCCACACCGAAGACCTTGCCGGCAACGGCGGCGCCGTTGCCCAGAATGCGGCCCAGGGGGGTGCCCTCGCCCACCTCTTTGACCAGGCGGATGGCGGCCTCGCCGTCACCGAACTCGGCCAAACCGGCCTCCATGGCCACGCCGATGGTGGCGCCCATCTCGATGGTGTCCAGGCCGAAATCGTCGTCCAAGCGGTCCAGTTGGGCGACGGTATCCAAATCGTCGATGCCGCAGTTGCCGCCATGGGCCCAGACGGTTTCATACTCGGGCTGCTTGGTGAGGTAGTTGCCGTTTTTGTCGTAAAAGGTGCCCGAGCAACGGATCACACAGCCGCGATGGCAGCCGTGGGTGGCGGAACCGGCGCCGCCACGTTGGTTTTCCAACTCGGCCTGGGCCTCGCCGCTGAGTTTGGAGGCGCCGTCGAACTGACCGGTTGAGAAGTTGTGGGTGGGGTAAGCCCCAGCCTCGTTGATCACGTTGGTCAAAACGTTGGTGCCGAAGGCGGGCAGTCCCTCGCCCGTTGTGGGATTCTTGCGCAGACCGGCCACCCACTCCTTGTTGGCCGCCTTGAATTTTTCAGGATCGGCGGGCTGGCGCATCTTCATGCCGGCATCGTCCAATACGATGGCCTTTACGCCCTTGCTGCCCATGACGGCACCCACGCCGCCGCGGCCGGCGTGGCGCGTGGGACGCTGCTCCATGTCGCTGAAGGCGATGGAGGCGGCGGCCATCTTCATCTCACCGGCCTGGCCGATGGTGATACAGGCGACCTTCTCGCCGTGGGCCTCGGCCAGTTTGGCAACCGTGTCGTAGTTGCCCAGCATCTTGAGGCCGTTGTCGGCGGCGATGGTGGCGCCATCTTTATTAATGAAGACCTTGTAGAGGGTGTCGTCGGCCGGTTTGCCCTCGAGAATAATGGCGGCGTAGCCAAGACGCGCCATGACCTGAGAGGCCTGGCCGCCCGAGTTGGCCTCCTTGATCCCGCCGGTGAGGGGGCTCTTGCAGCCCACCGAGATACGCCCGGACATGGCGGCGGCCGTTCCACTGAGGAGGCCTGGCGCTATGACCAGCTTATTGTCGGCGCTCAGGGGATGGCTGCTGGGTGGGACCTCCTTGGCCACGACGGTAGAGGTCATGGCCCGTCCACCCAGGCCGGCATAGTCCCCCAGGGCTTCGGTCTTAAGAGCCGGGCCGCCGGCGGCACCCATATCGATGCGTAAAATTTTGTCCATAGCTGATCCTCCTGATCATAACAAAGGGGTAATGGTAGGTAGAATGCGAGTCTGGAATTCGTTGATCCCTTGAATCACTGAACGCTACCCGGCCTCGCACCGCAGTGCATCAGGCAACTATCAAACCGGAATGGAATGATGTTAGAAATAACACTTATAAGTAGTTATGAGGAATCCTGGGTCGTGTCAAGAAAAACCCATAGCAACACAGCGGGCTAACTCGTCTTTAGTATTCAGCTTTCAACTCGCGATCGGTCGATATCGGAGACCTGAGGGGCGGCGGTGGAACCAATGCGCTGCAAACACACCCAAACAGACGCCAGACACCCGCCCCGGCGGCCCGGTGGTACCCTGCAAAAAAAAAAGGCCGGCGGTGAAAAACCGTCGGCCGAAGTTGATATTATGTTTAAATTAGCGAACGGCCTCAGCCATTGGCGCGCTCGAAGGTCTTCATGAAATCCACCAGGGCTTCGATGGCCGCCATGGGGGTGGGGTTGTAGATGGAGGCGCGGCAGCCCCCCACCGAACGGTGGCCCTTGAGACCGCCCAGGTCATTCTCCAGGGCCGCCGCCACGAACGCTTTCTCCAGATCTTCGCTGGGCAGGCGGAAGGTGACGTTCATCAAGGAGCGGCTATCCGCGTCGGCCGTGCCCGTGTAGAAGCCGCTGGCGTCAATAAAGCCATAGAGCAGGTCGGCCTTGGCCTGGTTGCGCGCGGCCATTGCCGTCAGGCCCCCGATGGTCTCCTCCACCCACTTGAGCACCAACTGCACGGTGTAGATGGCAAAGCAGGGCGGGGTGTTGAACATGGAGTTCTTGGCGGCAAAGGTGGCGTAACGCAGCATGGTGGGCAGGTCGGCGGGGGCGCGTTCGATGAGGTCGTTGCGCACCACGGCCAGGCAGACCCCGGCGGGCCCCATGTTTTTCTGGGCACCGGCGTAAACCATGCCGAAGGGCTGCATGTCGATGGGACGGCAGAAGATGTCCGAGCTCATATCGGCCACCAGGGGGGCCCCACCGGTGTCGGGAAAATCGGCCCACTGGGTGCCCTTGATGGTGTTGTTGCTGGTGATATGGCAATAGGCCGCATCGGGGTTGAAGGCGATATCCTTGGGGATATAGGCAAAGTTGCGGTCCTCGGAGGAGGCCACCACCTGAATCTGCTTGCCCTGAATCTGGGCCTCCTTGATCGCCTTGGTGGACCAGGTGCCGGTATTGACGTAGTCGGCGCTGGCCCCTTGCGGCAGGAAGTTCATGGGAATCATGCAGAACTGCAGGCTGGCGCCCCCCTGGAGGAAGAGCACCTGGTACTCCTCGTCCACGCCCAAAAGCCGCCGGACCCTGGTGACGGCGTCGTTGATGACGTCATCGAACCATTTGGAGCGGTGGCTGACCTCGGTGATGGACATGCCGGATCCTTGAAAATCGAGCAGGTTGGCCTGAATCTCCTCAAGCACGGGCAGGGGCAGGGCGGCGGGGCCGGCGTTGAAATTCCAGATGCGTTTAGGGGTCACGGATATCCTCCATCTCAAAAAAATATTGCGGTTTTCCGCAGAAAAAGGGCGAAGTCGGTTGATGCGAGGGCCTATTCCTACAGATTCGGCCCCGCTTGTCAATCCGTAACCCTTTATTTTAAACGTGTTTTGAGTCAATCTGCGTCAATTTTCAGATTGGCCCCACAAGACTGCGGAAATCACAAGTGTTTTCAACCAGAACTGAGACTGATTTCCCATGGCAGATTGACAAGCGCTGGGTTTTGCCCCAAAAACAATCCAGAACGAAAGCGAATCTTTCCTAAAAATTACCGAGGGCCCCCATCATGCACATTACCCAGTACCCATCGGCAGCCGCCGACAAGCAGCTGGACCGCATCATCAACCGCAGCCTGGCTTTCAAGCAAAAAGACCTGGCGGCCGTTAATCGCATCATCAACACCGTGGCCAAAAAAGGGGACGCTGCCCTGGTGGATTACGTCCGCCAGTTCGACGCGCCTAATTTTAAAAAGGCCGACCTGGTGGCCACCGAAGCGGAGTTCAAGGCCGCAACCAAAAAGGTATCCCCCGCCTTCAAGCGCGCCCTGGGGCGCGCCCAGCGTCAGATCGAGCGTTTTCACAGGCAGCAGCTGCCCAAATCGTGGATCGATACCCAGCGGCCGGGCGCCGTCTTGGGACAGCTGGTACACCCCGTGGATACGGCCGGCGTGTACGTTCCCGGCGGTCAAGGGGGAAGCACCCCCCTGGTCTCCTCGGTCCTCATGGGCGCTCTGCCGGCCAAGATCGCCGGGGTAAAGCGGGTGGTCATGGTCACCCCACCCACCAAGGATGGCTCCGTCAACCCCCACCTGCTCTACACAGCCCGCAAGGCGGGGGTGGACGCCGTCTACAAACTGGGCAGCGCCTGGGCCATCGCCGCCCTGGCCCACGGCACCGATACGGTTCCCAAGGCCGACGTCATCGTGGGACCGGGCAATATCTGGGTGACCCTGGCCAAGAAGATCGTCTCCGGCACGGTGGGTATCGACATGATCGCCGGACCGAGCGAGATCCTGGTGATCGCCGACCATACGGCCGATCCTGAGTACGTGGCCGCCGACCTCCTCTCCCAGGCCGAACACGACGTCCTCGCCTCGGCCATCCTGGTGACGACCTCCAGGCCCCTGGCCGAAGCGGTGGCCGAGGCCCTCACCGTCCAGTTGGCCAGTTTACCCCGTAAAGAGATCGCCTCCCAATCCCTGCGCGACTATGGTGCCCTTCTGGTTGTGCCCGACCTGGACACCGCCATCTCGGCGGCCAACGCCATCGCTCCCGAGCACCTCGAACTCCTCGTGGCCGACCCCTTTACCCACATCGGCCGCCTGCGCCACGCCGGGGCCATTTTCGTTGGGCCCTACACCCCCGAACCGGTGGGCGACTATGTGGCCGGCCCCAACCACGTCCTACCCACGGCGGGCACTGCGCGCTTCTCCTCGGCCCTCTCGGTGGCACACTTCCTCAAGAAAACCAGCCTGCTGCACTATGCCGAGGATCGCTTTCAGAAAGAGGCCAAGGATATCGTCACCCTGGCCGAGATCGAAGGCCTTGAGGCACATGCCAACGCGGTGAGATTGCGGATGAAGAAAGCTTAGTATGCCCGTAAGCCAGTGGGCCAGTCTGCCGGTGGACGTGTAAATGATTCGACAGCTACCGAATAACCCCTAACGATGTTCTCAACAAAGGATGAGGTATGAAAAAATCACGTTTTCTATCATTGGTGCTGGTGGTCCTTTTTACCTTGGGCGGATGTGCGGGGTTTTCGGATTATAAACCCAGCGATGTCGAACACAGCCTAACGATACTCCACACCAACGACCACCATGGCCACCCCCTGGCTTTCTTCGACTATCCCAGCCCGGGGCAAGGGGGGCTTCCGGCCCGCGCCAGCCTGGTCAACGCCATCCGGACAGAATCTCCCAACGTTTTGGTGCTGGACGCGGGCGACCTGAATACCGGCCGGCCGGAGTCGAACTTCTTCAAGGCCAAACCCGATATCGAGGGCTACAATTTCATCCACTACGACGCCCTGGCCCTGGGCAATCATGAGTTTGACGTCAACATGGCTGAGATGCAGGCCCAGATCGCCGCCTCCGAGTTTCCCTGGCTGTGCGCCAACGCTAAAATCGATGGCAAATATCTCGACAATGTCAAACCCTATGTCATCAAAGAGTACCAGGGTTTCAAGGTGGCCGTCCTGGGCCTCGTGTCCGCCCAGACGGCCGTCACCGGCAACCCAGAAAATATTGGCGACATCACCTTTGAAGATGAGGTCGAGGTGGCGTTACAACTGGTTCCCAAACTGAAAAAAAAGGCGGATATCGTCATCGCCCTGGTTCACATGGGTATCTATGATGATGCCAGCATGGGATCAAAACGGCTGGCCGCCGAAGTGCCCGGCCTCGCCCTGGTGATCGACGGCCACACCCACACCAAACTTGATGAACCGGTCATGGTCGTGAACCAGGTGACCGGCAAGAGTGTCGCCATCGTCCAGGCCAAACACTGGGGCCTCTACCTCGGAAAGGCCGACCTGAAGTTTCAAAGTGGAGAGGTGGCCGATCTCAGCTGGACAGCCGTTCCCGTGAACGTCAAGAAGCGGGAGAAGAAAGACGGCAAGAGCCACCACTATTTCGTGGACAAGGAGATCAAGGAAGATGCGGCCCTTCTGGCGCTGCTGAAACCGTATAGTGACCAGGTCGAAGCCGTCCTGAGCGAGGTGATCGGATCTGCCGAGGGGCCCTTTATCAATGACAAGACCCGCGAAACAGAGACCGCCCTGGGCGACATCGTGGCCGACTCCCAGCTGTGGTACATGCGCAAGATGGGTTTCGATATCGATTTCGCTTTCCAGAACGGCGGTGGTATCCGGGCCACCCTGGGGTCCGGCGAGATCAAGAAGAAGACAATCTACGAGGTGCTGCCCTTCGACAACTCCATCTGCGTGGTATCCCTCAAAGGATCAGACGTCATCGCCCTCTTCGAGCAGACACCGGCCACCATCGGCCAGGGGGCCATGCCCCAGGTGTCCGATGGGGTGAGCTTCACCATCAATGCGGCTTCGGGCAAAGTGGAAAACCTCCTCATCGGGCAGCAGCCGGTGGATCCCGCGAAAATCTACAAGATCGCCCTCAACTCCTACCTGGCCGCCGGCGGGGACGGGTATAAGGTATTCAAGCAGCGCGTTGAGTTTTACGACTCCTCCATGATGCAGCGGGATGCCTTCATCGACTATGTGATCCACCAGGGCGGTAAGATAACACCAAAGACACATGGGCGTATCACCATCAACTAGGCGAGTGCACTCGACCAATGAACTTAAAACGGCAGACGCCCCGTCAGGGTCTGCCGTTTTTCGTGGCAAACAGGTAGATGAACAATTGGATGGTGACACGTTTCAGGGTTTTAAAATCCCGCGGCTGGCCCGCCAGGAGGGCGTTCAGCACCGACCGAATCTCGATCCAGACCTCGGGCAGCGCTGCCAGGGAGAGGGCGATTGTCTCGGCGATGGCGGCACTGTCCAGGCCCAGGATATCGAAGGGTTTGATAAAGGAACGGATCCCCCGGGTTATGGCTTTGGTATCCGTCGTCTGGGCCACCAACGCGGATAGAAGGGCCAGGATGATGATGCGCGTGCTGAACACGAAAGCGCCCACCAAGGCCTCCCGGTGAATGGCACCCAGGGCCGTGTCTATGAGGATCTGGCTGCCCGGGTTGAAGTAGAGGGGCAGGATAAAGGCACTCAATATGATGACCCACAGCTTTTTGAGAACCTGAAACACCTTGCCGTAGGCTAGGGAGGCCGCCGGGATGAGCACCAGGATGCCCGTAAAAATGATGCCATAGAGGACCAGGTTTTCCACGAGCACGGTGGTCAGGGTGACAGCCAGCACCACGGCGATCTTGATCTCCGGGGGGCACCGGTGCAGCCAGGAGTTCCGGGGGCGGTAAACCCGGTTTTGGATGGCGGCCACCGGCTGGAACTCAAGGGATACGGCCCCTGCATCCAAGGCCAGCTGATTGAGGACACTCGCCGCAAGGGCCCCGGAAAAGGCCCCCAGGGCCACCGAACCGAAGGAGAGCCAGGGGACCAGAAAGAAGATCCCCGGATGGCTGATGAGCATCAGATAGGCGAGACAGAGTTGGACCATGTTGTGAACAAAGGCCCCGGCGATGCCCAGGCCGATGGGGCTGATTCTCAAAAATGGAACGCGCTGGGAGAGGTGATGCAGCAGACCGATTGCCGCGATGCTGGCGCAACCACCGGCGAAGCTCAGGATGAACCCCGGCGAGAGGAAAGTCCCCAGGACAAAAGAGCTGACCACGGTGCGCAGCAGGGTGACGATGAGGGCCGGCCTGAACCCATATTCCACCAGGATGATGAGGGAGACGATGTTGGCCAATCCGAACCGGAGCCCGGGAAGGGGGTGGGGCAGCATAGACTCCGAGATCTGAAGGATGGACGCCGTGGCAATCAGAGCCGGAATCCTTCCCGAGCGGTATAGCCCCTCCGTTCGGCGGGGGGCCTCCGCTCTGTGGAGGCCGTCAGCGGCTGATGGCGTCATAGCGTGAGTCGGTTCCGGTCACCACGATGGTGACTTTGTTGGGGATGCAGATGATGGGATCATGGGCCTGGGTGATCCAGCCTTTGCGGACGCAGATCTGCTGCTTGCAGGAGGAGGAGACCACCCGAATCTTTTGATCACGAATCTCCACCACCATGGCGATGCCGTGAGGCGCTAGATCGATTCGCCGATCTTCCCCTTCGCTCAGAGGGATTGTCTCTATCACGGCATCGTCTTTGTAAATGACGGCCTTCTTGATGACGACGCCGTTATCAGCTTGCATCAACAGCCAATAGAGGCCAAACCCCACAATGCCCACCGCAATGAGAAGATCGAGATAGGACCATCCGGTTTTTAGGGTGGTACTTTTCGAAAAAGACATTGGATCGACATACCACAAATGATAGGGTCCCAAAAGCATACAAGCCCCGGCACGCAGATGCACGATCGCCAATTGGACCCATGCTCAACTGTTTCCCGCCAACACGCCCCCAGCCGGCAGCCAAATAAGAGAGGCCATAACATGGATACCATCGATCTTCGTTCCGACACCATCACCCGCCCCACCCCCGCCATGTGCATGGCCATGGCCAACGCCGAGGTCGGCGACGACGTTTTTGGAGAGGACCCCAGCGTTAATCGGCTGGAAGAGATGGCGGCGGACCTCATGGGCAAGCCCGCTGCCCTCTTCGTCACCAGCGGCACCATGGGCAACCTGGTGTCCAAACTGGCCCACTGTCGAAGAGGGGATGAGACCCTCCTGGGCGACCAGTCGCATACCTTCATCTATGAGCAGGGCGGGGCCGCCGCGGTGGGTGGCCTGCATCCCCACATTCTGCCCAACGCCGCCGATGGCACGCTCAACCTCGACGATATCGAGGCCGCCGTCCGCGAGGATGACGTGCATTTCCCCCGCACCCGCTTGATTCTTCTGGAAAACACCCACAATCGCTGCGGCGGACGCGTGCTGTCGCCCGAATATGTGGCCGCCGTCGGCAAGCTCGCCCGGCGCTACGGGCTGAAGCTGCACATCGATGGTGCCCGCATCTTCAACGCCGCCATCGCCCTCGATCAACCCCCGGCCAAGCTGGTGGCACCGGCCGATTCGGTCACCTTCTGTCTGAGCAAGGCATTGGGGGCCCCCGTGGGCTCGGTGGTGTGCGGGGAGACCGACTTCATCGCCGAAGCGCGCCGCATGCGTAAACTGCTTGGCGGCGGGATGCGCCAGGCCGGTGTCCTGGCGGCGGCCGGCATGGTGGCGCTGAAAGAGATGGTTCAACGCCTGGTGGAGGACCATGAAAACGCCCGCCGCCTTGCCCAGGGACTGACCGCCACCGCAGGTCTTGTTGTGGATATAGCCACGGTGGAGACCAATCTGGTCTACATCAAAGTCGCTCATCCGAATATGACCGCCCCCCAGCTGGTGGAGCGGCTGGCCGCCAGGGGCCTCCTGGTTCTGGCCACAAGCAAGGAGTCTATCCGTGCGGTGCCTACGTATCACACCTCCGCCAAGGATATCGATACGGCCGTGAGGATCTTTCGCCAGTGTCTGGGCCGTGAGTGAACCTGCGCCCCTTCTCAAAATGCGCGCGTCCCATTCCAGCCAAAGCGGTAATATTCCCCTTCAGAAATGGTAAAGGTTCTCTTGACCGCAGTTTCTTGTGAGTCGAATCTTATAGTTTAGGCGCACAATAGTGGCTGGGGACGGCACAGCAAGTCTAAAGTTCACCCTCGAATGGGCAATGATGTCTTAGATCGGATGCACCCATAGGAGCCCATCGCCCCATGCATCTCAAGAGACTGACCCTTCATTTCAAAGGACCCGACGAACCGCTCGAACCGGACTATCAAATCTTCCGGTTCAAAAGCAGCATCGGCCATCTGCGCCTGTGTCACCTCCTGGGCATGCTGGCCTTCGGCAGTAGCAGCATCCTCGATATCACCCTCTTTCCACAGTATATCTGGCCCCTGATGACGGTCCGCCTGAGCATCATCGCCATGTTTGCACTGGGTTTGATCACCACTTGGGCCAATTTTTACCGACGCACCTGGGAGCTGCAGAACGTTTTTTATGTTCTCATGACCGGAGTTGCCGCCATGGTTTTCATCGCCATCGCCCCCCGGCCGGACAGCCACATCTACTATGTCAGCATCATCGTCTCGCTGATTTTCGGCTACACCTTCATCCACAGCGCTTTTGTGTGGGCCTCCCTGGCGGGATGCACCCTCCTGTTGTTGTATGCCGTCCAGGCCATCTGGCTGTATCCAGCGCCACCAGACATCCGCACAAACAATCTCTATATATTAGGCATCATCAATCTCCTGGGCGCGACCATCGCCTATAGCATTGAGCATAGCGCTCGAGCTCAGTATTACCTCACCCGCCGCCTGGAAAATGAACGCGCCAAGGTGGCCGACGGCAAGGCACTTTTGGAAAAGCGGGTCCTTGAACGCACGAAGCAGTTGACCACAGCCTACGAGCGCCTACGTGTGGAGAGCGATGAGCACCAGCGCACCGCAGAGGCGCTCAAAGATTCTGAGGAAAAATTCGCTAAGGCGTTTCAAGCCAGCCCCATGGCCCTGATCATCCGTGACGAGGAGACCGGCAAGCTAGTCGATGTTAACGATAATTTCCTTTCACTGGTGGGTTTTTCCAGAGAAACGGTGATCGGCAATTCGGCCCTCGAATTAGGTTTTTGGGTGGACTCGGCGGAATACGAGGCCTTCCAGTTGCTCTTTGCCCAGGGGGAGCGGGTCAAGAATTTCCGCTGTCAATTCCGCCGCGGTAACGGACGGACCGGCATCGCCCTGCTGTCGGCGGAGCGCATCAGCCTTAAAGGACGGCCCTTCCTCCTCGCCATTCTTAATGACATCAGCGAAATAGAGAAGATCAAGGCCAGCGAACTGGAGAGTCGCCAGCGCATGGCGGCGGTATTTGCCGCGGCAGCTACCAGCATCTTCATCATCGATGCCGAGGCGCACATCATCGTAGACGCCAACCCGGCCGCCCTGGACCTCATAGAGGTGTCGGCCGAAGAGATCCTGGGGAGCCCTTGCCACCAATACATCTGCCCCCAGTTCGATGGCCAGTGTCCCATAGAGCTGGAGACGGGTGTCAACACCGGCCTGGAACAGATCATTGCCAATGCTCACGGAGAGCAGATTCCCGTCCTTCGAAAAAGCGTGCGAACCACCATCCTTGGTCGTCCCCACTATGTCACCAGCATCGTCAACCTCCAGAGCCTCAAGAATGCCGAAAGCGAACGCAAGGCCCTCGAAGCGCGCCTGCACCAATCCCAGCGCCTGGAGTCCATCGGCACCCTGGCGGGTGGCATCGCTCACGATTTTAATAATATGCTGGCATCCATCATGGGGTTTACCGAGCTGTCCATGGACGACGTCGGGGACAGCCCCGACATCGTCGACAATCTCAACGAGGTGCTCAAAGCAGGGCGCCGGGCAAAGGATCTCATCCAGCAAATCCTGGCCTTCAGCCGCGAACAGGATCAGGACTTTCGCCCCATGGCCTTACGGCCAGTGGTCAACGAAGTGCTCAAGCTGCTGCGAGCCTCCCTGCCCACCACCATTGAAATCGAATCCAAGTTGAAAAAAATCGACCCCATCAAGGGCGATCCGACCCAGATCCACCAGATCCTCATGAACCTGGCTACCAATGCGAGCCACAGCATTGGCGCCACCGGCGGCCGCATCAAAGTGAGCCTCAGTCAGCGCCGCCTGGACAGTGATGATCTAAGCCAGCACCCCAATCTCCCCCCGGGCAATTATGCCCACCTGGAGGTGACGGACACCGGCTGTGGCATGACGCCCGCGGTTTTGGAGCGCATCTACGACCCCTTCTTCACAACAAAGGATAAAAGCGAAGGTACCGGGCTGGGGCTTTCGGTGGTCCACGGCATCATCAAAAGCCATCATGGAATGATCATGGTGAAGAGCGCTCCCGGCAGCGGGACCACTTTCCACATCTTCCTACCCACCATCCAGCAGGAGGCGCACCGGGAGGAGGTTTCTACACCGGTGAGTCCCACCGGCAGCGAGCACATCCTTTTAGTGGACGATGAGCCCCAGGTCCTCAAGATGTGCACCGCCGCCCTCGAACGCCTGGGCTACACTGTCACCGCGCGGGGCAACCCCTCCGAGGCCTTGCGCCTGTTCTGCCTCCAGCCCCAGGCTTTCGATTTGCTGCTCACCGACCTCACCATGCCCTCCCTCACCGGCGATAAACTGGCCAGTGAGGTACATCGCTATCGAGGGGAGTTGCCGGTGGTACTCTTTACAGGTTTCAGCGAATCCCTTTCAGAGGAGGTCCGCCGGCAGGCCGGCATCCACACCATTATAAGCAAGCCCATCCTACGCCACGAGTTGGCCACAGCCGTGCGCCAGGCCCTGGACCAGAAAGCCCTCCCTAAAAAAGTCCCCGCCTGAACCACGCCATGGCAGGTGCGAGCATCAGCGTTTGCGCGAGGCTGCCACTAGCTCCTGGAGCAAAGCCCGTATCTCCGCCTGCTCCTTCAAGAGCCTAAGATTGGTCTCCACCATGAAACGTGTTGAGACCGAAATTTGTTGCAGATAGGTTTCAGAGTCATTCGTCCCGAGGCTACGGGTATTGCCATTGTCGGCCTGCCGCAGCGCCTCGTAGAATTGGCGGGTCAGATCCAGGTGCATCTCAATATCTGTGGACCTGGGGCGGTTAACCTCCTCGGCGACAGCGGGAACCGGTGATAGACTCAACGCGATAATGAGGACCAGCCCGCACACTTGGATTCGTATGCCCATGTGAGTCACCTCCTGGCTAAAAGAGTTGGGGTCTCAGCATAATCCCTATCGTTAGGGTAGCCCCATAGGCACAAAGGAACAAGTGGAGACACGGGGCCCGCCTGGGGGCAAGGAATCGGCCGTTTCATGCGGCCTTACTGGGGCCAATGGAAGCCAGACAACTGCGGTTGCGGCCGCTGGCCTTGGCTTGGTAGAGGGCGTCATCCGCACGTTTGACCAGTTCAGCCGGTTTGCAGGTCATCCCCGCGGCCACGGCCACAGCGCCCAGACTTATGGTGGTCGAGACCGCCCCAGCCTCGGTGTCGATGCGCAGGGCGGCTATCGCTTTGCGGGTGCGCTCGGCGGCCATGAGGGCACCCTCGGCATCGGTCTCCGGCAGAATCATAGCAAACTCTTCACCACCGTAGCGGGCGATCTGGTCCGACTCACGCAGGGAAGACCGCAGGCAGGCGGCCACCTGTTTGAGGACCTCATCCCCGGCCGGATGCCCGAAAGTGTCATTGATCGCCTTGAAGTGATCCAGATCGGCAAAGAGAACCCCCAGGGGCTGTTTGTAACGCCGGGCGCGATAGCACTCCTGATGCAGGAGCTCGTTGAAATGCTGATAGTTGCTCAGTTGGGTCATGCCGTCGCGGGTAGTCTGATCCTTGAGTGCCTCGATCTGGCGCTGTTGGGCGATGAGCTGGACCATCATATCCTGTGAGGAGTTGATCAACGCCTCATGGGCGCTGGCAAGAATCTCATCGTAGTGATCGGCCGACGCCAACTCAAAATCAAAGAGCGGAAAGACCTCGCGGGACTGCTCTCCGATCTCACGAGCCACAACCTCGCAAGCGGCTTGATCGCCGATACCGTAAAGAGCGGCAAAGTGGGCGATCACCTTGAGCAGCAGGCTGGGGTCACCGGCGACAATAGAATTGTCGGCGGCAATAGGATTGCCGTCAGCAATAGGATTGTCGGCATCTATCAAGTCGCCAAAGAGGGTGGCCAGGTGGAGCAGGTTCACCAGGGTCCCCAGCGAAGCCTCCTCTGGAAGCAGGGTGTCCGGTCGATGATGCCTCAAAAGGGGGACGCTGAACGTCTCCGGAAGCCCCCAGCTGGTGGCCATGTAAGCGCCCAGCTGGGCGTGGTCGAACCCCAGGACCTGACGTTCGGCCACCTGGGCGTTGCAGCCGCTGGATGCCATCTCACTGAGCACCAGGCCATACTGGTCGGGAATCGCCTGTGAAAATGCCAACATGCCGATGTCATGCAGGAGGCCCAGGAAAAAGGCGTCTTCACTAAACTCGGGGATCTTCCGACGTGCCAGGGCGCGGGCCGCCACACCGGTAGCCAGGGATCGTTTCCAGAACCTACCGTAGTCGAAACGACCCCCTGCAGCAGTGTCCCCATCGCCTTGGCGCAGGTGTTTGACCAGGCTGAACCCCAGGGCCAGGTTTTTGACCGCGTGGCTGCCCATGAGATTGACGGCGTGAAAAACGGTTGTGATCTTGTGGGGCAGGCCGAAGAAGGGGGAGTTGATCACCTTGAGCACCTCGGCGCTCAGAGCGAGATCGGTGGCGACGACCTCGGCCATGGCCTGAACGTCAGCCTGGGGGTCGTTAACGACCTCGATGATGCGCATGGCGATGCCGGGCAAGGTGGGTAGCCGTGTATCGGAACGGACGATCTGCTCGAAAGCAAATGCTTGCGCCATAAGAGCTCCTTTCAGGATCCGGTGTATTCCCTAACGACTTCAGGTGTCGCATTCACTAGCGCAATATGCTGTTGTTGGTAGATTTTTATGCCGTCTGAAACCTTCCCGCCCGGCCCGGAGCGCCGTGCCCGACGGAAAGGTCTCGGTGCAGGCTAGCATCAGGGTGTCTAGTGTTTAAAAGAGCGCTGGCCCGTAAACACCATGGTGGCACCCGCCCCGTTGCAGGCCTCGATCACTTGGTGATCATTGACGCTGCCCCCCGGTTGGATGACGGCCGTGATCCCCTCGCGCAGGCCCACATCCACGCCGTCGCGGAAGGGGAAAAAGGCGTCGCTGACCATGGCGGCACCGATGAGGCCGCCCTTCTCTTTCATCACACGCCCAAGGATGGCCTGCTTTTTATCGACGTCGTCCAGATCATTGTAGGCCACGCCGGTCTCCTCGAAACAATAGCGATCGGCCAGTTTTCGGTAGGCCTTGTCCCGGGCGATCTCGGCCACGCCCACGCGGTCCTGTTCCCCGGTACCAATCCCCACAGTGACGCCGTCCTTAATGTAGAGAACCGAGTTGGAAGTTACCCCCGCTTCAACCAGCCAGCCAAAGAGCAGGTCGGCTGTTTCGGCATCCGTGGGCGGTCGCTCAATGCGGACGGTTTGACCTTTGTATTCGCAGCTTCCCAACTGCAGGTCCGCTGCACTGCGTGTCTGGGGTACAAAGGACCACTGGGCGATG
Organism: Desulfobacteraceae bacterium; assembly: GCA_050291585.1. GTDB lineage: Bacteria > Desulfobacterota > Desulfobacteria > Desulfobacterales > Desulfosarcinaceae > JASJCL01. The sequence continues at coordinate 31,790 of JBNKKA010000025.1, forward strand.
ATGCCGCCGTCGATGAGGCTTTTGAAATCCACACAGCGCTGCCCCACAAAAGTGTTCAGGCGCTCGATGTTGGCGATGCGGATCACGCGCAGATTCTTCTTGCGGGCCAATACATCCAGACTGCCCGCCTCAAACTCGGGTGCAACCACCACCTCTGCGTACTGCTGAACAATGGCCTCCGCCGTGGCCAAATCCAACGAACGATTGAGGGCGATGCAGCCGCCAAAGGCCGCCACCCGGTCCGCCAAATTGGCCTTACTATACGCATCCTCGAGGGAATCGCTCTGGGCGACCCCGCAGGGGTTGTTATGTTTGACGATCACGGCAGTGGGTTTATCGGTCAGGTAACGCAAAATATTTAGGGCGTTATCCGCATCGGTGAGGTTGGTTTTGCCGGGGTGCTTGCCCGACTGGAGCAGTTCGATGTCCGAGGCCAGATAGTTGCCCGGAAGGAGCATCTCGGTCTCGCCCAGGATCAGGTTGCCGTTAACCATGCGGTAGAGGGCGGCCTCCTGCCCCGGGTTCTCCCCGTAGCGCAACCCTTTCTCCTCACCGTCGATCTCCCAGCCCACCTTGTCGTAGATGATGGTCTGACGCGCCTTTTCGTCGACAAAACTGATCTCCATGCGCGGCGGGAAATGATCGCCCAGAATCGTGCGGTACATCTGTTTTAAATCTTCTGCCATTTTAGATCTCCTTGATTTTAGCGCTCATCCAATAATTATGAATCTCACCCAGTGCTTGAAATTGGGTGGTCAATTGTTGATGGGCACTAGCGCAGCTGATAACAGGCGGCGACCTCATCGACGGTGCGCTTTTGCAAGTAAGTGGCGATGGCCGTATCGTAGGCCGCCGTGTGGCCGAAGGCTTTCTGGGCCAAACGGAAACGAAGGGACAGTTGGCTGCACCCTTTGGAAGCCTTGAGTTCCTCAACCAAGGCATCGTAATCGCCGGGATCCACGACCGAGGCCACCCGGATGAAGTTCTTGGCCGCCGCCCGGATCATACAGGGGCCGCCGATGTCGATATTGCTGCGGGCCTGTTCGGTTGTCACGTCGGCGGCAGCCACGGTGGACTGGAAAGGGTAGAGATTGACCACCACCATGTCGATGGGCACGGCCGCGGTGCGTGCCAGATCCCCCTGGTGGCTGTCATTGTAGGTTTCCGTCAGCAGTCCGAGATAAATTTTAAAATCGAGCGTTTTCACCAGTCCCCCCTGGGTTTCAGGCTGTCC
>JBNKKA010000026.1:0-32827 GCA_050291585.1 Desulfobacteraceae bacterium
ACCGGATTTAGATTTTCGCGCTGGATGTTCTCGACGATGGAGATCTCCAGCATCTCCTTATCACTGATGTCGCGCACCAGTACCGGCACGCTGCTCAGTCCGGCAAGCTTGGCGGCCCGCAGGCGCCGTTCACCAGCCACCAGTTCATAGCCATGGTCGGCGCGCCGCACCAGGAGGGGCTGCAACACCCCCTGAGCCTCGATACTGGTGGCCAGATCGGCCAACTCCGCCTCACTGAAGCGCATGCGTGGCTGGTAGTGGTTGGGCCGGATCAGGGCGATATCGCAGCTCAGAGAAGTGACCCCCCCGCCGTCATCACCTGGGGCTGCAGGGGCGGGTGTCCTATCCAGGCTGGGCAGCAGCGAATCCAGCCCGCGCCCCAGGGCCATCTTTTTACGCGGCTTGGCTGCCGCGGTTTTTTTTTGGGCAAGCTTTGTCATAGAATCCTTTGAAGTCCGTGAGCCGACTGAGGTCCGTGAGTCGACTGAGGTCTGTGAGCCGACTAAGGTCTGTGAGCCGACCAGTATGCTTCAAGTAAAGCGGTCAGACTTGTGGCCCGCCGCCATTGCCCCGGCGGCCCGCCATGATCTCCTTGGCCACGGAGATGTAGCTCACCGCCCCGGCCGAGGTGGCGTCGTAAAGTAAAATCGGTTTCCCGTAACTGGGCGCTTCCCCCAGGCGGACATTGCGCGGCACGGTGGTCTTGAAGACCAGATCCTTGAAGTGCTGCTCGGCGTCCTCGGCCACCTGGGAGGACAGGTTGGTGCGCTTGTCGTACATGGTCAACAGAATGCCGCTGATGGAAAGGTCAGGGTTGAGACTCTGGCGAATGCGCTGATAGGTGTTGAGCAGCTGGCTCAGGCCTTCGAGGGCGTAAAACTCGCACTGCAGGGGGATGAGCAGGGCGTGGGCCGCCGTCATGGCGTTGACCGTCAGGAGGCTCAAGGAGGGCGGGCAGTCGATGATAACATAATCGTAGCCGCCAACAATGGTGTCCAGCAGCTTGGCCAGGACGAGTTCCCGCTCGGGCTCGTTCATCATCTCCACCTCAAAACCGATCAGCTCCACCCGCGCGGGCAGGATCTTGAGGGTCTCGATCTCGCTGTCGACGATGAGGTCATTGGCCGCGACGGCGCCAATCATACCGTGATAGAGGGTGTGGGTAAGGCTCTGCTTGTCCACCCCTACCCCGGTGGTGGCATTGGCCTGGGGATCGCAGTCCACAAGTAGGGTGCGCTTTTCGGAAACCGCCAGGGCGGCCGCCAGGTTCACCGCCGTAGTGGTCTTGCCTACGCCGCCCTTCTGGTTGGCGATACAGATGATCTCGGTCATAGTCGCTTGCATCCTCACCCGCTTGGAACCACCCGCTGCAAGCCGCATGCTCTAAGCGGTTACCGAAAGCGGCCAATGGTGGCCTGAAATGTGAATCACTAACATAAAAGTTGACGTTTGAAAAGTGGATTAGAATGTGCCATTGTGGCTTGTATCAAGGGGTTATGAGCAGTTGTCATACGACCCCAAACAATTGAATCGAAAGCATATGCATGAAAAAAAATGGGTTTAAAATTATCGCCATCCTCCTGATCCTGACCCTACCGGGGAGTTGCTTCGTGGCGCCCGCGGCGGCCATTACCGTCAAGGAGGAGAAGGACCTTTCGCGGGAGTTCATGAAGGTGGTCACAGCCCGCAGCGACGTGATCAAAGACCAGGAGGTCAATGCCTATATCAATGAGATCGGCGGACGGATCCTCAAAGCCTTGCCCGAACAGCCCTTCAGCTACCATTTCTATGTCATCCGCGACGATGTCTACAACGCCTTTGCCAGCCCGGCGGGTCACATCTTCATCAACAGCGGCCTGTTCGCCGCTTTGGAGAACGAGGGCGAACTGGCCGGCATCGTGGCCCACGAGATGGCCCATGTGGTCTGCCGCCACATCTCCCAGCGCATCGACCGGGCGAAAAAGATCAACCTGGCCACCCTGGCCGGCATGGTGGCTGGCGTATTTCTGGGAGTCGGGGGGGCGGCCACGGCCGGCAGCGCCGTCACCGTGGGCTCTATGGCGGCGGGGCAATCCGCCTCTTTGGCCTATAGCCGCGACGACGAGATGCAGGCCGACCAGCTGGGTCTGAGCTACTTGCAGAAAGCCGGCTACAGCGGCGCCGGCCTGCTCTCCTCCCTGCGCAAGATCCGCAGTAAGCAGTGGTTCGGATCAAGCGAAATTCCCACTTATTTGATGACTCACCCGGCCTCGGAAGACCGCATGGCTTACATCGACAGCTGGTTGTCCCAGCACGAGACCAGAGAGCGCCAGGCGCCCGCAATGCCCACCCCACGCTTCAAGAGGGTGCGCGCCCGCATCACGGCCCTTTATACGGACAATCAGACGGCCCTGGCCTACTTCCGCGACCGGGTCAACCAGGACCCCAAAGACACCATGCTGCGCTACGGCTACGCCCTCGCCTTGGACCGCAACAACCAGCGCCGCGAGGCGGCCGGACAATTGCGCCTGGCCTTGGAACAAAACGCCCTCGACGCCCACCTCCTCCAGGAACTGGGGCGTATCTATTTCCTGGACGGTAAATACGAACAAGCCCGCGACACCCTGCAGAGCGCCCTGCCCCTCACAGAGCACAACGCCGAGGGGCGTTTCTATCTGGGGCGCACCCAACTGGAGCTGGGCGCCCTGCCGGAAGCCGCAGCCGCTTTTGAAACCGTTCTCCAGGAGGAGAACGATTACACCCAGGCCTATTACTTCCTGGGGGAGACCCGTGAAAAACAAGGCCGCATGAGCGATGCCCACTACCGCTTGGGCCAGTTCTACTGGCGGACCAAGGATTTGAAAAACGCCGTCTTCCACCTCAGACGGGCATTAAAAGAGAGCCCCGAGCCTCAGCGGCGGGAGGCCATCGATGAACTGCTTGCCAAGATCACCAAAAAGCAGAAACAAGAGAAAAAAGAAGCGGACACGGGCTCCCCACGAAAACAGCACCAGCCCTGAAGGAAGCAACCCATTAACAGACCGAAACGGCATCAAATTGCCGTCGTTACTATAAAGAAAAAGGGCTCGGAATAGCTATTCCGAGCCCATTGATGATAGTATCATCTTTAGCCAGCCTCATTCCGCGCCGTGCCAGGAACGCCCTACGCGTTCCCAATCCTGTCAAAATGAGCGAATTGCATAGTGAAGGTACCGCGCCCCTGGGTGGCTGAGCGCAGATTGGTGGAGTAGCCGAACATCTGGGCCAGGGGCACCAGGGCGTGGATCTCCTGTACGCGTGGTTTTGCGTCGATGGCTTCGATCTTGCCGCCACGGGCGTTGAGATCGCCGATCACCTCCCCCATAAACTCCTCGGGCACCACAATCTCCACCGCCATGATGGGGTCGAGGAGGAAGGGCTCGGCCGCCGCCAGGGCGTTCTTTAGGGCCATGGAAGCAGCTACCTTGAAGCCCAACTCTGAACTGGCCCCCTCGTGGATATCCACCGCCTCGAAGATCGCCCTAACATCCTTGACCGGGTAACCCATGAGGGGCCCGCTGTCCAGAGCCTCCAGGACGCCGGTTTTCACCGCGGCCTGATCCCCTTCGCTCATCAACTCAGAGGTCACCGTGGACTCGAACTCATTCTCGCTTCCTCTTGGGAGTGGTTCCAGACGCAGTTTGACCCCTGCGTAGTGACGCGCACCGGCCACCTCTTTATCAAAAAGGGCCTCGCCGGCGGCGGCCTTGGCGATGGCCTCGCGATAGACCACCTGGGGTTTGCCCACGTTGACCTGAGTGTTGAACTCGCGCTGCATGCGGCTGACAATCACCTCGAGGTGCAGTTCGCCCATGCCCGAGAGGATGATCTGCCCCGTGTCGGGGTCCTCCTTGACCCGCAGGGTGGGGTCTTCGGTGAGGAATTTTTCGAGAACCTGTTCGAGCTTGTCCTGGTCGGCGTGGGTCTTGGGCTCTACGGCCACGGAGATGACCGGCTCGTAGAACTCGATCTGCTCCAGAACAACCGGGTTGGCACTGGTACAGAGGGTCTCGCCGGTGCTGGTACTCTTAAGGCCCACAACCCCGATGATGCTGCCGGCGCCCACCGCATCGATGCGCTCGCGCTTGTTGGCGTGCATGCGCAGCAAACGCGAGAGCTTCTCCTTGCAGCCGCGAGTTGGATTGAAGACCTCCTCGCCGGCCTTGAGCACGCCGCTGTAAACGCGTGCGAAGCTCAACTTGCGTCCCTCGATCATGGAGACCTTGAAGATCAGGGCGGCCAGGGGATCCTTGTCGCGGGGGTGACAGGCAACGGCCGCGCCGCTCTCGGGATGCACACCGCTGATGGGGGGCACGTCAAGGGGGCTTGGAAGGTAGGTTTCGATGGCATCCAGCAGGGGTTGGACCCCTTTGTTCTTGAGGGCCGAACCGCAGAGCACTGGCACCACGTTAAGGGCGATGGTGGCCCGTCGGATGGCCTCTATTAGGGTCTTGGTGTCCATCTCTCCCTCGGAGAGGTAGAGCTCCATGAACGCGTCGTCCCCCTCGGCCAGCGTCTCCAGGAGATTTTCACGGGCGGTGGCGGCGGCCTCTTCAAACTCGGGAGCGATCTCGCCGTAGCTAAAATCGGCCCCCAGGCTGTCGTCGTCCCAAGTGATCTGCTGGAGGGTGATCAAGTCGATGACGCCCCGGAAGTTCTCTTCGGCCCCCACCGGCAATTGGAGCACCAGGGGGTTGGCCCCCAGCTTGGTGCGCATCATCTCAACAACGCGCTCAAAATCGGCCCCGATGCGATCCATCTTGTTGATAAAGGCCATCTTGGGAACGTGGTATTTGTCCGCCTGACGCCACACCGTCTCGGACTGGGGCTCCACTCCTCCCACGGCACAGAAGACGCCCACGGCGCCGTCGAGGACCCGCAGAGAGCGCTCCACCTCAATGGTGAAATCCACGTGGCCGGGGGTGTCGATGAGCTGGATGTCGGTCTTCTTCCAATGGCAGGTGGTCACCGCCGATGTGATGGTGATGCCGCGCTCCTGTTCATCCGTCATCCAATCCATAACGGCCTCACCGTCATGGACCTCGCCAATTTTATGGCTGCGGCCGGTGTAGTAAAGAATCCGCTCGGTGACGGTGGTTTTGCCGGCGTCGATATGGGCGATGATCCCGATGTTGCGGATCTGGTCTATTTTTTGTTTTTTCATTTTATCATCAACATGTTGGCGTTAAAAGAGCGCTGCAGGTCGATGTGACCTGCGAGGGTGTCTGCCGTGCGTCCCTCTATTAATATGCGGACCGCCTTGATCGTGTCGCTGTTGAGTACCAGGGAGTTGACCAGGGAGTAGATGCTTAAACGCTCCAGGGTCACTCCACCGGGGTGATGACGGCTCACGGCATCGCCAAAATCCACATAGGCGGTACCGTCTTCGCCGAGGTAAAAGGCGCGCAAATCGGTTTCCTCCGGCAAACTGCGGCCTTTCTGTCCCCGCGGCCCTTCCAGGAGAGCCAGCACGATCTGGCGCCCGAAGGCGGCGGGGTCCGCTGGCCGCATGACGGTGCGGGTCTCGGCCATCAGGTGGCGACCGTCGGCGTCGATAAAATAGAGGTGGATGGCCTGCTTTAGCGCCGCCTGTGGTTCGCCATCGGTCTCAGCATCGCCGGCTGCCTCTGCATGCCCCTCAGGCTTATACGTTGGGGTTTCGTCAGTTGTCACCCACAGGATCAGAGCCAGCACTGTGACCAGCACCACTGCCACGCCTGCAAGCCCCATTTGCCATGGTTTGATGGGCAGCTTCATCGATCCTGATTTTCCCCAATTTGTCCCACCGGGACGGTCAAGCCGCCCCGCAAGATAAGGGCTCCCAAACCAAGCGCAAGCGAACCCTCCTGCTCAACACCATATCGAACATCAGCTCGACCCAGCCAAGCTTGGCACATTAGCCGCAATTGCGCGCACCTCTTCAGAAGCCCCAACGAAGGCTGCTATGTAGTTGATCCCCTTGGGGATGTCAAGATAGCTGCAAAGGGCGTGGATAGGGGGCCGCCGGGTCAGAATTGCGACCCAGGTGCTGGACGCCGAAAATTGCGATCAGGAGCAAAATGGCGATGGCGCTCAAAGGGAGGGTAAAGCTCTGCCAGCGGTCATAACCAAAACCGGCCAGAACGGGAAAGATGGCCGCCGGGATATTGGCCGAAAAGAGCCAGCCGTAGACCTGGCCGACATTCTCACTGCCCCAGGTACGTGCCGCCGAGGAGGCGTAGAGGACGAGGATGCCGCCGTAATTGAAGCCCGCCAGAGCGGCGAAAATCAACAGCCCCGTGGTCCCGGTGAGGATCAGGGGCGCCGCCAGAAGCAGACCGGCCTGGAACAGCAGGTTGGCCTGGAGCATGCGCACGGCGGCCAGGCGGTCGAATAAAGCGCCCCAGGTGACCCGGCCCAGGGCATTTGTGAGAGCGAAGAGGGACACGGCGGCAACCCCTGTGGCGGTGGAACCTCCGGGAAAAAGCTCTTTAAGGTTGGCGTTGACCGTGAATCCTGCCGCCAGACCGGTGAACATGGCCAGGTAGAGCAGGATGAAGGGCGCGCTGGTCACGACCTTGCGGGCCACCAGTTGCGGCCTGTGCACCTGGGCGTGGCCTGGGGGGTTCCGCATGGTCCATCCGGCCGCTGTGACGACGATAAGGAATCCCAGTCCAAAAATAGTAAAAGTCTCAAAAGGTGTCATTCGGTAATGGTTCATCAACCAGCCGCCGATCTGGCTGACCAGGGCGGCCCCGCCGCCGAAACCGGCCACGGCAATCCCTGTCACCAGCCCTTTATTATCGGGAAACCAGCGGATACAGGTGGCGATGGGAACGATGTAGGCAAAGCCGACACCGATGCCGGCCAGGAGGCCGATGCCCACAATGGTGAACCCAAAATGAAGCCCACCGAGACCGGCCAGCAGCCAGCCGCTACCGAAGAGCAGGCCCCCGATGAGGGCACAGCGGCGCGGGCCCATGCGGGGCAGCAGGCTGCCGGTAAAAATCATGGTAGCGGGGAAAGCAAAGTAAAACAGGGAAAAGGGTAGTTGGACGGGTCCCTGGCTGAGCCCCGTGAGTGTTTTAAGGGGGTGAACATACACCGACCAAGAGTAGGTGGCGCCCAGGCACATCTGCATTAGAAAGGCACTTAGCAGGATCAAATAGCGTTGCACAGCGGCTCCGGATGTCCTGGTTAGTGAAGCGACAACAGAGCCGATAGCTATCATAAGCCTCCATAGTTGGCAAGCAGGGCCTCGCAGCACCTCTCCTGCCTCACCCCGGGTCGTTTCCCGCTGGGTATCCCGAACTTACCCACCCCGGCCGGACACGCCGCCACAGTCAATCAGGGTCGAATGTGAGGTGCCCCGTTCTTTTGTCCTGGATGCCGGCGCAGACGATCAAATCGGTGTATGCGTTGAGGCTGTCATAATTTTGGACCGTCAGCCCGCGTCCCCTGGCCATTCTGGGACTAAATACGCGGAAGCGCATACGTTGCTCGTCGTCATTCTCATAGCGGCAGACCATTTTCAGGGACCACACCACATCAGGATCCTCACCCAGGCGCACCACCATATGCTCGCCTAGTTCCGATTTCATAGCCCCCTGATTCGCAGGGGGAGTGTTTCCATCAAAATAGCTTGCATCTATCTGTTTTTATACGTTTTTTAAGATCGGTAGTGCCGCTTCCGAAAAAAACGCCTATTCGGAGATACGGGTGCTCAATTTGGAGGGATGGACGCAGGTGGGCAACCAACATGGCCCCGGCAACGCCATTGGTATTACCATGCTGACAATTGGCTTTCTTAAATTTGCATAAAGAGATTCCAGGGCCCACCATTGACAATAGTAAGGCTCCATTTTCGTTCTCTTATTGAGGGGTTCAACAAGGTCCTTGACAAATTGAAGCATCTGGTATTAATGGTATGACCAATTAAGGCACTTGCATTGTACGTGAGGTCGACCCACTGAAGCTGATCTTAACCCTTTTCTTGGGCAGGCGGTCAGCCAGGACAACCCTTTCAGCTAAACCCGAAGGAGTATTTAATTCCATGGCTAAGATGATGACCATCGACGGTAACACCGCGGCGGCGCACGTCGCGTATGCGCTCAGCGATGCAGCGGCGCTTTATCCCATCACCCCGAGCAGCCCCATCGGCGAGATTTGTGACGAGTGGGCGGCGGCGGGTCGCCAGAACGTGTTCGGCCAGAAGGTGCTGGTGCGTCAGCTCCAGAGCGAGGCCGGGGCGGCGGCGGCCGTGCATGGGTCGCTGGCCGCGGGGGCCTTGACGAGCACCTTTACCGCCAGCCAGGGGCTCTTGCTGATGATCCCCAACATGTACAAGATGAGCGGCGAGCTGCTCCCGGGCGTGCTGCACGTGACCGCAAGGGCCATTGCGGCCCACGCCCTGAGCATCTTCGGCGATCATCAGGATGTGATGGCCGTGCGCCAGACCGGGTTTGCCATGCTGGCCAGCAACAGCGTCCAGGAGGCCATGGATATGGCCCTGGTGGCGCATCTGGCCTCGATTGAGGCGAGCGTGCCCTTTGTGCACTTTTTCGATGGCTTCAGAACCAGCCACGAGATCCAGAAGATCGAGGCGATTGACTACGAGGACATGGCCAAGCTGGTCAACTGGGACGCGGTGGCCTGTTTCAGAGAGCGCGGCACCAACCCCGAGCGGCCCGAGCTGCGCGGCACGGCCCAGAACCCCGACATCTACTTCCAGGGCCGCGAAGCGGCTAACGCCTATTACAATAGGGTACCGGGGATCGTGGCCAAGTACATGAAGAAGGTGGGCGCGCTGACCGGTCGCAAATACCGCCTGTTCGACTATGTGGGCGCTGCCGACGCGGACCGGGTGATCATCTCCATGGGCTCATCAAATGAGACCATCGAAGAGGTGGTCAATTATCTCAACGACCGCGGCGAGGCGGTGGGTCTGGTAAAGGCGCGCTTGTTCCGGCCCTTCAGCATCGAGCATCTGTTGGCGGCGGTACCGGCCACGGCCAGCTGCGTGACGGTCCTGGACCGCACCAAGGAGCCGGGCGCCATCGGCGATCCCTTGTACCAGGATGTGTGCACGGCCTTCATGGAAAAGGGCCAGGCGCCCACCATCGTGGGGGGGCGTTATGGTCTGGGTTCCAAGGAGTTCAACCCGTCCATGGTCAAGGCGGTTTTTGACAACATGACCGCAGTGGCACCCAAGAACCACTTCACGGTGGGCATCGAGGACGACGTGACCCACAGCTCGCTTGAGGTGCAAGAGGGCTTTGACGTGGCCCCCGAGGGCACGGTGCAGTGCAAGTTCTGGGGTCTGGGGGCCGACGGTACGGTGGGAGCCAACAAGAGCGCCATCAAGATCATCGGCGATGAGACCGACATGTACGCCCAGGCCTACTTCGCCTATGATAGTAAAAAGAGCGGCGGGATCACCATCAGCCACCTTCGCTTCGGCACCAAACCGATCCAGAGCACCTATCTCATCGACGCGGCGGACTACATCGCCTGTCACAACCCGGCCTACGTGGAGCTCTACGATGTCCTCGAGGGAATCAAAGACGGGGGCACCTTCATGCTCAACAGCCCCTGGTCGGCCGATGAGATGGCGGGGCACCTGCCGGCGGCCATGCGCCGCACCATCGCAAACAAGCACCTGAAGTTCTACACCATCGACGCGGTCAAGATCGCCGGTGAAGTGGGCCTTGGGGGCCGCATCAACATGATCATGCAGACGGCTTTTTTCAAGGCGGCGGCGGTGATCCCGGTGGAAGACGCCATCGGTTACCTCAAGGGCCAGATCAAAAAACTCTTCAGCAAGAAGGGCGATGCCATCGTGCAGATGAACTGGGATGCGGTGGACCGCACCCTGGACAATCTGATCGAGGTGGCGGTTCCAGCCGAGTGGGCCGAGGCGGGTCTGGAAGCGGCCGCGGCCAGCGATGCCCCGGCCTGGGTGGCCAAGGTGATGCAGCCGATTTTGGCCCAGCAGGGCGACAAGCTGCCGGTATCAAGCTTCACCCCCGACGGGCTCTTTCCGGTGGGCACCACCCAATATGAAAAGCGCGGCGTGGCCATCAATGTGCCCGAGTGGCTCATGGACAACTGCATCCAGTGTAACCAGTGCGCCATGGTCTGTCCCCACGCGGCCATTCGCCCGGTGCTGGTCACCGAGGAGGAACTGGCGGCGGCCCCGGAAGGGTTCAGTGCCAAAAAAGCCCTGGGCAAGGAGCTCAAGGACAAGTACAGCTTTCGCATCCAGGTGTTCACTGAGGATTGTATGGGCTGCGGCAACTGCGCCGACATCTGCCCGGCCAAGAAGACGGCCCTTGAGATGAAACCTTTGGCCACCCAGATCGAGCAGCAGGTGGTCAACCAGCAGTACGCTTCTTCTTTGCCGGTCAGAGAGGGACTGGTCAAACGCGACAGCGTCAAGGGCAGCCAGTTCTATCAGCCCCTATTGGAGTTCTCGGGCGCGTGTTCGGGCTGCGGCGAGACGCCTTACGCCAAGCTTTTGACCCAGCTGTTCGGCGAGCGCATGGTGATCGGCAACGCCACGGGCTGCAGCTCCATCTGGGGCGGCAGCGCCCCGAGCATCCCCTATTGCACCAACCAGGACGGGTTCGGTCCCACCTGGGGCAACAGCCTCTTCGAGGATCCGGCCGAGTTCACCTACGGCATGTTCATGGGTCAGCTCCAACAGCGCGCCAAGCTGGCCGATCTGGCCAAAAAGGCAATTGCGGCCGACGATGTGGACCAGGCCATGAAGGACGCTTTGTCCAACTGGCTGGAGAACATGAAGGATGCCGAGGGCTCCCGCGAGTACGGCAACCAGGTCAAGGCGCTCTTGCCCGGCTGCTGCGAGCAACCCATCCTGTGCGAGATCGCCAGCCTCAGCAAGCTGCTGACCAAAAAAAGCTACTGGGTCTTTCTCGGCGACGGGGCGGCCTACGACATCGCCTACGGCGGGCTGGACCATGTGCTGGCCAGTGGCGAGGATATCAACATCATCGTCTACGACACCGAGGTCTACTCCAACACGGGCGGCCAGAGCTCCAAGGCGACCCCCACGGGCTCCATCGCCAAGTTCGCCGCCTCGGGCAAGAAGACGGCCAAAAAAGACCTGGGCGGCATGGCCATGACCTACGGCTACGTCTACGTGGCCCAGGTGGGCATGGGGGCCAACAAGCAGCAGACCCTCAAAGCCTTTGTGGAAGCCGAGAAATACGACGGGCCCTCGTTGATCATGGCCTACGCGCCGTGCATCAACCACGGGATCAAAAAGGGCATGGGGCGCACCCAGCAAGAGACCCAGCTGGCCGTTGACTCTGGCTACTGGCACCTGTTCCGCTACAACCCCGAGCTCAAAACCGCGGGCAAGAACCCCTTTACCCTCGACTCCAAGGCGCCCAAGACGGACGTGCGCGAGTTCCTGGCCGGCGAGGTGCGCTACGCCGCCCTTGAGAAACTCTTTCCCGGCGAGGCCGAGGTGCTCCACACCCGCCTGGCCGCGGAGTTCAAGGAGCGCTATCTCAAGCTCGAGCAGATGGCCAAGGCCGAACCGGTGGTCATCGAGGTTGAAGCGGGTGCAGCAGCAGGCGGCGCCGACGCCGACACCTGCACCCTGGCCGGCACCGCCGAGCACGACCGCGCCGATGGCGGCGAAGCTTGTGATGACGGGCGTGGTGGTAAGTAATCGTGCAAAGTTGCCGAGCAAAGTCGCCGGCAATTTTGCCTAAAAAGTATTCCGCCTCAGGAGGCAGAAAAACGCCTCCGGAGCGTATCCAAGGATGATCGTCGGCCCCCGCCATGGGCCGACTTCATCATATTAGTACCCTCCTACCCTCCTTAAAAGGGCCGCTCGGGTTGTCCGGGTGGCCCTTTTATCTTACCAGAAGAGCGACCAGACATATTCATCCAAACACCCTGTCAGAGATCAAGTCTGACCAATTCCCAAGATCGCCCCTTGAAAATCGATACAGAGGCGCTATAATAAAAGCCTTACGGCCGCCAGTCCGAGCGGTCTGCTATGCGCATGGAAGAGATCCATCGTCTATCTAAAAAGCTATTATTAACTTTGATTCGAAAAGAGATGCATACGTCATGGTAGCCAATACCCTGAGACCCAAAAAACTTGCCGACCAGGTTTTTGAACGCATACGCGATCTGATCTTCAAAGGTGATCTGAAACCTGGCGAGCGACTCAAATCAGAAAGGGAGCTCTCGGAGATCATGGCGGTCAGCCGTCCAACCATCCGCCAGGCCATTGGCAAATTGATCGACCGCGGACTGGTTGAAAACAGACAGGGCCAGGGAACCTATGTCTGCAACCCCAACGAGGCGCATTCACAAAACTTGCTGCGGGATTTGATCGACTGGGATGAGGCGAGCTTAAGAGACCTACTCGAAGTTCGCATGGCGTTGGAATGCCAAGCGGCCACGACTGCAGCCCTGCGGGCGACAGCTGAGGATGTTGCCAAACTCGACCGCCACGTTCAGGAGATGCGGACCTCCATCCAGGAGGGAGAGTTGGGCATCCTTGAAGATGTTCGTTTTCACATGACCCTGGCCTATGCCACCAAGAACCAGGTTCAGATCCTGCTGATGAAAAATCTTTACGACCTGCTCCACTTCGGTATCGAGGAGAGCCTCAAACAACTCTACCTGTTTCCCGAAAACATTGAGGCGATCCTGTCCCAGCACCAGCAGGTGACCGATGCCATCCGCCAGCGGGATCCCGCGGCGGCCTACGCCGCCATGCAGACCCACATCAACTTTTTAATCAATTTCTGTTGCAACGAAGGCGCCCTGCTCAAACAGGACGCCACGGAACTCACCCAAACGCAAGCGGTTGGGCGCTGACGCCGGCAGAGGCGTTGGCTTGTTTACGCTCACTTGCATCGATGCGCCCCACCACGTATGGCCCCTCGGGCGAGACCATCACCCGCCGGTGAGTGGGCAGGAGCATATCCACAGCGGTCTGCAGATCCTCGATCTTGATCATCCCCATGGCACGCAGGTCCCCATCGTCCAAGTAAGGCGAGTATACATACACATTGGCTGCATGTGCCCGGGCCTGATAGGTTGTCTGCAGGCACCACTGGTCGATGACGAAGTTCTCCGGTTTGCGGTAGTGGCTGAAAAAATCATCCGCTGAATGCCCTTTGCGAATCATGCTGCAATACTCCTGCGACCCCAGACCCTCGCGGCACTCACAGGCCATGATGATGGATCCGCCTGGCTTGAGGACATTCTTGGCGGCGATCAAGCCCTTGCTGACCTGGTAGAAGGTGGCGTCCAAAGGATAGCCGCCGGCGGAGGTGACCACCAGATCAACGGGTTCGGCCACCTGGCGAACGCTCATTTTTTCCACCTGGCGACAACCGGCCTGGTGGGCCATGGTGTGATGGCCGCCGACCACAGCTACGAGATCACGCGTTTTATTGATCACCACATTGAGGATGAAATCCACGCCCGCCAGCTCGGCCACCTGCTCGCCAGCCTCGTGAAAGGGATTTCCCATCAGCTGACAATTGGTTACCTTGGGATGGTCGATCATTTTGAAAGAGTGCATATGGGTCATGGTCTTGAAGCTGGAGATGCCCGGCAGCAAAGATTTGCGCCCCCCCGAAAAACCGGCATACATGTGGGGTTCGATAAGGCCGGTGAGGATCTTGAGGTCTGCATCGAGATAATGGGTGTTGAGTTCGATGGGCGCGCCATCGATCTCCGCAATTTTACGTATTTCGGAGGCTTCCTGGCAGAAATGATTGACGATGCGGTAATTGTCCATGATTTCCCGGCCGACCATGCCCTCTAGCTCCTCTCCCAGATTGGGTCGATGCATGCCCGTGGCGATCAGGATGGTAATTTTGGATTGCTCGATGCCGGCCTCGGCGAGGACTTGGAGGATAGGTGGTAATATTATTTTATTTGGCACCGGGCGGGTGACGTCCGAGATGACGATGCAGGCATCCTTGCGCCCCTTGGCCAGGTCCCTGAGGGGCGCGGTCCCGATGGGGGTCTCCAAGGCGGACCAGACCGCTGCCACGGAATCATCCATACCACAGATATGATTAGGATTCATTACTATTGAGCTGTCCGGTAAATCCACCGCCAATTCACGCTGCCCACACAAAATATCTACCTGCATGCGATCCCCCTTTGCTCGAGGTTGCGGTCGTCCCAACGGCGTTTCCAACGACCGACCCTGCGCAAGACCATAAATATGGTGTTAGTATACTTTACTATAATATTATTGGTTCTTTTATATTACCATTTATCCAAGTGTCAACTAATTTTGCCGGGTTCACGTGGGCCCTTCGTGGCAACGAAAGCCCTTTAAAACGGTACTTTTCCCATAATTATGGGGGCTTAATGCATAGATAGGGGCTGTTACTGCATAATTAGAAAAATAATATATTTTTTATTACCAATGAATTGGCACCCCAGCGAGGGTTTGTCAGTAACTATGCCCGGGTCAAGCATAATCCGCAACCGGCCAGAATTTACGTAAGCATTCAATTTTGAAACATAATTCAGATAGTATTTTATATTAATTTTTTTTTGTTGTTCTGTATGAACTTCAAATCAAGAGGGATTGCCACAGGGATGCCAAAACGAAGGATTTTTTTTAACCAATTGTTTTTTATCGGAATATCATTTTCGACTTTAACCGGAAGAACATCAATGCTATATATTATGGATCCTTCCTCAAGCAGAACCATCGACCCTTATCAAACGGAGATAAAACGTGAGCCACTCGCCATCAACCCTGTTGTTTACCCATAAGGCAGAACTGGTTTCCACTATCGTTAGATCCGTTGCCAGTCTCGAGGATGCTCTGGCCTATGCCCTGACGGCCTGTGACCAGAAAGAGGCTTGCCCCCTGTTGGCCTCCGGCTGTGAGGCCGTCCTTTCAGAGGCGGGCACGGCTCTCTGCGATCAGAAAAGCGCAAAAATCATTGCCGCGCCGGATCTAACCACAGACGTCCGCGAGAAATTCGGCGCTCAGTGTGAGCAAGCCGGAATCCAATTGATACACCAGGGATTGCGAGATCATCTAGGTGGCATCGATATCGGCATCACCTGGGCCAATTGGGGCATCGCTGAAACCGGCACCCTGGTGATCGACTCCACCCGCGAGGATATTCGCCTGGCCTCGATGATCAGCGAGATCCACTTAGCCCTTCTACCCGTCAAGCGTATTGTCGATACGGCGGATGAGATTGCCGACGCTCTGGCGGCGGCCATGGCCGGGCCATCCAATTACACCGCTTTTATCACCGGCGCCAGTCGGACAGCCGATATCGAGCGCGTCCTCGCCTTAGGCGTTCACGGACCATTGGAAGTGCATGTGCTCTTGCTGGGGGAAAACTGATGCAGACATCTAAATCACTGAAGGGGTATCGCAAGGAAGTGGGCGTCGCACTGGAAAACACCTTTTTACGCAAGGCGATGGATAATTTCGCGGTGGCCTACCGGACCTCGCGTGAAAATGCATTCATAGATCTGGATGCAGAGCGCCTGATCCAGGATGTGGCTGAATTGAAGGACCGCGCCATCGGCCAGATGGACGAACTTCTTGATCAATTCACAGAAGTGGCCAAATCAAAAGGTATCCAGGTGCATCTGGCCCGGGACGCCCAACACGCCAATGAAATCATCGCCACCATCGCTGCGATGAGCAAGGCGCGCCGGGTGATAAAGTCTAAATCCATGACGGCCGAAGAGACCCTGCTCAACCATTACCTGGAGGCCAAAGACATAGAGGTCACCGAGACAGACCTGGGGGAGTGGATCATCCAGCTGCGGGGCGAGGGCCCCTCTCACATGGTCATGCCGGCCATCCACCTCTCCCGCGACCAGGTGGCCGATCTTTTCACAGATGTAACCGGTTCCCAGCAGAGCAATGAGATCGAGAAGCTCGTCAAGGTGGCCCGCCGAGAGCTGCGTCAGAAGTTCGTGGAAGCGGACTTAGGCATCAGCGGAGCGAATTTCGCCATCGCCCAGACAGGCACCCTCGGGCTCACCACCAACGAGGGCAACGCCCGCCTGGTCACCACCCTGCCCCGGACCCACATCGCCCTCGTCGGATTGGACAAGCTGGTGCCCACCCTGAGGGAGGCCCTGGCCATCATTCGCGTCCTGCCGCGCAACGCCACCGGCCAGGCGATCACCTCCTATGTCACCTGGATCACCGGCCCGACGCCTTGGGGGGGTGACGATGCTGGCAAGAAAGAGGAAGAAGGCGCCCTGAAAGCCCTCCACATCGTCTTTTTGGACAACGGGCGCCGGGCCGTCGCCAAAGACCCTGTTTTTTCCCAGATGCTGCGCTGTGTGCGCTGTGGGGCCTGCGCCAATGTCTGCCCCATCTATCGCATGATCGGCGGACATAAATACGGCCACATCTACATCGGCGCCATTGGCCTCATTCTGACCTACTTCTTTCATGGCCGCGAGAAGGCCCGCAACCTCGTCCAGAACTGCATCAACTGTGGCGCCTGCAAAACCGTCTGTGCCGCCGGCATCGATCTGCCGAGCATGATCAAGCAGGTCCATGAGATTATCCTCAACGAAGAGGGCCACCCCCTCAAGAACACCCTCCTGAAGCGTGTTTTGCGAAGCCGTAAGCTCTTCCACACGCTGCTGCGCTCCACCCAGCTTGCCCAACGACCGGTAACCTCCACAGACGGCTACCTGCGCCACCTGCCTATGGTGTTCGCCAAAGAGCAGCGCTTTCGCGCCCTGCCCGTAATAGCGGAGAAACCGTTTCGCGATCGCTGGCCCCGGATCGCCCCCAAGATCACCCGCCCGCGGTTGAAAGTCGCCCTCTTCTCCGGCTGCGTCCAAGATTTCGTTTACTCAGAGCACCTGGAGGCGGCCACCCGCGTGCTGGCGGCCGAAAAGGTGGGCCTATCTTTTCCCATGAACCAGAGCTGCTGTGGCCTGCCGGTCCAGATGATGGGTGAATCGTCAGCCGCCCGGGACGTGGCTATCCAGAACATCCTGGCCATGGACGCCGATCGCTACGACCACATCGTCACTCTGTGCGCCTCCTGCGCCTCCCACCTTAAAAAGGGATATCCCAAGCTATTGGCCGAACATCCTGGGATGGCGGCCAAAGCGCAGCGCTTTGCCGCCAAGGTGATCCCCTTCAGCAGTCTCTGTGTGGATGTGCTTGAATTGAAAAATGAGGCGTTTCAAGCCGGTGGGGAGAAGGTGACCTACCATGCCCCTTGCCACCTGTGTCGCGCCTTGGGGATCAGAGAAGCCCCCAGGGCCCTCATCGATATCTCGGGGCATGCTTACGCACCCGCCTCTGAAGAGGAAACCTGCTGCGGATTCGGCGGCACCTACTCCAGCAAATTCCCGCGCATCTCGGCCGAAATCCTCGAGACCAAGCTTAAGGATTTTCAGGCCACCGGCGCCAAGCGCCTGGTCACCGAATGTCCCGGCTGCCTCATGCAATTGCGCGGCGGCATGAAACAACAGGGCCACGATATCGAAGTCCTCCACATGGCGGAACTGCTCGAGCTTCGGCGTAAGGGGGAAAAGGATAATAAAGACGAGAAGTAAATCTGTGCGTGCAAGGTAAAAAAGGGCGGCTGGTGCCGCCCTTTTTTCGTCCTGGGGAGAGGAGGTGTCGCCCGTCGGGAAACCTAACACCCGTTCGGGTGACCACCCCAGGCAAAACCGCATTTACTGCCTATCTCGAAAGGCCCCCGGAAGCCTTGGGTAAAAGCTTCCAGAGACCATATCGATTCGAATACCTCATCCTTAAGAGTAGCTTTACAACCGGGCTAACCGCAAGGTCTAATGCCTATCTGTAAGATGGGCCAAGCCAAACCGCAAGGCCTAATGCCCATCTGAAAGATGGGCCAAGCCAAACCGCAGGTTTGGCCGTTAACCATATGCAATAGCCGGCAGCCAAATAACCAACTGGGGAAAGAAAGCCACGGCCAGCAGCCCGATGAGTTGCAGGATGATGAAGGGTACCACGCCCTTGTAAATATCCAGTAGTTCGATCTCGGGCGGCGCGACGCCCTTGAGATAGAAGAGGGCGAAACCCACCGGCGGCGTTAGGAAAGAGGTCTGCAGACTGACCGCCACCAGAACGGCGAACCACACGAGCTCTGGATTGTCGATGACCCCATGTCCGTCGATATGGATGCCCAGAGAGGAGACCACCGGCGCCAGCAGGGGCAGAATGATCAGGGTAATCTCGATCCAGTCCAGAAAGAAACCCAAGGCGAAGACGGTGCCCAGGATGACGGCCATGACACCGTAGGGCCCTAAAGGCAAGCCGGTGAGAGCAGCTTCGATGAACTCATCACCCCCCAGGCTGCGCAGCACCAGGGCAAAACAGGTGGCGCCGATGAAGATACCGAAGATGTAACCGGTGGTGTTGAAGGTGGAGTAGCTGACCTCCTTGAGTACTTTCCAATTGAACTTCCTGTTCATAACCGCCAGTAAAGAGGCACCCAGGGCGCCAACGCCACTGGCTTCGGTGGGGGTGGTGATTCCCATAAAAATCGAGCCCAGCACGGCCAGGATCAGGAGCGCGGTCGGAAAGATCGACTTGAGCACGTCCCAGACCATACTGAGCTTAACCGGAGGACGGTTGGGATCGAGGGGGGCGACATCGGGATTGAGGGCACAGAAACCGATGATATAGATAATATAGAGCGAGCCGAGAATGACGCCAGGTATGACGGCACCCATGAAGAGGTCGCCCACGCTGAGACCCAACTGGTCGGCCATGATGACGAGCATGATGCTGGGGGGGATCAGAATCCCAAGGGTGCCTGAACCGCAAACGGTGCCAGTAGCCAGAGCTTTGCTATAGCCCTGGTTGAGCATGGCGGGAATGGACAAGAGTCCCAGAAGCACCACGGAAGCGCCAATGATGCCCGTGGAGGCGGCCAGCACGATACCGATGATAGTGACACTGACGGCCAGACCGCCGCGCACCGGCCCGAAGACGGCCTGCATCTTCTGCATCATCTTCTCGGCGATGCCGGAGCGGTCCAGCATCAGCCCCATAAAAATGAACATTGGCAGGGCCACGAGCACCCAGTTGTCCATGATCTTATAGATCCGGTTGACCACCATGCCAACGGTCAGAAAGTCCAGGCCGGTCCAGGTGCCGAGGTAGATGTCGGCAAAATAACCGACCAGGGTGTAGAGCATGGCCACCCCGCCCAGCACAAGCGCAATGGGAAAGCCGGTAAAGAGCAGACCGATGAAGGTCAGGAACATTAATATGACAAGTACGCTATTGGCATCCATAAGATTTTAGGCCCCCTTCTTGCCGGTTTTCAGAAAGGTGAACGCTTTGGCCAGGCGAGCCACCGATGACAGGAAGAATAAAACCATACCAACGGGAATCAGCGACTTGGGCAACCAGCGACAGCAAAGCCCCAAGGGAGCATCGGAACGTTCGTTGACCTTGACAGCCTCCCAGAAAAAATCCAGCCCGTGGTAAAAGATCACGTAGATCATGGGCATGAGCAAAATAAGGATGCCGAGAATCTCGACCCACTCTTTGGTGCGCCGGGACATCTTGGCATGCACCAGGTCGAGACGGATATGGGAGTCAACAGACTGGCAGTAGGATAGGCTGATGACAACGCCCACGCTATACAGATGCCATTGGACCTCCTCAAGTACGACAAGCCCCTTGCCGAAGACGTAGCGCAGAACCACCTGCAATATGATCACAAAGATCAGTGCCACGTTCAACCAGGAGCACCAACGGCCGATGGACTGGATAAAGTTGTCCAGGGCGGCCGCGAATTTATTGTTGGTTTCTGACACCGACGTCATACAACCTCCTCGCAATTGGCGCATAATGGGGCACTTTGTCTGACATACCCCCCCTTATAGATACGATTGCCACTTGGCGACGCAGCAGATCGCGGTTACCAAACGTTCGATTGTGGCCGACCGACACCTAAAACCCAAGCATACATCGGATGAACACAATTAACTTCTAAGTACACTTTTTCTTCCGGTTTGCAACCTGGGAAACACCGTCTGTTCTTGCGGGGAACGCGTTGTATTTCCGGTTCAAACGCGAACCTCATCCAAATTATTCGAAGGATGAAGTCCGACTCTGGTTCATTAATAATTCCTTGCCAGGGGCCATCGTTAGCAAACCCCCGGCAAGGAATTAAGCAAAGGCTATCGGGCTAGGATTTTACTTGGTGTCCCGCGGTAGAAACCCCCGCTGAGACCAGTATTTGTAATCGGCGCGGAAGGCGCTCAGATTATCGTAGACCTTTTTGAAGAAGGGGTCTTTGCTCTGCTCGACAACGACCTCATCCCAAGCACCGCGGAAGGCATTGAGCATCTCGTCGGACCAGTACATGTTCTTAACACCGCGTTTGGTCTCGTTTTCCTTGATAACCGGCCCCTGAATCGCCTCGGTCATTGCAAAACAGTCGATGGTAGCGGCACGGGTGCCAATTTCGAGGACCATCTTCTGGTGGTCGGTCATGCCGTTCCAGACGTCTTTGTTGATCAGCAATTCAAAAACAGTGGCCTGCTGGTGCCATCCAGGGTAGTAGTTGTACTTGACGACCTTATAGAACCCAAGGCGCTGGTCGATGGCTGGCATGGAGAACTCGGTGGCGTCGATGGCGCCCTTTTCCAGAGCCGGAAAGATCTCGCCGGCAGGGAGCAGGCTGGTGGAGACACCCAATTTCTGCATGGCCTGTCCGCCGAGGCCGAAAAAGCGCATGCGCATGCCCTTGAGGTCGTCCACGGAGTTGATTTCTTTGGCGAACCAGCCTGAAGTCTCGGGTGCGATGACGCCACATACCAACACCTTCACATTGTAACCGGCTTGGTCGTACATCTCCTGATAAAGCTCCATACCACCACCGTAGTACAACCAGGCCATATATTCTGCGCCTTCGGGGCCAAATGGAACCGCGGAGAAGAGAGCGGCCGCCGGGATTTTACCCTGCCAGTAACCGGCAGTGGCATAGCCTGCGTTGATTTTACCTTTGGAAACTGAGTCCAGGATCTCAAAAGGAGCCACCAATTTGCCCGGCTCGTAGACCTTCATCTTGATCTCGCCTTTGGACAAGGTTTCCATGCGCTCAGCCAACCAGGGAGCTGCAGTGCCCAGACCGGGAAGTGAGCTAGCAAAACAGACCGGAACTTTCAGCAGAACTTTCTTGGCCATGGCCGGGCTGGCCGTGCACATGAAAACAGCGGCGCACATCAGCACAAACAACTTCACCATAGGACGTTTACTCATGAATTGCCTCCTTGTAGATGTGGTTCCCAAATGATCCCTTGTCTCTACCTACAAACACAATGTTTATTGGTAATACCAATTTTGTGAGTCATACATCCCACTCAGAAACATGTCAAGTTAAAAAAATTAACCGGCTTCAGTATTAACATCAATACTATATTATTTCAGTTGCTTGTTAATATATATATTATCCGCATTCTACCTCGCATCCGCACGGATGAGAACCAATAAATGGTCACACCAATCGTGAGATCCGTCTGCCAATCCAAGGCTGCCTACACTCTGATAAAGTGAACGGGAGCCGTTCCGCAAGTCTATGCGTTTGGGTGTCCTCGGGTGGTATGTAACCTGTCGAAGGGGCAGCTAACTCGGTAAATAGACCCTTAAACGCAGTCATCAGAGCCGATCAAGAACAGAATTTATTGGTAAGACCTTTGGTGCTATTTGGCCGTCATTATCTTTATTTGGGCCTAAAAAGCGCTTGATATTAGAAAATGGTTCTGTTATCGATCCATAATAACTATTGATCTTTACAGGGTTGATTAACCCTATTTTGACTAAAAAAACGGCCGTTTGGTAGGACCTCTATACGTTTCTGCACAATGGCCCCGCCTATTTGATGTGTCAAATTGAAAACCAACGCTTCTCCACAGGACTCGCGGTCGGTGGTAGGCGCCGAGTGAATTCTCAGACGGCACCCATCTTCGCTCGTCGGCTCCCGTTTAGCGGGGGACTCCGATGGGGCAGCCATGAGAATGAACTACAATGATCCTCACCAGCAGGGCCACCGACAGAACCAAACCTATCTCCCTAAACCCCATCAAGCCCCGGCGGATATCCGACCAGGTCTTTGAGCAGTTGCGCGAACTCATCGCCCGTGGCCGCATCAAGCCGGGTGAGCGCCTCATGCCGGAACGCGAACTCGCCACCTCCTTGCGGGTCAGCCGCACTACCGTGCGCGAAGCCCTCAATAAAATGGTGGTCATGGGCATTCTGGAACAGAAGCAGGGCCAGGGTACCTTTGTGCGCGCCCTGGACCGGTCCTCCCCAAACTCCTTCATGGGCCTCCTGGGCGCAGAGGATGCCACCCTCATCGACCTCCTGGATGTGCGCCTGGGGCTGGAATGCAATTCCGCCCGCTTCGCGGCCTTGCGGGCCACCACAGCGGACCTCAATATTCTGGAGCGCCACCTGGCCGAAATGACCACCGCCGTCACCACGGGGCAGACCGGAGCGGAGGCCGATGTGGCCTTTCATATGGCCATCGCCGAGGCCTCCCACAACCCCTTGCAGGTCCTCCTTATGCGGCAGTTCTACGATTTCATGTCATTGGGAATCGAAAGGAACCTCTCTCTCTTCTACGAGGGGGCCAATCTGATCGGCGCAGTAGCGCATCAGCATGAAAAGATTGTGGCGGGTATTCGCCAGCGCGACCCGGAAGCGGCGGTGAAAGCTGTTCAGATGCATATCGAAAAGATCCGCGAGCGGCTGCTGCAGGGGGATCTGTCGGAAGCGTGATGCCCGCCTCGAAAGCCGATTGCCATGGCGGCCGACTGCCGCCGGGCTTGCGGCTAACGGCCGCGACATCAGACGCTACTGCTATCCGCCAGTTGGTCAAACTTGCAGCTCAGGGAAAGGGCCTCGCCGTCGAAGCTGGTTTTTACCTTGTAAGGCAGGGTCTTGAACAGGGCGATCATGGCCTTGTTGCGGGGTGAGGTATAGGCCACCAGGCCGGAGATACCGTTTTCACGGGCCGACTCGGCCAGCTTGCGCAGGAAGATTCTGCCCAAGCCCTGGCCCTGAAAATCCTTGCTCACCGAGAAAGCCACCTCGGCCATATTGCTGTCAAAAAGCAGCAGATATTCCCCCACGGCCACCACTCGGCCGAATCCAACCTCACCGACCACCCCCACCAGGGTCATATCCTTGATGTAATCGATCTGAGACTTGCCTTCCAGGTCGCTGTGGCCGAAACTGCTCTTTTCGTGGAAAAAGCGCGAGAAGATATCTTTCTTGTCGAGAGCGTAGTAGTGCTCCTGGATGCGCCGCTCATCCACCGGCTTTGCCGGCCGGATGGTCATAGGCTCATCGTTGACGGTGATGGTCTCCTCCAGCCGAACGGGGTAGACGGCTTTGCGGGCCTCGCCCAGGCTGCGGTCGGCGCCGATGAGACCGGCATCTTTGGCCGCGGCGAAGAGCTCATCGCGCACATCCGGGTGAGCGATGCTGATCATGGCCATGGCGCGCTCCTGAAGGCTCTTGCCGAAGAGGTTGACCACCCCGTACTCGGTGGCCACGTACTGCACATCGCCACGGGGCACCACCACTGATTGGCCGTGCATCATGGGAACGATATTGCTGCTCTTACCGTCGCTGGACATGGCCGGCAGCATGATGATGCTTTTCCCCCCCGGAGAGCGTTTGGCACCGCGGACGAAATCGGGAATGCCACTCACTCCGGCGAAGAGGGTCGAGGCTACCGCTTCGGCGGCCACCTGACCGCCAAGGTCCACCGCCTTGGCCACGTTCATGGAGACCATGCGGTTGTGGCGCGCGATGATAAAGGGATCATTGACGTAATCGCTGGGGTAAAAATCCACCCCCGGATTGTCATGCAAAAATTCGTATAGGTTGCGGGATCCGATGGCGGCCGAAGCCACAAGCTTGCCGTCGTTGAAGCCCTTGCGCCGGTTGGTGATAACGCCTACGGCGTATAGGTGCATGATGTCGTCGGTGAGATACTGGGAATGAAACCCTAAATCGTTCTTATCCGAGAGGGCGTGCACGGTGGCCTGGGAGGCCGCATCGAGCCCCACTTGGAGGGTGGAGCCATCCTCGATGAGGCGGGCAATGTGATTGCCGATCCCGATGGCCACCTCGGAAGGCGGAGCTGTTTTCGCCTCGAGGAGATCCTCCTCATGTTCCACGATCACATCCACGCTGTTCACATGAATGAAACTCTGCCCCATGATACGCGGCATGCGCGGGTTGACCTGGGCGATGACCCGTCGCGCGGCCTGGGCCGCGGCAATGGTTACATCCACCGAGACACCCATGCTCATCCAGCCGAAGTCGTCGGGCGGCGAGACCTGAATGAGGGCCACGTCGATGGGCAGCTTCTTACTTTTAAAAAGGCTGGGCACCTCGCTCATATTCATGGGGGTGATGAAGCGCTTGTACTTCTGGAAGGCCTCGGAGCCGGTGGCGCCCAAATAGATCTGGCGGATGTTGAGGCTGAGGTCTTGGGTTTTGTCGGCGATGTCGCTAAGGGGGGTGATCTCGGTGCTCATCATGCGCACGATCTCCAAGCCTGTGAACAGGTTGGTACGCGCCGAGAGGGTCTTGATCAGATGCTGGGGCTGCCCGCAGGCGGAACCGATAAAAACGCGCTGGCCGGATTTGATGTGCCGAATCGCCTCTTCGGGGGTACAGCGTTTCTCGATGTAGTTGTCGGCCCAGTACAATGATTCGCCCATCTACGCCTCCTTGACCCATTGAATTACCAAAGCTGAACGACGTTCGCAGATGACGGCATCGTAGAGGATGTCGTTGAGCGAGGCAACCTCTATTCACCGTGGATAAAAGTCAATACCCCCCGCCAGAAGGCAGGGGGCACTTGGTACCCATGCGCTCATTCTGATGGTCACCAACTAAACGCTGTCGGGCTTATTTGGCCTCATCCGCTGCGATGATGAAACGCACATCGGCCACCGTGGCGCCCTCCCCCTTGGGGTGGACCAAGAGGGGGTTGATGTCCAACTCCTTGATCTCGGGATGATCGAGGACCAAGTCGCTGAGGCAGACCAAGAGTTTCTCCAGGGCAGCGGTATCGGCTTTGGGCATCCCCCGAAAGCCGTTGAGCAGGGCGTGGCCTTTGATCCCACGCACCATGAAGCGGGCGTCTTCGCGATGCAGGGGGGCCAGGCGAAAGGCGACGTCTTTGAAGACCTCCACGAAAATACCGCCGGAACCGAACATTAGCAGCGGGCCGAAGATGGGGTAGCGGTTCATGCCGAAGATCACCTCCTGACCCTTGGGGGCCAGCTTCTGCACGAGCACACCGGTGATCTCGGCGTTATTGTCGTAGGCCTTGGCGTTGGCGACGATCTCATCGAAGGCGGCGGCTACAGCCGCTTGGTCGGCCATGCCCACCTTGACCCCGCCGGCATCCGATTTATGGATGATCTGGGGGGAGACGATCTTCATCACCACGGGATAGCCCATCGCTTCGGCGGCCTTGACCGCCGCCTTGCTCGAGGTTGCCAGCTCTGTGGGCAGGGTATTAAAGCCATAAGCCTTGAGGATAGCGAGGCCCTCGAGTTCCCCCAGGTAGTTTTTGCCGGCGGCGAGGCCATCTTTGATGATCTTGGCCGCGGTCTCCTTGTCGTGCTGGGTGCGGTAGGGGGCCAGTTCCTGACGGTTGAGCCATTTCGAGTAACGGTAGACGGCGCCGAAGGCCTTGGCGGCGTTTTCGGGGAAACGGTAAACGGGTACACCGTTGTTCTGGAGATACTTGACCCCTGCGGAGACGTCGATGATACCCATGAAACAGCACAGGATGGGCTTGTGCGAACGACGGGCGATGCGCACGATGGCCTCGGCGGTGCCGATGGCGTTGGTCATGCTCTGGGGGGTCAGGATCACCAGGGCGCCGTCGACGCCCTCGTCCTTGATGACGGCCGCGAGGGCGTTTTCATAGCGATCGTGGGCCGCATCTCCGATGACGTCCACCGGGTTGTTGACGTTGGCCGTGGCGGGCAAATGGCTCACCAGGGCCTCGATGGTGTCCTCTTTGAACTTGGCCAGCTCCAGGCCGGAGGAGACCGTCATATCGGTGGCCACGATGCCCGGGCCGCCGGCATTGGTGACGATGGCCACGCGGTTGCCCTGGGGCACCTTGCGACGCAGCTTGCCCAGGGCGTTTTCGTTCTTGTAAGCGAAGGCGATGCCGAAGTCGAAGAGCTCATCGATGCTATCCACCCGGATAATGCCAGATTGGGCGAAGATGGCGTCGTAAACCGCCTCGGAACCGGCCAAAGAGCCGGTGTGGGAGGCAGCCGCCGCGGCGCCGGCGCTGGTGCGCCCGGATTTAATGGCCAAGACCGGTGTGGGTCGATCGCCACCGGTGATCTCCCGTACGGTGGCGACGAACTCGGCCCCCCGCTGGAGCTCCTCCACGTACATCATGATCACTTCCGTGTCGGGATCTTCGTGTAGATAGCGCAGCAGGTCGAGCTCGTCCACATCGGCCTTGTTACCGATGGAGATGAACTTGGAGAAGCCGAACTCCTTGTCGGTGGCGAAGTCTAGCACGGCGGTACACAGGGCGCCACTCTGGGAGATGAAGGAGATGTTACCGGCCCTGGGCATACGGGCCGAAAAGCTGGCGTTGAGGGCCACGTCGGCCAGGGGGTTGATGACGCCCAGGCAGTTGGGTCCCACTAGGCGCACGCCAGCCTCGCGGCACATGGCCACGATCTCGTTTTCGATCTCTAGACCTTCGCCGCCCACCTCTTTGAAGCCGGCCGAGACGATGACGATCCCCTGTACCCCTTTTTTAATGGCGCCCTCGACGGCCGCCTTGGCCAGTGACGGGGGTAGGATGATCATGGCCAGATCGATCTCATCGGGGATGTCGGTGACGCTGGGATAGGCGCGCACCCCGGCGATGGCCTTGGCTTTGGGATTGACCGGATAAAGAGTACCGGTGAATCCCCCCTTGAGGATGTTCACGAAAATATCGTGGCCCACCTTGCCCGGCGCGGTAGAAGCCCCCACCACGGCGACGGCTTTGGGTGAAAAAATGGCATCCAAGTCTTTCATTTTCAGCTTTCCTTTACGTGTATTGAGGTATCAAAACGACCGTCCGACAGATCTTCTGCGACGGTAAAAATCGTCTGGAAAATTAGCCCCTGAGTGGCTACCACCGCTGTTGTTAACCAAAGCGATCGGTTTTGCAAGTGCGGATTTATCCCCTGCAAACCGGCATGACCCCCATCTGCTCACGGATACGGGCGACGTCTTCCTCCGTGGGCGCGAAGGGGTAGTTGCGCATGTCGGGCCCCGGGCGGGAATTGGCGAAGGGGCGGTTGCAGGCCACCTGGCCGTCGTAGCCCGCGCAGCCGCTGGTGCGGAAGGGTTCGCCGCTGTCGATGGCGGCCTCCAAACGATCCTCGGCCACTCCGAAGTCACAGATCTGGCCCTCGGTGTTGAAACGCATGCGATCTGCGGCGGTCATTTTTTCATCGATGAGGTAGCGCGCAAGCTGAATGCGACGGTAGTGGTCCATAGCCGGCATGGGGTGGTCGCGCAGTTGGGATTCGGCCTCGGGGTAGAAGGAGAACAGATGGGTCCAGCCCCCCATGTCCTGAACCTTCTGGATGGCCGCCACCATCTCCGCTTCGGTCTCCCCCATGCCGGTGACGAAGTGGGAGCCGGCGTTGCGTTCGCCAAAGAGCGCGATAGCCTGGGAGAGGGTGTCGATATAGGTCTCGTACTTGTGGGGCCCGCCGACCCCCTTGCCGCGATGACGGTCGAAAAGTTCGGCCGTGGCCAGGTCGATGGCCACCCCGATCTTGTCCGCTCCGGCGGCCTTGAAGTCGATGAGGTC
Source organism: Desulfobacteraceae bacterium (assembly GCA_050291585.1). GTDB lineage: Bacteria > Desulfobacterota > Desulfobacteria > Desulfobacterales > Desulfosarcinaceae > JASJCL01. The sequence goes on from JBNKKA010000026.1 coordinate 27,879, forward strand.
GTCCCGTGAGACGATGGTGGGCGAAATGAGCAGGGAGACGGGCACATCGAAACTCTCGCGCAGGCGCTGGCAGATGCGTTTGGTGTCCTCGATGCTGCGGCTGTTGGTCACCTGGGAGATACAGATCCGCTTGACCTTGTTCAGTCGCGTGGAGATGGCCGCAATGATCTCCTCCAGGGAGTGGGTGGGCCAGGCCACACGGATGAAACTCTTCTCGCTGTATTCGCCCTCTCTTTTTTTGGACAGCCCGCAATAGGCGCAGCGCGCGGCGCAGCCCGAGGCGTAGGTCAGGAGCAGGTTGATGCAGTATAGTCTGGCGTTGCGGTAGAAGAGCCCTTTTTTAAAGCCCAGGGTCATGGCGGCAGCCAGGCTCATGCGCAGGTAGTCGGGGCTTTCCAGTGTTGTTTGGCTATCTGATGACATAATTGTCTTCTCCTGATTGAGGCACGCGGGAAGAGAAGTAGCTCCCATCGGCGCGTCCGTTTTTTTGACGTCTACTTCTGCAATGGAAATTCTCCTGCGGTCGCAAACCAGGGCGCAGCAGGGATGCACATGGCTACGGAGCAGCAAGTGTGTTGAAAGGCGATATCGAGCCCATAGCCCCGGGCGTGCAGCATGGCCTCCTCGGATGGCAATGCCAGACGGTTGACGCCGGCGTCGATGGCCAACTTCTCCATGGCCACGTTGCCCCGCTCACGGGCACAGCCCAGGCTCAAAATGGTGTCGGGCAGGGTCAGGCGCGCCGTGGCGATGAGGGCCGCCACGGCCTCGGCCTTTGGTGTGGCCACCTTCCACATGGGCGTGTGGGGAATCCCCATGAGACTGACGAATACCAGCTGAGGCACTTTGTATGGCTCGAGCATCTCGATGGCGCGGTGCTCCCCGCGAATCTCACCGTAGTGCAGCCCGCAGACGATGTGGGGCACCATGGGCAGCCCGGCCTTGTCCAGAGCCGCAAGTGAGGCCTCGATGCGTTCGACCCCGAAGGGCACGTGGTAGACCTGTCGGAAGGTATCGTCATCTCCGATGAGGTCGATGAGGGCCTGGTCCACCCCGGCCTCTTTGAGACCCCTAGCCTCCGCTTCATCCACCAGACCGCTGTGTACCGAAACGAAGAGGTCGGTCTCCGCCTTGATCTGACGGATAGCGGGCAAAAAGCGCTCCCAGGGAAGCTTGCCGGCCGCATCGCAGCCGCCGCTGATGAGAACGCCCAGCTGCTTGCGCGCCGCCAGGCGGCGGCAGATGTCGAGCAGATTGCGGGGGTCGGAGGCATCCGCCATGGATGCCAGGATCTTACCCTCGCAGTGGTCGCACTTGAGGGCGCACTCGGACCCGGTGATGGAGACCGCCGGATACTTGCCGGTGTGGCCGTCCAGGGAGAAGATACCGGGCAGATAAAAACCGATGGCCTTGCCGAAGCGCCGCCAGGAAAGCTCCCGTGACACCCTGAGCCGCTCGTTCAGCCCGTTGAAGTCGTTACTTGGCATGGGCATAGTACTCCCGATAGGCGACCCAGCAGGTCTTGATGATCTTATCGAAATCGGCCCAGTTGTTCTCCATTAGATGGCGTCGTTCGGCCGCCCGCTGGAGGGTGTCGCCGAGTAGATCCTGCCACTCCTCATCGTATTTCTGCAGGAGGGTTAGATCATCGTCACGGATCGCCCGGGCCGCCCACCGGCCGGCCATCCTGCCCGCCGAGACGGCGGTGAAGATACCCGCCCCCGTTATGGGATGGGTGTGTCCGGCAGCGTCTCCGGCCAGAAGAATATTCCCGCACACGGCGCTGCGCACGGGCACCGCGGGGATCCAGCCAGCGGCGTGGGCCAATGGTTTGGCTGCTACCTTGCGGTCCGCCACCAGCCGCGCAACGAAGTTGTCCAGAAGTCGGCGCGCCGCCCGGGGAGGGGTCAGGGCGGCCGTCAGCCCCAGGCCCACGTTAGCGATATCCCCCTTGGGGAAGAGCCAGGCGTAGCCCCCGACGATCCGGGGGTCGAAGTAGATCTCGGTATGGGTCAGAGGCTGGCTGAGGGGCAGGGTCACCTGGACCCCGGGGAGCAGATGATGGTTGATCTGGTTCACCCAGCCGCCCACTGTGGAACGCGGGCCGTCTGCACCGATGATAACGCGCGGTTGGACCTTGAAAACCACCTGCTTTTTGGTTTTCAGTGTGACACGCCCCTCTCTATCGATGGAGAGGGCGCGAGTGCCCGTATGCAGCTCGGCGCCGGCATCCACGGCACTGTCGGCCAGAGCCTGATCGAAGCGGTCGCGGTGGATAACGTACCCCGGCGCGCGGGTTTCGTGGACCTCCTGACCGGGGAGAAAGGTGCGCATCCCTTCGGTCTTCTGGGCGATAAAATCGCGTTTCACCTCCAGCTGTCCGAGCAACATGGCGGGAATGTACTCGGCACACTGAACGGGCATACCGACCCGGGTGCGGCGCTCCACCATCAGGACGTGGCAACCGGCTTCGGCGGCGGCACGTGCGGCGGTGGCGCCAGCCGGACCGGCGCCAACGACGAGAATATCACAAGAGGATTCTTTCATACGGCCTCGTTGAGAAGATCAAGCGGCATCGCCTCAGGCTGCGGGTGATGCCGGATCCACCTCCAGAATGGTTTGCAGCAGGTCGAGATCGAGCATGGTCTGGCTCTCGAAGGTGCCGGCGTAGGCCGCTTTGGCCTGATCGAGGTCGTAGCAAGTGGTGTTGTCGATGTCGAGGAGGATACCGGGCAGCTCCGCTTTCTGGAAATCGTCCAGATGCTTGGCAAAGAAGGGCTGACAGCAGCAGCCGATATAGGCTTTAACCCCGGCGGCCTTCATCTTCATGAGCTCTTCCCAGAGATCTTCGAAGCTGACCACGCTGACGACCTTGAGCTTGTTGTCGCGCGCCAGGCGCCAGGCCGGTCCGATGGTACAGGGCTCTGTCCCGCAGATGCGGCAGCCCTTTTCATAGCGCAGGTCGCAGTCGGTCAGCTTGGCGCAGTAGGGCAATAGAAGCACGCTCGGTTTCAGACGGATCACCTCCTCGAAGGAGGCGTTGGCCACCGAAATCTGGTTGCAATAGGAAAGGGGGATGCCGAAACGTGAGATCTCAACCTTATCCAGGGCCTGGTCCAGGGGTTTGACGAAATCGGTCCAGGCCATGTCGGGGATGGCCATGCGGCCGCTCTCGAAGAACTCACGTATCTTGGTGTGCAGGAGGTCGCGGTCCAGGGGCATGCCCCGCAGGTCGGCCTCCAGGTCGTAGAGGGCGCGGCTGGGAAAGGTGAGAAAATCCCCGGTGATGTAAATATCCTTGAGGCGCTTCTGACGCAAATTGACCACCAGGGTGAAGCGGATCATGCCCGCCTCGGCCTTGTAGGCCGACTGGACCGCCTCGCGCTTCTGGAAGGTGGGCTTGACACTGTCGATCCAGGCCGGTGAGCGGAACTCGGCCAGCTTGGCCTCGAAAAGGGACTGCTCTTCGTCGGTCAGCCCCCCCGACACGAGGCGGATACCCAGATCCTGCTCGAACCCATGTTGGATGGCCGCCTTGATCTCTTCCAGAGCGGGTGTGTGGCCCAGCTCCCAGTTGAGGCAGGTGACGCGCTCCTTGACCGAGTCGATCTCCTTGGCCTTGAGCTTCTCCACCGGGATACGTAAGGCCCGCAGCATGGTGTCCACATCGAAATCCACCAGCATGGTGCCCTGGAAAAGGAAGGCGCCCTCGGATTCGGTGCCCCCCGTGCCGGAGATCTTGCGCCCGCCCACCTCGATGTCGTTGCGTGGCCGGAACTCGGCCCCCGCCACGCCCAACCGGGCGAGGGCCGTGGCCACCGGGGTGCACAGGCGTTTGAACAGCGCTGGGGTGGGGATGCTGACGTTGAAGAAGCTTTTGTCGCAGATCACCTCCCAGCCGAGCTGGTTCTCGTCGAAGAAGATCGCGCCCCCACCGGTGACCCGCCGGTTGATCTCGATGCCGTGTTCACGACAATAGGTTTCGCGAATCTCTTCCTGGACACTCTGGTGGTAACCCACCAGGACCGAGCGGGGGGAGAACTGCATGAAGTGGATGGTGTTGGGGCTGCGCCCCTCGCCCTTGAGTTCCAGGAGGGCCTCGTCAAGGGCCATGTTTTCAGCCGCCGTCATGGGCGGGGTGTCGAGCAGTCGCCAGGTTTCCATGCTTACACTATCGGCTCACGAACCATTCAGCGAGTACGATATCCGATCCTTAGTGCCGTAGCGCCTTTGCGTCGTAGCGCTGCAACTTTAGTTCACAGCATGAAGGGCGGGCCGTCCCCAGCCGCGGAACGGCCCACTCAGAATTAAAAATGTCCGTCACCCTGTTCGATGATAAAAACCTACCATTAGAGCTCATGCCAAACGCGATGGCGTTTGACGAAGATCAAAACCCTAGGTTTTGATCAGTCGTCCAGAATCAGGGCCCGCTGCACCAACTGGGTGATGTCCATCACATCCAGGCCCACCTTGTTGCGCTTGGAGTAGGTGAGCATGGTGCGCACACACTGCTGACAGGAGGTGACGATGGCGTCGGCCCCGGTGCTGAGGGCCTCCTCGATCTTGGACTTGGCGATGCCCGTGGAAAGTCCGGCATCGATCATCTCCAGGTTGCCGCCCCCACCGCAGCAGTTGCAGTTTTCACGCGAGTTGGGCAGTTCCACGAAGTTGACCCCCGGGATCGCCTTGAGCACGTTGCGGGGCGCGTCGAACTCGCGCGCGCCGCGCCCCAGGTCGCAGGGATCGTGATAGGTCACCGTGAGATCCAGCTCCTTGAGGGGAATCGCTCGCTGCTCGATCAGCCGCAACAGGTACTGGGTGCTGTGGTAGATCTCGAGCCCATGTTCCTTATAAGGGTAGTGCTCCTTCCACATCTCGTAGCACGAAGGGCAGGCGAAAACCACTTCCTTGGCGCCCTTGGACTTGACCATTGCCAGGTTGTGCTCGAC